>NZ_JAAGRY010000080.1 GCF_015707995.1 Microbacterium paulum
CGACGACGGGGATGGGCGCGGTCAGCGGACGCGCGTCGGCGGTGGGGGTGGATGCCGCGGGCTTCGCCTGCGACGGCTCGGCGGGCTTCGCCGGCGCGGCGGTCGCCGTGTTCGCCTGCGCGGGCTTCGCCTCTGCCGGGGCGGCGGCCGAGGCATCCTTCTGGGTCTTCTCGTACGCCTCGAGCACCGGCCACCACGACCGGTCGACGGAGTCACGATCCTTTGCGAACTGGTCGTACATCTCGGCGACGAGCCACTCGTTGGCTCCGAAATCGCCGTCTGTCGAAGTACCCACGCCGGTCGCCTGACTGGACACGGTTTGCGCCTGCTTTCGTCGATGAAGTCTTTGCGGCGCGGGGCCCGAGCGGGCGCTCACGCACACATCCACCAAGGGTATCCCAGGTTTGCCGGCGGGTACCGTGGGGGTATGCACTTCTCCGGCTCCGAACCGACCGTCGACCTGACCTACTCCGACGTCTTCCTCGTGCCGCGGCGCTCGGGCGTCACGAGCCGGCTCGACGTCGATCTGTCGCCGGGCGACGGCACGAGCGCGACGATCCCGCTCGTGGCCGCCAACATGAACTCGGTCACCGGGCCGCGCCTCGCGGCCGCCCTCGCCCGCCGCGGCGGGCTCGGAGTGCTGCCGCAGGACATGCCGCTGCAAGAGATCGACGCCGCCATCCGGTGGGTCAAAGAGCAGCCGGTGCGCTGGGACAGTCCCGTCGTGCTGCCCGCCTCGGCCACGGTCGCCGAAGCGGCGGCGCTGCTGCCGGCCACCGCCGGGCACGGCATCGTCGTCGTCGAGAAGCTCGCCGAGCGCGTGCACGTCGACGACATCATCGGGGTCGTCGCCGCGACCCGGCTCGGCACCGCCCTGCCCGACGCGCGGCTGGGCGATCTCGCGCGGGGCCGCACGCCCTCGATCGACGCCGACGACGTCGAGACCGCCCGGCACGCCTTCGACCTCATCGTCGCCGCCGAGGCCGAGACGGTGTGCGTGCTGCATCACGGCTACCTCGTCGGCACGCTCTCGCACCGGACCGCGCTGCGCTCGACCCTCTACCGCCCCGCGGTCGACACCGACGGACGGCTCATCGTCGCCGCCGCCGTCGGCATCAACGGAGACGTCGCGTCGAAGGCTCGCGCGCTCGCGTCTGCCGGCGTCGACGTGCTCGTCGTCGACACAGCGCACGGTCACCAGGAAGGGATGCTCCGCGCCCTGCAGACCGTGGCCTCGCTCGACCTCGGCATCCCGATCGCGGCGGGCAACATCGTCACCGGTGAGGGTGCGCGCGATCTCGTCGAAGCGGGCGCGTCGATCCTCAAGGTCGGCGTCGGCCCGGGTGCCATGTGCACGACGCGCATGATGACGGCCGTGGGCCGCCCGCAGTTCTCGGCCGTGCTCGAGACGGCGCAGGCCGCCGCCGAACTCGGCGCGCACGTCTGGGCCGACGGGGGAGTGCGCTACCCGCGCGACGTCGCGCTCGCGCTCGCCGCCGGCGCCGCATCCGTCATGATCGGCTCGTGGTTCGCGGGCACGATCGAAGCGCCGGGCCAGTTACAGATCGACGACGCGGGGCGTGTGTACAAGGAGTCGTGGGGCATGGCCTCGACCAAGGCCGTGCAGGGCCGGTTCGGGCGGCTCGACGCGTACGACCGCGCCCGCAAGGAGCTCTTCGCCGAGGGCATCTCGTCGTCGAAGATCTACCTCGACCCGCTGCGCCCCTCGGTCGAAGACCTCGTCGACATGATCACGTCGGGGGTGCGATCGTCGTTCACCTACGCCGGGGCATCCAGCGTGCCCGAGTTCCACGAGCGCGCCACAGTCGGCCTGCAATCCGCCGCCGGCTACGAAGAGGGCAAGGCGCTGCCCGTCAGCTGGTAGGCCGGGCGCCACCCGGGCTGGGATGCGCGGGCGGGGAGCACCCAGCCACGGGGTGCGGGCGTGCCGTACACTTGTTCGCACAATGGACGACCCTCCTAGTTGCAGACGATCGCCCCACCGACCCTCCTCGACCGTGATCGGGGGTGACGCGTGATGGATTACGTCATGTTGGGCGTGGGGCTGCTGCTCACCATCGGGACCGGTCTGTTCGTCGCGAGCGAGTTCGCGCTCGTCAACCTCGACCGAGCCGACCTCGAGGCCCGCCGCGCTGCGGGCGAGTCCCGGCTGTCGCTGACGATCGACGCCCTGAAGATCACGTCGACGCACCTGTCCAGCGCGCAGCTCGGCATCACCTTGACGACGCTCCTCACCGGTTACACGATGGAGCCGGCGCTGACCAACCTGCTCAGCCCCGTGCTGAAGGCGTGGGGGGTGCCGGATGCCGCGGTGCGCCCCATCGCGACGGTTGTCGCCATTGCGATCGCCACGACGTTCTCGATGATCATCGGCGAACTCGTGCCGAAGAACTTCGCCCTCGCGATCCCGCGCCAGACGGCGAAGCTCGTCATGCCGTTCCAGGTCGCCTTCACGACGGTCTTCCGCCCCGCGATCGCGCTGCTCAACGGCAGCGCCAACGCGATCCTCCGCCGCATGGGCATCGAACCCAAGGAGGAGCTCTCGGGGGCTCGCACCGCCGAAGAGCTGTCGAGTCTCGTGCGCCGCTCGGCGAGCGCGGGCGTGCTCGAACAGGACACCGCCTCCCTCCTCGACCGCACCCTCACCTTCGCGCGGCTGACCGCGGCCGACGTCATGACGCCGCGCCCCTTGATCCATGCGGTCGCCGCGGGCGACAGCGTGGAAGATGTCATCCAGCTCGCCCGCCGCACCGGACACAGCCGCTTTCCCGTCTACGACGACTCGATGGACGACATCATCGGCATCGCGCACCTCAAGCAGGCGGTCAGCGTTCCCCGCGACCGCCGCGGCGAGGTGCCCGCCGCCGCGATTGCCGAAGAGCCGCTGCGGGTGCCCGAGGCGGTGCACCTCGACGCCGTGATGACGGAGCTGCGGGCCAAGGGATACCAGATGGCGATCGTCGTCGACGAGTACGGCGGCACCGCCGGCGTCGTCACCCTCGAAGACCTCGTCGAAGAGATCGTCGGCGAGGTGCTCGACGAGCACGACCGCAGTCGTGCGGGTGTCGTGCGCCTCGCCGGCTCGGTGACCTTCCCCGCCGAGCTGCGCCCCGACGAGGTGCTCGATCGCACCGGCATCCGGGTGCCCGAAGGCGACGTGTACGACACCGTCGGCGGATTCGTCATGTCGAGCCTCGAGCGCATTCCCCGCGTGGGCGACACCGTCGAGCTCGAAGACGGCACGCTCGAAGTCGCGCGCATGGACGGGCGCCGGGTCGACCGGGTGCGCTTCACCCCGCATCCGCTGCCGGACGGAGCGGAGCTCGAGGCATCCGCCCGAGAAGCCGTCGCACCCGAAGGGGGTGAGCGGCGATGAACGACTGGGCCGGAATCGCGTGGTTGGTCGTGCTGCTGGCGTTCAACGCCTTCTTCGTCGCGTCGGAGTTCGCCGTGATCTCGGCGCGGCGCTCGCAGATCGAGCCGCTCGCCGAACGCGGGTCGAAGACCGCGAAGACCGCGCTCTACGCCATGGAGCACGCGACGCTCATGCTCGCGACGTCGCAGCTGGGCATCACGATCTGCTCGCTGCTGATCCTGAACGTCTCGGAGCCGGCGATCCACCACCTGCTCGAGGGGCCGCTCGGCCTCACCGGGTGGAGCGAGGCCGTCATCGGCGGCGTCGCGTTCGCCACGGCGCTGATCATCGTCTCGTACCTGCACGTCGTGTTCGGCGAGATGGTGCCGAAGAACCTGGCGTTCTCGCTGCCCGACCGGGCCGTGCTGCTGCTCGCGACCCCGCTCGTGTGGGTGTCGAAGCTCTTCTACCCGATCATCGTGGCGCTCAACTGGATCGCGAACCACATCGTGCGCCTGTTCCGGGTCGAGCCGAAGAACGAGGCATCCTCGACCTTCACGCTCGACGAGGTGGCGACGATCGTCGCGCAGTCGCGCATGGAGGGCGTGCTCGACGATGCGTCGGGCGCGGTCACCGCGGCGGTCGAGTTCACCGACAAGAAGGCGAGCGACGTCGCCGTGCCGCTCTCGCAGCTCGTGACGCTGCCCGAGGTCACGACGCCCGACGAGATCGAGCGCGCCGTCGCCAAGCACGGGTTCTCGCGCTACGTGATCGTGGATGCGACGGGGGCGCCGATCGGGTACGTCCACCTGAAGGACGTGCTGCGCGCCGCCGAGGGCACGGATGCCTCGAACAACGTCGACGCGCCGATCAGGCCCAAGCGCATCCACCACATGGTGCCGGTCGCCGAGACCACCGATCTGGAAGACGCGCTGGCGCTCATGCGGCGCTCGGGCCGTCACCTGGCGCAGGTGCGGAATGCCTCGGGCGAGGTGACGGGGGTGCTGTTCCTCGAGGACATCATCGAAGAGCTCGTCGGCGAGGTGCACGACGCGACCCGTCGCGGACACTGACCCGCGACGGGGTCCTCAGCCGCTCAGCCTGCGGCGAGGATGGCATGACAGCGCTCGAGCCGGTCGAGCCACCAGTCCCGTCGCTCGGCGGATGCCGCGTGCTGCGCGAGCAGCGCGGCGTCGGCCTCGACGCGGCCGACCGGCAGCGACCCGCCGACGGGGCGGAGGGGCGCCGTCGTGACGTCGGCGGCGAGGAGTGACGCCGTGCCGAGCCCGCAGTCGTAGGGCAGGTCGGGGAGGGCCGCGGCGAGGGCGACCCCCATCGACAGCCCGATCGAGGTATCGAGGGCGCTCGAGACGACCGCGGGAAGGCCCGCCGCGCCGACGATCTCCAGGGCGCGGGTGACCCCGCCGAGCGGCTGCGCCTTGACGACGACGAGGTCGGCGGCGCCGACGCGGGCGACGGCGAGCGGGTCGGATGCCTTGCGGACGCTCTCGTCGGCAGCGAGCGGGATGCCCCAGTCGGCGAGGCGCTCGCGGAGTTCGACGAGCTCGTCGACCTCGGCGCACGGCTGCTCGAGGTACTCGAGGTCGAACTCGGCGAGGGCGTGCACGGCGCGCTCGGCCTCGTCGACATTCCAGCCGCCGTTCGCGTCGAGCCGGACACGGCCCTCGAAGCCCATCGCGGCGCGCACCGCGCGCACGCGGGCGACGTCGTCGGCGAGGGTCTGCCCGCGCTCGGCGACCTTGACCTTCGCCGTACGGCAGCCGTCGAACCGCGCGAGCACAGCGGACACCTCCGCCGCCGTGACGGCGGGCACCGTGGCGTTCACCGGCACGCGGTCGCGGAGGGCGGGCGGCTGGGTGCGCCAGCCGAAGTCGATCGCGGCGGCGAGCCAGACGGATGCCTCGTCGTCGCCGTACTCGAGGAAGGGCGAGAACTCGGTCCAGCCTTCGGGGCCGCGCAGGATCAGCGCCTCGCGGTGGTCGACGCCGCGGAAGCGCGTGACGAGGGGGAGGGAGACGACGTGCGCCTCGGCGCGCAGGTCGGCGAGAGCGGGCAGGTCCATGGCATCCATCCTGCCTCGGCGAGGTGCCCGGGTGTCGGTGATCAGCGCGCGTCGTACTCGGCGCGGGCGCGCTCGATCTCGTCGTGATGGGTGACGGCCCAATCGGCGATCGCCCGAGCCGGCACGAAGAGCGTCTCGCCGAGGTCGGTGAGCTCGTATTCGACGCGCGGCGGCACCTCGGGGTACACGGTGCGGGTGACGATGCCGTCGCGTTCGAGCTGGCGCACCGTGAGGGTGAGCATGCGCTGCGAGATGCCGGGGATGTGCCCGAGCAATTCGCCGAATCGCAGGCGCCCCTCGTGCAGCGTCGCGATCACGAGCAGCGACCACTTGTCGCCGATGCGGGCGAGGATGTCGCGGATCGCGCGCCCGTCGTTGCCGTGCGCACGGCAGCTGCCCTCGTAGGGGCTGCGCGCGTCGGCGAGGTCTATGGTCCCTGCGGTGTGAGTCGGTGACACCGGTGTTCCTTTTGTACGCGCTGCGAAGATGACGCATGATGTGGTTGCTTACCGATAGTAACCTTAGAAGGAACCCCTCATGCTCATCGCACTGTGGATCATCAACATCATCCTCGCCCTCCTCATGCTCGGCGCCGGCTTCGCCAAGGCGACGAGCCCGAAGGCGAAGCTCGCCGAAAACCCCCGCATGGCGTGGACCGAAGACTTCTCGCCCCTCGCGATTCGCCTGATCGGCATCGTCGAGGTGCTCGGTGGGCTCGGACTGATCCTGCCGCTCGCCACCGGCATCGCACCGATCCTCACCCCGATCGCGGCCGTCGGCATCGCGATCCTCATGCTCGGCGCCACCGTCGTGCACATCCGCCGCAAGGAGTCGGTCATTCCCGCTCTGCCGCTGACCGTGGTCGCCGTCGCGAGCGCCGTGCTGGGCTTTCTCGTCGTGCTCGGCTGACCTGCTTCGCCGAAATGGATCGACTGACCCGCTTCGCTGGAGCGCGGGTCAGTCGTTCTGCAAGGTCGGCCGGCTCAGCACTTCGTTGATCGTCTGCCGGCGCGGGCGGGTGACGACGTAGCCGATCGCCTCGGCGATGTCGCCCGCCTGCAGCGGGTCGAGCGTGCGGGCGCGTTCGATGTTGCCCTCGCGCACGCCGTCGCGGATGTGGTCGCGCAGCTCGGTGTCGACCGCTCCCGGCTCGATGAGCGCCATCCGCACGTAGCGGGCGCTGAACTCTTGCCGGAACGACTCGCTGAACGCACCGAGTCCGTGCTTGGTGAGGTTGTAGACGCCCGAGCCGCGCTTGACCTGGCGGCCCGCGGTCGACGAGATGTTGACGACATCGGCGACACGGCGCGGATCGCTCTCCGCGGCGGCGAGCAGATGCGGCAGCGCGGCCTTCGTCATCGACAGGGCGGCGGTGAGGTTCAGGTCGATCATGCGATCCCACTCGTCGATCGGCGCCTCCTCGATCGGGCCCACCAGCATGAGCCCGGCGTTGTTCACCAGGATGTCGAGGCGGCCGAGTTCGTCGACGGTGCGCGCGACCGAGGCATCCGCCTCACCGCGGTCGGTGATGTCGGCGACGATCGCGAGCGCGCGGCCCCCGGCGCCCGTGATCTCGGCCGCAAGGGCATCGAGGCGGTCGGCGCGGCGGGCGACGAGCGCGACGGCGGCGCCCTCGGCGGCGAGGACGCGGGCGGTGGCCGCGCCGATCCCGCTCGAGGCGCCCGTGATCAGGGCGACGGTTCCGGTGAGAGCACTCATGCCCTCACGCTAGCCGCGTTCGCGCCGGGTCGGGCGAGAGGAGGCGTCGGGGACCGGGGTCAGACGGGCCGGGGCTCAGGCGACCTGCTGGCCGCACATGCCGCAGACGCCGGTCGGCGGCACCTGCACGAAGCAGTCGGGGCACAGCACGACGGCGCGCTCGGGGATCGTCGGCGCAGCGGCCTTGCGCGGGGTCGACACGGGCGCGCGCCGCGCGCGCTCGGGTGCCGGCACCGGCGGCGCGAGCTTCGGGGTGGGCTTGTGATCGGCGCAGTAGTAGCGCACGAACCCGGCCGGGTTCGTCGGATGCCGGTGCTTCACGACCCACAGCGCTTCGCGCGGCCAGGGCTCGCTGTCGACGCCGCAGCCCGCGCACCGGGTCGGGTCGCCCGGCACAGCCTCGGCGGCCGCGACCGGCAGTTCGAAGGGGAGGGCGTCGCGCCAGTCCGAAGAGTTCCTGATCTGCACGATGAGCCTTCCCGGCGCCTCCCGTTTCGGGGTGGGAGTCGCCGTAACTCATTCTCCCACGGCGACAGAGCGCCCGGTGCGGCCCCGCGGGTGGGTCAGCGGACCTCGACGAAGTGCTCGACGACGGGGAACGGGTCGTAGAAGTGGTGCAGCAGCTCGCGCCACTGCGCGTAAGCCGGTGATCCGCGAAAGCCGTCGGTGTGGTCGGCGATCGTGTCCACTGCACGAGCAGCACGTACTCGTTCGGGGTCTCGACGCTGCGGTGCAGCTGCACGCCGCGGCATCCGTGGGCTGCCTCGATGAGCGGTCGCGCCTGCGCGAACGCTTCCTCGAAGGCACTCTCGCGCCCCGGGATCACCGGCAGCAGGGCGTGTTCGAGGATCATGCGGATGCCTCTCGCGGCCCGATCTCGCACGCATAGCGGCGCCGGCCGGGCCAGCGGGCGTCGCGTGGCGCGTCGCGCACCGTGAATCCGAGCGAGCGGTAGAATTCGACCGCGTCGTCGTCGGTCTCAGCGCGCAGCGGCAGGCCCGGGGCGCTCGCGCGCACCGCGTCGATCAGGCGGGCGCCGAGACCCACTCCGCGGGCGGCCTCGGACACGGCGAGATAGTGCAGTTCGAGATGGTCGGGGCGCCGGTCGAACGCCGCGAAGCCGACGACGTCGCCCGCGCCCGCCGCGTCGACCTCGACCGTGCCGATCACGTCGAGGTGGGGCAGTTCCGCGTCGCGGATGTGCATCAGGGCATCCGCATCGACGCCGGCCGCCTCCCACAGCAGCGGTCCGAACGCGGCCGATTCGATCTCGGCGCGCGTGAGCGGGCGGATCGGCGTCGTCATGGCTCGACTGTAGCGGTGGGCCCCGACGTGTCGCGACGCGCCGCGCGTAGGCTGGGCGGGTGACCGACCGCTTCGTCTCCGACCTGTTCGATCCGGCCGAGTGGGCGCCTGCCCCGGCCTCGGACGGCTACACCGACATCACCGCGCACGTGAGCCTCGACGGGCGGATCGCCCGCATCGCGTTCGACCGGCCCGAGGTGCGCAACGCCTTCCGCCCGCACACGGTCGACGAGCTGTACCGCGCGCTCGACATCGCCCGGCAGGACCCGAAGATCGGTGTCGTGCTGCTCACCGGCAACGGCCCGAGCGCGAAAGACGGCGGCTGGGCGTTCTGCTCGGGCGGCGACCAGCGCATCCGCGGTCGCGACGGCTACACCTACGCCGCCGACGACGCCACGGCGCCCGACCCGGCGCGGGCGGGCCGCCTGCACATCCTCGAGGTGCAGCGGCTCATCCGGTTCATGCCGAAGGTCGTGATCGCCGTGATCCCGGGCTGGGCGGCGGGCGGGGGACATTCGCTGCACATCGTGTGCGACCTGTCGGTGGCATCCGCAGAGCACGGAAAGTTCAAGCAGACCGACGCCGACGTCGGCAGTTTCGACGCCGGCTACGGCTCGGCGTACATGGCCCGGCAGGTCGGGCAGAAGATCGCGCGCGAGGTGTTCTTTCTCGCCGAGGAGTACTCGGCGCAGCGCGCCTATGAGATGGGCGCCGTCAACCGGGTCGTGCCGCACGCCGAGCTCGAGCGAGAGGCCGTCGCGACGGCGCGGACGATCCTCGGCAAGTCGCCGACGGCGATCCGCATGCTGAAGTTCGCGTTCAACGCGATCGACGACGGCATGGTCGGTCAGCAGGTGTTCGCCGGCGAGGCGACCCGCCTCGCCTACGGCACCGACGAAGCCGTCGAGGGCCGCGACGCTTTTCTCGAGAAGCGCGACCCCGACTGGTCGCCGTACCCCTACCACTACTGAGGTCGAGCGTGGCAAGAGCAGGGGGGATCGCGCTTTTCGGGCGCAGAACGGTCTCGGACGGTCGATTTTCCCTGCTGACGCCCCCGCATCGAGCGACCGGTGGGCGCGGATGAGGCTCGAACGAGTGGATGCCTCTGACGCGCGCGCCGTGCTGCGGGGCCTCCGGGGCGCCGTGCTCGGTGCGGGGCCGGCGATCGCGCTCGTTGGCGGTGGCGATGGTGGTGGCGGTGGCGCTACGGCGGGGGGCGGGGTCGCCTCTGCCGCGCTGCCGGCTGAGGTGCCTGCCGGAACGGCGGTCGTCGTGACGACGTCGGGCTCGACCGGGTATCCGAAGTCGGTCGCACTCAGCCGCTCCGCCCTCACCTCCTCAGCTCTCGCGACGGCTGCGCGGATCGGCGAGGGCCCATGGCTGCTGGCTCTGCCGCCGGGCTACATCGCCGGGGTGCAGGTGCTCGTGCGGGCACTCGTCGGCGGGCGCGAGCCGGCGATCCTCGCGGGATCGTTCTCGGCGCACGCGTTCGCCGCAGCGGCGTCGGCCATGGCATCCAGCGAGGGCGGGGTGCCCGTTCCGGCCTACACCTCGCTCGTGCCCGCGCAGCTGCAGACGGTGCTCGACGCCGTCGACGCGGGGGACGCCGACGCGGCGCGCGCGCTCACGTCGTTCGAGGCGATCCTCGTCGGCGGGCAGGCTCTCGCCCCGGCGCTCGCCGACCGCGCCGCCGCCGCGGGGGCCCGGATCGTTCGCACCTACGGATCGAGCGAGACGTCGGGCGGCTGCGTCTACGACGGCGTGCCCCTCGACGGAGTCGGTGTGCGGATCGCGGGCGGCGAGGTGCAGCTGTCGGGGCCGACGCTCGCCGACGGCTACCTCGGCGACCCTGTGCGCACCGCCGCGGCGTTCGAGGTCGACGCCGCGGGTACGCGCTGGTACCGCACCGGCGACTTGGGCGAGTGGGACGGCCGGCGCCTGCGGGTCACCGGCCGGGCCGACAACGTGATCGTCTCGGGGGGTGTCAACGTCTCGCTCGACCGGGTCGAGCGGGCGGTGCGCGCCGTGCCGGGCTTCGAGGGGGCGGTGGTCGTCGCCGTGCCCGACGAGCGGTGGGGCGAGGCATCCGTCGTCGTCTGCACCGGCGACGCGGCGCGCCACCCGGATGCCACGGCCCGCGTGCGCGCGGCGGTCGAAGCTGCCCTGGGCAAGATCGCCCGCCCGCGCGCCGTGATCGCGGTCGACGCCGTGCCGATGCTGGCGAGCGGCAAGCCCGACCGAGTGGCGCTGCGCGCGCTGCCGGACTGAGCGGATCATGCGCATCGTCATCGCCTCCGACAAGTTCAAGGGCTCGGCCACCGGTGCCGAGGTCGCGACGGCCCTCGCGGCGGGCATCGCCGCGGTGCTGCCGCACGCCGAGGTCGAGGCGGTGCCCGTCGCCGACGGCGGCGAGGGCACGCTGCAGGCCGCGATCGAGGCGGGGTTCGAGCGGGTGACGGTGCGCGCAACCGGCCCCACCGGCGAGCCGGTCGACGCGGCGATCGCGATGCGGGGCGGTGTGGCGATCGTCGAGATGGCGGCGGCAAGCGGGCTCGATCTGCTGCCGGGCGGAGCGCGCGCCGCGCGCACGGCGACCAGCCGCGGCACGGGCGAACTGATCGCCGCGGCCCTCGACCGGGGCGCGACCTCGATCATGCTCGGGGTCGGCGGCAGCGCGTGCACCGACGGCGGTGCGGGCATGCTGCAGGCGCTCGGCGTGAGGCTGTCGACGGGCGGCGGCCCGGTGGGGCCGGGCGGCGCGGCGCTCGCCGAGCTCGTTGCGGTCGACCTGTCGGGCCTCGACGCGCGCCTCGCGGGAGTCGAGGTGGTGCTCGCGAGCGATGTCGACAACCCGCTCCTCGGCTCGCAGGGAGCCGCGGCTGTGTTCGGTCCGCAGAAGGGGGCGGATGCCGATGATGTCGCCGCCCTCGAGCGAGGCCTCGCACGGCTGGCGCACCTCATCGACGCTCATCCGCTCGCCCGCCCCGCGGCGCTCACACCGGGCGCCGGTGCGGCCGGCGGCGTGGGCTACGCCGCCCTCGCCGTGCTGGGC
>NZ_JAAGRY010000081.1 GCF_015707995.1 Microbacterium paulum
AACTGGATGAAAGCCCTCGAGCAACTCTCGATCGTCTACCCCGAGCGCATCAACCGCTACCTCTAACACCCCGAGGCAAGGCCCACTTACACACACAACTTGACAAGCTCGACCCGTGTTCCGCATCCCCCGCTGGGCCCGCGCGCGCAAGGCCCCCGCGTTGCCGGCGCGCACTGACAGGCCAACCGTGGATCCCGTCTCTAGGGCCGCCCGATATGCGGTGGCGGAGTCAATCGCGGGCCGGTACCCGACGGTCGCGCGGGAGAGGGAGCCGCCGTGGGCGCCGTTGGTGGAGCTCGCCGGCCCAGTGTTCACCGCGGAGGCCATCACCGTGCACCTCCGCCTCACCTGGCGGGAAGTCGAAGCCCTCGCCGCCGACCATTCGCTCCTCGCGCTCACCACCGCGGACCGCGCCACGGTCTACCCGTCCTTTCAGGTCGTCGGCCGGCGCCTCATTCCCGGGCTCGGGCAGGTCCTCCGGGCCCTCGCCACCGGGGTCGACGACCCCTGGGCGTGGCTCACGTGGTTGCGCGCCACCCCACCTGCCCGCGACGGTCAGCTTCCGCGGCGCAGCCGCTTGGATCAGCTCCTCGGCGGAGACATCGACGAAGTCACAGCCGCCGCCCATCACACTGCACACGCGTGGACATCATGACAGGCGCCACGCCCGAACCTCCGGGGAGCTCGCCGGAGGCTGCCGCAGTGCAGATGATCGCCGAGGTCACCGCTCGCGCGGACCTCGAATGGGCGACCTCAGACCAGGCGCCACCCGGCGTACGAGTCGTCGCGACAGCCTCCGGCGCCCTCTACTTCCTCGACAACTCCGACCCAGACCGGGACCCACGCGTCACCCGGTACCCCGGTCCGGCGGCCGGCGCCCTGAACGACGGGCAGCCCCTCCCCGGCGTGCACGCGTACACGTTCGACGTCAGAACCCGGATCGGGGAGATCTTCTGGTGGAAAGACGATCCCGCGCAGTACGACAACCCGACCCTTCCGTACATCGGAACGGTCCGCGCCACCAGCCGCGTTTTGCTCATCGCCCGCCTCAGAAACCCCGACCCGGCAGAACTCCCGTCCACCCTCGCACTTATCCGCGAGTGCCTGAACGCTCTCAGCGACCCGCGCCTTAACTCGGCAATCGTCATCGAGCAGCACGACCGCCACAACGAACAACCTCCAATCAGTCACACCAGGCTGACCCGCCGTCTCGGTGAGCCGCCCACCCAGACCCCCGCAAACCGAGAGGAGAACGCAGATGAACAGTGATCGGTACCGCCCGGTGGTCGCGGTCGACGTCGATGGGGTGCTCCGGGGTCTGACCGAAGTGTTCGACCCGGCAGTGTCCTTCGCCGTCACGATCACCATGCATCGGGATGCCTACCCCACCTACCTCCACGGGCGACCAGAATGGGACGAGAACGGGGAATCTACCGACACCGAGTACTTCTCGCTCGCCGGCGCTGCGTGGATCCGTGACCTCGTCGCGCGGGGTGTCGACGTTTGGTGGGCCACCACCTGGCAAGAACACGCCAACACTTACTTCGCTGGCCCCCTGGGTATCCCCTCACTACCCGTCGCCGTCACCGGTCCCGGGAGGCGCGGGTGGAACTCCGGAACATGGAAAGCCGCATACCTCGCCCGGCAATTCGACGGACGCCCCCTTCTATGGGTCGACGACAACCCCAGCGACGGGGCGTCCCTCCTCGAACAGCTGCGGCAACCCGACGACCGAGCCCTTACCCACACCTACCGGGTCATCGACTTCCTCCACGGAATGACAGACACCGACGTCACCGCAGCGAACGAGTGGATCTCCCTCGCCTCCACCGCCGAGGGGCAAGAGGAGCTTCGTCGCCGAGCCTAAATGCTCGAAGTGCGCGGAGCCGGAGCGCCAAAGTACCCACCCGCCGATATGGCGGCGGATGGGTACTTACCGGGTCGTCAGCCGCCGAGGCTCTTCACGGTCGACAGGATCATGACCGAGTCGTGCTCAACGCATGACGCGTTCAACCCCTGCATCGCGGCCTGGAAGGCATCGTCGAAGTAGTCGGCACCCGATTCCGCGACACTCCGCACCTCGCTCGCATCGCCATCGACCTCGGACCGATTCTTCGGATAGACCGTCCACGCCAGTTCCACCGCGGCTACCCGCGCGTCATACGCGGCGTCGTCGAGCTGGCCGGCGTCTCGCAGCCCTCTCGCGTTCCACGCAATGGTGTTCAGCCCGCTCGCCCACCCGCACACCCACTGCGTGTCCGGCATCCGCGCCATGGGGTCGGCCGGTGCGCTTGAGCTCGCCCCCGAACGCGGTGTCGGAGTATGGCTCGGCGTCTCGGCCGTGGTCGCGTTCTGAGCGCAGCCAGCTAATGAGACCGACAGCGGTCCCATGATCACTGTTGCAAGCAGGACAAGTCGCAACCGATGTGTACCTCGTCGGTTTCTGATCGGCATCCGATTCAACCGATCAGATGTTCAGTTCGTTGTACATGATGTCCGCGGACCACGTGCATGGCCCTTGATAGGAACCATTGCCTGAGAAGTGCGTCATCAGGGAGTTGAGATAGAACGTGCCCCGTGGAATCTGCGATGACCCATTGGGTTTGCGCATCGTCACCCATATCCCCATGTTGAAGTAGTGGGAAGGTCCGCGCGCGATTTGTGTGCCCCCGGGGTCGCGCACTGCGAGAATCATCTCGTTGTTGCAGGTGTCTGACGTCGGCTTCCACGCGACTAGGTTCTGGACGTATGAGTTGTAACGAGGGACGTCGTGGTGGATGACCTCGTTCTGAGGGTTCGTGACGTACCCCGTGCTATCCGTTACCGCATGAGCTGCGCCGACACCACCTGCGGCGAGTGCACCCGCAAGCAGTGAGACTATGAACGTCTTGGTGAACCGTCCTCGCGAGTACGTACGCCCGTTGCTCCGAGTTGCGCCAGTCTTCATGATCACTCCGCCTCCATGGGTACACAGTCTGTTTCGTACTCGAGTGTGCTCGGTCGCACGCCTTGCTTCTGCGCCTCCAAGGCGAGGCTGTCCTGGTAGGCGCTGAAGCCGTCCAGCGACTCTGAAGGGAGGGCGTCGGCAAACGCATCGAGGTGTTGCGCCGCCTCAGCCTTCCACGCTCCCGTCTTTGCTAGGGGCGTCCGTCCGGCGTCCACGGAGAGCCAGCTGCAGCGCACGTACTGGCGGACGATGGTGTCGAAGAGCCCGGCCTCATAGTAGTTAGCAGCTTCAGGCTCGGGCTGGGTAAAGATGCGGGGTGCGTCACCAGGGAGGGTCTGTCCTGGGGGAAGCGCTTCCGTGTTTCGCGCCACCGCTTCCTGCCAGGCCGCTTGGACGTCTCCCTGGGCGACTAGCGCCTTGGAGTTGCCGTCTGCTTGGAAGGCAGCGCTCGCGGCGAGCGTCGTCCCGGCGCCAAGGGTGCTGCCTGCGCACACCAGCCCCGCGATGATCAGCGCGGGGGCGATTCGGCGCCGTCGACTTCCGATTTCGTGCACTTCATACCGGTTTCGTTTGTTCAAAACTGAACCTTTCTCGCGTAGGGGAGCGACGTCGGTGTCGGCTCCTACTACGAGTTGTCCTCGAGTGTCAGAATGGTTCCAGGGACCTGATGGGAGCAACTGCGCCCCTTTGGGAGGCGTCACTCACCTATCCAGCAAAGCGCCCGGTGGATTGACGAGTAGCGCCGCTGATCTCTGACTATCTGCCGGGTTCTCGTTCTTGTTATCGTCGCGAGTGGTCGTTCCTCGCTTCACCCGTCTCGCGTTCGCTTGCACCGCACCTCGGCGCCCTCAAGCTCGGGGATGACCCGGCCTTCGACCAGAGCGAGGAAGACACCCACGTCCCACGACGAGTCAATACCGACGCTTGACAATTACGCGGCGCGCTCTGGTGATGATCGGGCGGCCGACCTCGAGTTCAAGCAGACGACTTTCAGACTCGACGCGCTCATCGTCTAGGTGGGGGCTTTCACGGCGTAGATCGCATCAGCCGGATGGGGCTGGTCGTCGTTTCACTGCTCATCGATCAGACCAGCGCGGGCAGAGTAGCGATGCTACGAACACAGGTGCGCCGTGCGCCGCGAGCACTCACGGCCACCCGGTCGCAATGCTGGAGCCCGAGTCGAGAAACCGACTTTCGCGCTCATCACGGTTCCCCGGATCGGCTGGCATCCGCCCGTCGGTGATGGACGCCACCCCGATGTCGGAACCGTTACCGCCGAGTGGACATGACATAGGGAAGCGAAGCAGGTCCGTCGGACGCCAAGGCGTTGATAACTCTCCACGAGCTAGGCGGCATGCGAACGCTTCCTGCCAGGCGCCAATGGGTGCGCAGGAAGGGATGGTCATGTACCTCCGAGAGGGTCAAACGCCCGCGTCCTCGTGGGCCGGCGTCGCCGCCGAGAACGCGGGGTCGCCCGAGCCGTGTGAGCGGACTGCAGTGCGCGGCGTATTATCGCGCCGCAGTCTGATCTTGATGACTTCGGCCGTGTTCGTGGGCGCGCCATTGTCGGACTTGCTCGCCTTACCGGGCGCTGCCAACGCCAGCGTCACTGTAGCGACGCCGCCCACTGTTCGTGTTTCCTCGACGCTCACCGCGGCATGCTTCAGTATCGATGGAAAGCGACGATTCGAAGTCGACATCCCGAGCGTGCTCGACGTCGACGAGGGGTTCACCGGACCGATTTCGCTCACGTGGGACCCACGTGCGTTCGAGCTATCGGAGATGGCGACCCTCGTCTTCTCCGACCGCAAACCTTGCGCGGAGTTGGTCGCATCTGAGTCGGGTCCGGGGACGCTGACTTTCGCCATCCCCGCGTCGGTGACCCGCGTTCTGCTGCGCCCGCGTTCGATCCTGAGCTATCCGAACGATCTGTTCGATGACCCTGTTCTCTCGTCACTGAAGGACGGGCTTCAGGCAACGAGTTTGCCGCTCCGTACACAAACAGCGGCAGCGTGGGGCGTGGAGATGTACGTCAGTTGGTTCCCGTACGAAGACCGGTATATTCCAGCCCTGGTTGAAGTGCGCAGCGTTGGTCCCCATCCGACGCCGAACGGCCTCACTGTTGAGCTTCGGGTGCCTCGTTCGACGCTCGGCGAGCTCGCGCCGGATCCCTTGGCTGAGTCGAGCCGAGTGGATCGCGCCGGCGCCAAGCCCGGGCTCAGCGTCGTCATCGAGCCGCTCCCCGCAGGCTCAATGCGGCAGGTGACGTTCGAGCTTCCGGATGACGCTGCCGAACAAGAGCCGTCGAACCCAGGACTCACCGTCGTGCCTACGGCCACTCTCGTCTTTACGGAGGGTCTAGGAGTCAATGCCCGGGACACCGGAAGATACTCGTCCGCGCCTGTCACGGCGTCCGGCTCCGCGCTGTCAGATTTCACGCACCCAGAGAAGGCGTAAGCATGCCGGGAGATTCGCAGATCGTTTCCGTTCAGAACTGGTTGAACGCCACCTACGGGTGGCATTCCCAGTGGGTCGCGGCCCCCACCCACGGTTTCACCGGCTGGGACACCATCTATGCACTCACCCGCGCGCTGCAGATCGAACTGAACATTACGACGCTCGCTGACGACTTCGGCCCAACTACCGAGTCCCGGTTCGTGAGCGTCTTTGGGGCGTTGTCACCCGGCACCACCGCGGGCAGACCAAACGTCGTACGCATTCTGCAAGGTGCGATGTGGTGCAAAGGCTACTCTGGCGGCTACGACCCGGGCGTCTTCGATCAGGACCTGCTCGATTCGATAGCTGTGGTCAACCTCAATCTTGGGCTATCTGCATCGGTCACCTCGGTCAACGTCAAACTGATGAAATCGCTGCTCACCATGGACGCTTACACCCGAATCGGTTCGGGCACTTGGGACAAGCGGGAAGTCCAGCAGTGGCTGAACGGCAAGTACTCACACCGTCAGGACTTTCCACTTCTCCCGTGCGATGGAGTCTTCTCGCGCAATACCCAACTTGGATTGATGTATGCCATCCAGTATGAACTCGACATGGTCGATGGCCAGGCCAACGGGAACTTCGGCCCAGGGACGAAGTCTGGCCTTCAGTCAAATAGCTATGTGTCCCTCGGCTCGACAGATTCGGCGAAGAACTGGGTCAGGCTCTTCCAGGGCGCGCTCCGCTTCAATGATTACTCGACACCGTTCTCCGGGAGCTTCGATAGCAACACGAAGAACGCGACTGTGAACTTCCAGACCTACGCGGAGTTGTCTTCGACGGGCGCCGGGACGTATGCGACGTGGGCGTCGCTCCTCATCAGCACCGGCGACTCGACCCGGCCTGGAGCAGCCAGCGACATGATGACGCAACTCAGTACCGCACAGTGCAATCTGCTTTACCAGAATGGCTACCGCACCGTTGGCCGATACATCTCCGTGCTCAGCAAGCGATACACGCCCGGGGAGCTGGGACGCATCTTCGCGGCCGGCCTGAAGACGTTTCCGATAATGCAGGAAGCGAACACGTCCGTAGCTGACTTCACCTACGAAAAGGGAGTTGACCACGGCTTCCAAGCGTTGAGGCGGTTGCGGCAGCTGGGGTTTAAGGGCGGAACCACCGTCTTCTTTGCCGTCGATTTCGATGCCCTCGACGACCAAATCACGACGAACGTGATGCCGTACTTTCAGGGTGTCGCAAGCTATCTCCATTCGACCTCTGTCGACTACAAAGTGGGGGTATATGGGACGCGCAACGTGTGCGCGCGAGTCATCAACGCCGGTCTCGCATCCGAAGCGTTTATCGCATCTATGTCTTGGGGCTGGAGTGGGAATCTTGGCTTCAAGCTCCCGCCGAGTTGGTCCTACGACCAGATCGCCGGCTTGACACTCACAAACTCCGCGACGAGTTTGGAGATTGACAAGAACGTGCAGTCCGCTCGGGCACTTCCCGCGGGCAGTGCAGACGTGCTGCCCACTCCGCTTGTATCGAAGCCGCCGCTGACAGAGTTGCAGTTCGACGAGGACAACTTCTGGTATCTCGTCGAGCTTGACGTGCGGGCGGAGCATGCGACCGGACGAGCGGACGGTATCTCTGCGGATTTTGTCCTGCAGTTCCTGCAGCATCTTCAATGGCAGTACACGCAAGGTCCGTGGCCCGCCTACACGCCCGACTTGGAGGACCTGATGCCTCCGTCGAGCGCCCAACTCGTGCGCGACCAGCGAGCGTCGTTCGCTGGGGTCGCTCCCGGGCCCGTTTCATGGGTTCAACCGAGGCTGAGCCACTGGGCAGCCACCCTGCGTGGATATCGCAACTGGGATCTCGTTCCGTACGCCAAGAGCACCTGCATCTTGCCAGACGTCGGAGGCTGGGCAGGGGATCTATTGAATGCGTGGAACGACTACTACCTCCACCACCGGAGTTCCTATACCGGAACGCTGCGAGAGTGGTTCCGCGAGAACGTGGGTACAGAGTCCGCGGGTTCTCGGTTTTCTGCGGACGACTTCAGCGCCGACATCGACGCATTTCTGTGCAGGATGATGGATCAGTCTGTATTGACGAGGCCGATCTCTGACTATGTTCGAGAGATTGAAACCCAATGCGGCCTGGATTCTCATTGGCGCTACGCACAGTTCTACCAACAACGGTTCGACAGCTCTCGCACTACTTTGGAGGCGGCTGTAGTGGATATCTTCCAGAGCGGCGCGATTTGGGTGCACTTTCCAGTCAGGTACTTCATCGAAGACAATGCACGTATGCCGACCTCAGCGGAAGCGGCGCTGATCGCGCAGGGATTTGCGGATGCCCTCCTCGACCGGGTCTAGCACGCGGCCAGCTGCTGTTGGACGATTCCGGCGGAGTGCTCGAACGTGGATCGTCGGGGTGCTCTACGTTGCGGTCGTCATCGCGAGCGCCCTCGTCGCGGCCAACTCGGGCAGTCAGGCAGCGGCAGAAGCAGGTCGTTGTCTCCTAGCTGAGCGGAATGGAGCGTGGGGAATCTTCGCGACCGCCGGGCTGGGCGCCGTTCCCCTCGTCGGTGAGATCCGATGGTTGCGAAGGTCACTCATGCCCTCTGCGAGGTGGACGGCGGCGATGTTGGCTGTGGTCGTGTTCGTCGGGCATCTCGCGTTGCTCGCTGCCTTCGGCTTCCTGCTCATCCGCCCGGGAGCCAGCACGGAGTCAAACCTCGCGAACCTCGCGACGATACCTTTCAGCTTCGCGCCAACCCTCGCGGTCGCGTGCAGCGTGACCCTGCTAGCGCCGTCGTGGAAAAGCGCTGTGGCTCGCAGGGTCACCGTCGTGTGCGCTGTCTGTGCATGTGTAGCCGGAGCTGCAATCGCGTGGATCAGTCTGATGTCACGATGCTGAGATTGCCCGCGTCCGGCCCGGACTAGGACAGGATCACGAGCGGGCGGTCACTGATGTGAGAACGACTCGCCCCGGCATGTCCGGAGAGTGTTTTGCTGGTTTCACCCGATATTTCCGACCGGTTCGTTGCGAGCGTAGTCGAGCTGTTCGACCTCGAGGGGCGTGAGGTCGTCGATGGAGCCGTGCGTGCGCTCCGTGTTGAACCAAAGCACTCAGGACGCGGTCGCCGCCTCGACGTGATCGACGTCCCGCCACGGCCCGTCGTGGTGGATGAGCTCGGACTTGTAGAGCCCGAGCTGAGACTCCACGAGGGAGTTGTCGTACACCTCGCCGACAGACCCGACCGACGGGCCGATGCCCTCCTCGACGAGCCGGTCGGTGATAGTTATCAGCCAGCTGATAGCCCGGGCCCGGTCGAACTCGATGTGGATCATGTACGGTTCTGGCCCTGACTTGGTGGCCGGGTCGATGCCGGGGTCGATGTCGAGGAGTTCTTTCGAATCACCGTGTGTGGTCCCCTTCACCTTCAACCATGCGTTGCGGGACACCACCGCCCTCAGGGTGCAAAGGATGGCCGAGCTGAGGACGATGGCGCCGAACGAAATGGGGGGCCCGGCGCCTCCGGCGGCAGCGCCTCGGTGAGCAGCGGGAGGAGCCAAAGCGCTGTGAGCGCGTAGACGCTGAGGACGACGGCCGCGAGGTCACGCGGCATCGAGCGCGGGTTCTGGGATAGCGAGAATGCGCACCGTGACGTCTTTCGCAACCGATTCGACTCGGTTGCGCTGGGCGGCCTGGACAGGTTCACAGGCGCCCTCACCGGCGCTACCAATGCTGAATCCGGTGCGCTGGGCGAGGAGACCACGCGCGTACTCATCGAGAACGAGTGGGACGGTGTTTTTCGGGACAGCGACGATGCGGGAAGCGAAAGGGTCCGCCCCCGGCACGGCCTCGACCTCGTCATGTTTGTGGACGGCGGGGTCGTCGCGTTCGAGGTGAAGACCCGGCGCGTGACCCGCGACGCTGGACGTCTCGCCCGCGCCGGGAACCCTCGTCGCCCCGGCTTCGGGTTTCCCGCGGAGTCGGTCTTCGTCAAGGCAGCGACGAGTACGTAGCGGTGCGCGAACCGGTTTATCGACGCGGGTGGATCCAACGGGGCGTTCTCCATATGTTGCATCGAGTGTGGGCGCGAAGTGACCCGGAGTTGCGGGCGCACGCCCTAGAACTGCGCTGTCGCGCGACTCGTCGGCTGGTCGGCCGCTCAGAGTCGCCGCAGGGTAGAGAACGTGCCAATGTTCCTCGCGCGCCCGCTCTTCACGCTCGCTGCGCTGCGAGCGTCGCGGGTGCCTGCGCCAACGTCGCAGAGCACCCGCACCCGATCCGCGGTAACTAGCCGGATCCCGTACCCGTCCCGAACCCGGTGGACTCGGGTCGCTGCGTGTGCCACGGCCGTCCACACCGGGCTCACGCCGAACGGAACGCCGTTAGCGGGGAAACAGGATCCGCATGTACTCCTTCTCGCACCGCGCCGCAGCGCGCTCATCGGCCTCGTGCAGCGCGACGAGGAGGGCCGCCATGATTCGTTGCACAACGAAGAACCCCGGCTCTGGGCTCGATCCGGAGCACAGCCTGCGGACCGTTCCGATAGACACGCTCGCGCGTTGAGCAAGCTCCTGCTGCGACATCCCCGCGCGGGCGCGGGCGCGCACGATGAGGTCCACGAGCCGGCGTTGATCCGGCCGTCCAGAGGCCGCGACGGCGCGCATAGAACCCCCAAGAGTCATTCTTTTAGCGCTATTATTGTAGCGGCGATGCACACTTAGCCCCACCATGGGGGTGGCTGTTGATATCGTCGGCCAGAGGAGAGGAGTGCTGACATGTCCAGTGGTGTCCAGCAGCTCGTCGTCGACGTCCATGACCGGAGCATTCAAGCGGTCGACAATCCCGCAGACTTGGATCCCGAGACCTTCGACCAGCCCGACAAGGGAGTGATGATCCCTCGCTTCGGGACGCAAGCTCTCCTCCTCCTCGCGTCGCGCGCCGTGGACTACGGTTACACGCTTCTGCACGTTGGCCTCCTCGACCGTTCGATGACACCTCTGAGCATTGACGAGGAAGAGCGCGTCGAAGACGAGCTGGTGGAATCGCTCAGGAGTGGAGACCTGGCGAACGCGAGGCGCGTCATGACAGGTGCGCGCGGGCCGCTTACCCCCGTTTCTTTGGAGCTGATGAGCGCACATAACGAGCCTGTGCACGTCGGGTGGCTTGGCGACCTCAGGGTCGAATCTTGCGCACCGGTGCGCGATCTGCTGATTCCAGCGTGGAACGGGCTGCACCTCGGCTGATGAAACTCGCCTTACGCCAGGTGGTGGCCGAGACCGCCACGCTCTCTGTGGTCGTACTCGCGACGTTCTGGTTCGCTCCGCAACTCGCCGTGGCATACCCCGACTGGCATCCGCTGGTGCACTACGCCATCCCCACTGTCGGCGCAGCCTTACTGGTCGCACTGCTCAAGACATTCGTCTTCGCTCGTGCTCATGTGAGCGTTGAGTGGACACGCAAAGGTGAGAGCTCGCCACTTCGCGAACTCGACGCGGAGGTGAAAAGGGAAAGCAAGTTCGGGCTGCACGAGTACGTCGCGACAGTGGAGTTCCAGAGGGCATACGGGCTCGGATGGGTTGCCCTTCAGGTCGGCACTCGCACGGGTGTGTGGATCCGTGCAGAGGGAGTCCACGCGCAACTGCGGTCGACACGCATGTGGCAGGACGGTCCAGATAATGAGGCTCTTCGGACTTTAGGTGGGGGTGGTGGGGTCGAGGCCGCCGGCGATGAGGAGCATGCGGAGTCGGTAGTTGTCGTAGTTGCGGAAGCCGCGGGCGACGCGGCGGGCGA
>NZ_JAAGRY010000082.1 GCF_015707995.1 Microbacterium paulum
CCGATGGTACTGCAGGGGGGACCCTGTGGGAGAGTAGGACACCGCCGGACTTCTTCCGTGAAATGGCCACCCAATGCTGGGTGGCCATTTCCCGTTAACACGGTCCACCGCTGCAACGTCAAGAAGGGACGCCACCATGGCTGATGAGGAACGACCGCGTCGAGACGATCCGCGTCGCCCCGCAGCTGGGCGCCCTGCCCGTGACGGTGAGCGCAAGCCTTACGCGAAGCGCGACGGTGAGCGTAAGCCTTACGCATCCCGAGACGGTGAGCGTAAGCCTTACGCATCCCGTGACGGTGAGCGTAAGTCTTATGCGCCCCGCGATGGTGAGCGTAAGCAGTATCCGAAGCGCGACGGCGAGCGCCCCGCGTACCCGAAGCGTGACGGCGAGCGTAAGCCTTATGCGCCGCGTGACGGGGAGCGTAAGCCTTATGCGCCGCGTGACGGGGAGCGTAAGTCGTACGCGCCGCGTGACGGGGAGCGTAAGTCGTACGCGCCGCGTGACGGGGAGCGTAAGTCGTACGCGCCGCGTGACGGGGAGCGTAAGTCGTACGCGCCGCGTGACGGCGAGCGTAAGTCGTACGCGCCGCGAGACGGGGACCGTAAGTCGTACGCGCCGCGAGACGGCGAGCGTAAGTCGTACGCGCCGCGAGACGGCGAGCGTAAGTCGTACGCGCCGCGAGACGGCGAGCGTAAGTCGTACGCGCCGCGAGACGGGGACCGCAAGCCTTACGCACCCCGTGACGGGGAGCGGAAGCCGTATGGCGCGCGCCCGCCGGCGGGACGTCGCGACGACGATCGCCGCGCTTCGCGTCCGCCGCAGGGATCGGACCGCCGCGCGGGCGAAGCCGGCCCCGTGCTGCCCGCAGATGTCACCCCGCAGGATCTCGCGTCGGCCGCGCGCAACGAACTGAAGACCCTCAGCAAAGAGAACGCCGAGCAGGTCGCACGCCACCTCGCGATGGCGGCGCGTCTGATCGACGACGACCCCCAGCTCGCGCACCAGCACGCGCTGGCCGCCTCGCGCAGCGCCGGGCGCATCGCCGTCGTGCGCGAGACCGTCGCGATCACCGCCTACGCCATCGGCGACTTCGCCCTCGCCGTGCGCGAACTTCGCACCTTCCGCCGCATCTCGGGACGCGACGACCAGATCGCTCTGCTCGTCGACAGTGAGCGCGGCGTCGGGCGCCCCGACCGCGCGCTCGAAGTGGGCCGCGCCGTCGACCGCGCCGCACTGCCCGTCGAGGTGCGCGTCGAACTGGCGATCGCCATGTCGGGCGCGCGTCTGGACCTGGGTGAGAACGAACGCGCACTGCAAGAGCTCGACATTCCCGAACTCGATCCCGACCGCGCGTTCTCGTGGAGTCCCGGACTGTTCGCCGCGCGCGCCGCCGTGCTCGAAGAGCTCGGTCGTCTCGACGAGGCGGCGCAGTGGCAACGCCGCGCGGAGATCGCCGAAGACGTCATCGGCTCGCGCGACGCCGACAGCGAGACCCTGCTCGTCGAAGAGATCGAAGAGATCGAAGAACTCGAGCTCGACGACGACGCTGATGAACCGCCGTCCGCTCCCGCCTCGGAACCTGACGACGCGCCCACCACTGTGCAGGACGAGGTCGACGAGATCCTCGCCGACGCCGGTATCGACGCAGACGGTGACGGCGACGTGGAGCCCGACGACGCCGACGAGAACCCGTCTGCACGCTGATGGGCCTCTTCTCGCGACGGACTGGGCCGACTCCGCTCGACGATGTCGACGCGGTGCTCTCCGACCTCGACGGTGTCGTCTACGCGGGCCCCGGTCCGCTGCCCTACGCCGTCGAGAGCCTCACCCGTGCGGGGGAGACGCGCCGGCTCGGCTACATCACGAACAACGCGTCGCGGCGCGACAGCGCCGTGGCGGACCACCTGCGCGAGCTCGGGCTGACCGCGACCCAGCCCGACGACGTCGTCACGAGCCCGCAAGCGGCGATGCGTCTGCTGCGCGAGCGTGTGACGCCCGGTGCCACGGTGCTCGTCGTCGGCGGTGACGGGCTCGTCTTCGAACTCGAGAAGGCGGGGTACCACGTGACGCGGAGCGCCGACGATGCCCCCGCCGCGGTCGTGCAGGGCTTCGCGCCGGACGTCGGCTGGGTGCACCTCGCCGAGGCCGCGTACGCGCTCGCCCTCCCCGAAGACGAGGGCGGCATTCCGTGGATCGCCACCAACACCGACTGGACGATCCCGCAGGCGCGGGGCATCGCACCGGGGAACGGCACGCTCGTCTCGGCGGTGCACACCGCGGTCGGACGACTCGCCGTCGTCGCCGGCAAGCCGGAGCGCCCGATCTTCGACGAGGCGGTCGCGCGGTTCGGTGCGAGGCATCCTCTGTTCATCGGCGACCGACTCGACACCGACATCGCGGGGGCACAGGCTGCCGGGATCGAGTCGGTGCTCGTGCTGACCGGCATCGACCGGCCGAAGCACGTGCTCGCCGCGCCCTCCACGTCGCGCCCGACGTTCATCGTCGGTGACCTGCGCGAACTGCACGAGCCTTACCCCGAAACGGTCGTGCAGGGTGACGTGACGAGCGTGGGCACGGCTGCCGTGCGCATCGACGGTCTCGACGTGCACATCGTGCGCGCCGGCGACCGCCCCATCGACCTCGTGCGCGCGGGCGCCGCGGCCATCTGGGCGACGGGGCGTGCGATCTACGGCTTCCGCGTGCCCGAAGAGCTCTACGCCGACCCGTTCCACCGGCCCTGAGGCTGTGAAGCTCTGAGGCTCCAGGGTTCTGAGGCGGCATCCGACGCGTATCGTGGAGGCATGTCGATGGATGCCGCTGACGCCGACGCCCGCCGCGACGATCTGCTGTCTGCGATCGAGGTGATCGAGGATCAGCCGCTCGCCGAGCGGGCGAACGCCTACGCCGCGCTCCACGACGATCTCGCCCGGCGCCTCGAATCGGGCCCGCGGGACCCGCACGCGTGACCGGCCGACTCGACGCCGCCGTCGCGGCGCGCGGCCTCGCCCGGTCGCGCACGCAGGCCGCCCAACTGATCGAAGCAGGGCTCGTGTCGGTCGACGGCGCCCCCGTCGTCAAGCCCTCGGTGAAGGTCTCGGACGCGCAGGTGATCACCGTCGCGGCATCCGATCACTACGTCAGCCGCGCAGCGCACAAGCTCATCGCGGCCCTCGACGCGTTCGGGGTCGACGTCACCGGGCGGGTGTGCCTCGACATGGGCGCGTCGACGGGCGGCTTCACGCAGGTGCTGCGCGAGCGGGGCGCGGCGCGTGTGTTCGCTGTCGACGTGGGTCACGGACAGCTCGACCCGCTCATCGCCGGCGATGACGGAGTGAGCGTCGTCGAGGGCTTCAACGTGCGTTACATGACCCCGGCCGCCCTCGCCGAGGCGACCGGGTCGGCCGCCGCGCCGCAGCTGATCACCGGTGACCTCTCGTTCATCTCGCTCACGCACGTGCTGCCGGCCGCGGCATCGGTCGCCGCCCTGGATGCCGACCTCGTGTTGCTCGTGAAGCCGCAGTTCGAGGTCGGCCGTACCGGGGTGCGCGAAGGGCTCGTCACCGACGCCGCCGCGCGCGCCGACGCCGTGGCCGGGGTGCTGTGGGCGGCGTGGGACGCCGGGCTCGGCACCCACGGCGTGATCGCCTCGCCGCTCGCCGGCACGCACGGCAACCACGAGTACCTCGTGCATCTGCGGCCTAGGAACGGGTCGGATGGGGCAGGCAATCCGACAGAATATCTGGAGACCGTGAACCGACTGGCGGGAGCGATATGACCGGCACGACCGAACTGCCGCGCGAGATCCTCGTCGTCGCCCACGCGCGCCGCGAAGACACGGTCGCTGCCGCCCGCCGCGTGATCGCCGCGCTGCAATCCGCGGGTGCGCACCCCGTGCTGCCGGACGGCGATGTCGAACTGCGCGACGCGCTCGCTGACGTCGGCCACCTCGAGACGCTCGGGAAGGGCGTTGCCGTCGACGATCTCGAGCTCGCGATCGTGCTCGGGGGCGACGGCACGATCCTGCGTGCGGCCGAACTCGTGCGCAGCGGCACCGCGCCCATCCTCGGCATCAACATGGGGCACGTCGGCTTCCTCGCCGAGATCGAAGCCGACGTCATCGACGACGCCATGCGTCGCGTGATCGACCGCGACTACGACGTCGAAGAACGGATGACCCTGGCCGTCGAAGTGACGGATGCCGCCGGCGCCCCCATCTACGAGACGTGGGCGCTCAACGAGGCGACCGTCGAGAAGGCCGCGCGCGAGCGGATGATGGAGGTCATCATCGAGATCGACAGCCGTCCGCTGTCGAGTTTCGGCTGCGACGGGGTCGTGATCTCGACCCCGACCGGTTCGACCGCGTACAACTTCTCGGCCGGCGGCCCGGTGGTCTGGCCGACCGTCGAGGCGATCGCGGTGGTGCCGCTGTCGGCGCATGCGCTGTTCGCCCGCCCGCTCGTCGTAGGGCCCGAAGCGACCGTCGCGATCGAAGTCCTCGCACGCACCGACGGCACGGGCATCCTGTGGTGCGACGGTCGACGTTCGCACGACCTGCCCCCGGGCGCCCGCGTGACCGCGCGGCGCTCACCCGAACCCGTGCGGCTCGCCCGCCTGCACCCGGCGCCCTTCACCGACCGGCTGGTGCGCAAGTTCCAGTTGCCCGTCGCGGGGTGGCGCGGACCGGCGACGAGTCGGAGTACCGGTGCGGACGGGGGAACGGTGAGCCCGGAGGGCGCGGAATGATCGAGCAGATCACGCTGCGCGACCTCGGCGTGATCGCGCGGGCGACGCTGCCCATCGGGCCGGGCTTCACCGCGATCACCGGCGAGACCGGTGCCGGCAAGACCATGGTCGTCACGGGGCTAGGCCTGCTGATGGGGGCGCGCTCCGATGCGGGCACCGTGCGCTCGGGCGCCGACCAGGCCGCCGTCGAGGGCGTCTGGATCGTGCCGGCCGAGGGTGCCGTCAGCGATCGCGTCGCCGACGCCGGGGGAGAGGTCGAACCGATCGGCGACGGCCGGGCCGAGCTGTACCTCGCCCGAACCGTCACCGCCGAAGGGCGCAGCCGCGCAAGCGTGGGTGGGCGTACCGCCCCCGCCGGCGTGCTCGCCGACCTGGCCGAGCATCTCGTCGTGGTGCACGGGCAGTCCGACCAGTTGCGCCTGCGCTCGGCCGCCGCGCAGCGCGACGCGCTCGACCGCTTCGGCGGCGAGCCGATCGACGGTGCGCTCGAGCAGTACCGCGTCGACTTCGAGGCGGCGAAGACGCTCGCCGCCGAGCTCGACGAGCTCACGACGCACCGCGCCGACCGCGCCCGCGAGGCCGAAGAGCTGCGCGCCGCGCTCGCCGAGATCGAGCAGGTCGACCCGCAGCCGGGGGAGGACGTCGAGCTCGCCCGGCGCGCCACACGGCTCGCCGGCGCCGAAGAGCTGCGCCTCGCCGCGACGGCCGCGCACGAGGCGCTGTCGAGCGACGGCGACGCGCCCGACATCGTGACCCTTCTCGCCGAAGCGCGGCGCGCTCTCGAACGCGCGGCCGGGAGCGACGCAGGCCTCGACGTGCACGTCGCGACGCTCGAGGAGCTCGGCTACCGGGCATCCGACCTCGCGACCGACCTGAGCGGCTACCTCGCCGACCTCGACGAGGCGGGACCGCACGAGCTCGCCGCCGTCGAAGAACGTCGGGCCGCGGTCGGCGCGATCGTGCGTGCGCACGGCTCGCTCGAGGCCGCGCTCACCCTGCGCGCGCAGGGCGGGCTGCGCCTGGCCGAACTCGACGACGACGGCGACCGCGTGACGAGGCTCGCCGCCGAGGTCGTCGCCGCCGAAGCCAAGCTCGACGAGAGCGCCGCACGCCTGACCGAGGCGCGCACCGCGGCGGCCGGGCGTCTCGGTGCGGCGGTCACAGAGGAGTTGCGCGCGCTCGCGCTGCCCGACGCGCGCGTCGTCGTCGCCGTCGCCCCCGGGGCGGCGAGCGTCGCGGGCCGCGACGAGGTGACGATCCTGCTCGCAACGCACCCCGGCGCCGAGCCGCGGCCCGTCGCCAAGAGCGCGTCGGGCGGCGAGCTCAGCCGCGTGATGCTCGCGATCGAGGTCGTCATCGCCGGCACCGGCGGGGTGCCCACGTTCGTGTTCGACGAGATCGACGCGGGCATCGGCGGTGCGGCGGCGATCGAAGTCGGGCGGCGCCTGGCGGCACTCGCCGCATCGAGTCAGGTGATCGTCGTGACGCACCTCGCGCAGGTCGCCGCGTTCGCGGGCAACCACTTGAGCGTCGTCAAGGCGAGCGACGGCAGCGTCACGGCATCCAGCGTCCGCGCGCTCGAGGGGCCCGAACGCGAGGCCGAGATGGCGCGCCTGCTGTCGGGCCTGCCCGATTCGCCGGCCGCCCTCGAACACGCACGCGAGCTGCTCAGCCTCGGCGGCTCTGCAGGCTGATAGGATGAAAGCCCGTGACGGACACTTCTTCAGGCAGTTTTTCAAACACGGGCAGCAGCGACACCACCAAGCACATTTTCGTGACGGGCGGTGTCGTTTCGTCTTTGGGTAAGGGGCTGACCGCCGCTTCGCTCGGCAACCTCCTCACCGCCCGCGGCCTGCGCGTGGTGATGCAGAAGCTCGACCCCTACCTGAACGTCGATCCGGGAACGATGAACCCGTTCCAGCACGGCGAGGTCTTCGTGACCGACGACGGCGCCGAGACCGACCTCGACATCGGGCACTACGAGCGCTTCCTCGACATCGAGCTCAGCCAGGCCGCCAACGTCACGACCGGTCAGATCTACTCGCAGGTCATCGCGCGCGAGCGGCGCGGCGAATACCTCGGCGACACCGTGCAGGTGATCCCGCACATCACCGACGAGATCAAACGCCGCATGCGCCTGCAGGCGGGCGAATCGCCGAAGCCCGACGTCATCATCACCGAGATCGGCGGCACCGTCGGCGACATCGAGTCGCAGCCGTTCATCGAGTCGGCCCGCCAGATCCGTCACGAGCTGGGGCGCAAGAACGTGTTCTTCGTGCACGTGTCGCTCGTGCCGTACATGGGCGCGTCGGGGGAGCAGAAGACCAAGCCCACGCAGCACTCGGTGCAGGCGCTGCGCCAGATCGGCATCCAGCCCGACGCGCTCGTGCTGCGCAGCGACCGCCCCGTCACCGAGGCCAACAAGCGCAAGATCGCGCTCATGTGCGACGTCGACGAAGACGCCGTCGTCAACGCGATCGATGTGCCCTCGATCTACGACATCCCGACGATGCTCAACGAGCAGGGCCTCGACGCGTACATCGTCGACGCGCTCGGTCTTGACCGCAAGGCCGCCGAGGTCGACTGGACGCGGTGGGGCAAGGTACTGAACGCCGTGCACAACCCCAAGCACGAGGTCACGATCGGTCTCGTCGGCAAGTACATCGACCTTCCCGACGCCTACCTGTCGGTCACCGAGGCGCTCAAGGCCGGCGGCTTCGCGCAGGAGACGAAGGTCACCGTGCGGTGGATCGCCTCGGACCTCTGCGAAACGCCCGAGGGCGCCGAGAAGGCGCTCGCCCCACTCGACGGCATCGTCGTGCCGGGCGGCTTCGGCATCCGCGGCATCGAGGGCAAACTGGGCGCGCTGCGCTTCGCGCGCGAGCAGGGCATTCCCACCCTCGGCATCTGCCTGGGCCTGCAGTGCATGGTGATCGAGTACGCGCGGAACGTCGCCGGCATCGCGGATGCCTCGTCGAGCGAGTTCGATCCCGACACCGCGCACCCGGTCATCGCCACGATGGACGAGCAGGTCGACATCATCGACCACGGCGACCTGGGCGGCACGATGCGCCTCGGCCTCTACGAAGCGGAGCTCGCGGAAGGATCGCTCGCCGCGGAGGTCTACGGAGCGACCCGCGCGAGCGAGCGCCACCGCCACCGCTACGAGGTCAACAACCGCTACCGCGACCAGATCGCCGAGGCCGGCCTGTGGTTCTCGGGGCTCTCGCCCGACCACGGCCTGGTCGAGTACGTCGAGCTGCCGCGCGACGTGCACCCGTACTACATCGCCACGCAGGCCCACCCCGAACTGCGTTCGCGGCCGACCGAGGCGAACCCGCTCTTCCGGGGGCTCATCGCCGCGGCGCTCGAGCGCCACCGCGCGAGTGAGCTGTTCGAGGACGACGTCGAGAATGACTGACGTGGATGCCTCGGCGCTCCGCGACGAACCCGTCGAGGTCACCGTCACGGCGAGCGAGCTCGTCTACGAGGGCCGGGTGTGGGACGTTCGCAGCGACACCTTCGTGTACGGCGACGACGAGATCGTGCGCCAGTACGTCGACCACCCGGGTGCCGCCGCCGTGGTCGCGATCGACGACCGGGAGCGCGTACTGCTGATCCAGCAGTACCGGCATCCGATCGGCCACCGCGACTGGGAGATCCCGGCGGGGCTCCTCGACATCGCCGGCGAGCCCCCGATCGACGCGGCGCGGCGCGAGCTCGCCGAAGAGGCCGACCTCGACGCGGAACGCATCGAACCGCTCTTGTCGGTGTTCACGACGCCCGGCGGCAACGACGAGGTCGTGCACATCTTCCTCGCGCGCGGGCTGCGCCCCGCCTCGGCGACGTTCGCCCGCGAGGCGGAAGAAGCCGACATCCGCGTCGAGTGGGTGCCGCTCGACGATGCGGTCGAGGCCGTCATGTCGGGGCGTATGCGCAACGGCATCCTCGTCGCCGGGATCCTCGCCGCCGCAGAGCTTCTGCGCCGCAGCTGACGGCGGGTCGCGCCCCTCATGCGACCCGACCGCGCCGTCGACGCCTACCTCCGGCACATCACGATCGAGCGCGGCCTGTCGGAGCACACCGTCGCCGCCTACCGGCGCGACCTCGCCGGGTACTGCGCCTGGCTGCAGGAGCAGGGCGTCGACGACACCGATGCGGTGACGACGGCGCTCGTGTCGGCCTTCGCCGTCGAGCGGGCATCGGCGCAGCCGCCGCCCGCGGCGACGTCGCTCGCGCGCCTGCAGTCGTCGGTGCGCGGACTGCACCGCTTTCTCGTGCGCGAAGGACTCGCTGAGGCGGACCCGAGCGAGCGGCTTCGCCCGCCGAAGACGGCGCAACGGCTGCCGAAGGCCCTGTCGATCGAACAGATCGAACGGCTCTTGGATGCCGCAGGCCCCGACCCGGCCGCGCCTGTGGCACCTGCCGAGACCGGCGACGACGCGATCATCAGGCTGCGCGACCGGGCGCTGCTCGAACTGCTCTATGCGACGGGCGCGCGGGTGTCGGAGGTCATGCAGCTCGACGTCGACGACCTCGCCCTCGGCGACGTGTTGCGCGTGCGCGGCAAAGGGTCGAAGGAGCGGATCGTGCCCGTCGGCTCGTACGCCCGCGCCGCGGTCGATGCGTACCTCGCCCGCGCCCGCCCCGAGCTGTCGCGCCGCGGTCGGGCGAGCGCGCGGCTGTTCCTCGGCGCGCGCGGCGCACCGCTGTCGCGGCAGGGGGCGTGGCTGATCATCCAGACCGCCGCCGAGCGCGCCCAGCTCACGGCGCACGTCTCGCCGCACACGTTCCGCCACTCGTTCGCGACGCACCTGCTGCAGGGCGGCGCCGACGTGCGCGTCGTGCAAGAGCTGCTGGGCCACGCCTCGGTGGCGACGACCCAGATCTACACGCACGTCACCGTGGATGCGCTGCGCGACGTGTATCTGACCTCGCATCCGCGCGCACGGTGAGGGCTCGATGAGCGCTCGCCCGGCGCGCGGGGGCGCCGAGCGGCGGTGGCTGCGCGATTTTCCCCGGCCCGTCTAGTGGCGCGCACAGGCCCGCACCGACAGGATGGCGCCGTGACCTCTTCCGCCGCGCCCGTCGCCGCCTTCCGCCCCCCGCGCGCGATGGCGATCTGGTGGGCCGTGGCCGGGCTCGCCGGCTGGACGGTGTCGTTCCTGCTCTACCACGAGTACATCGGCCAGCTCACGGGCGGCGACGCGCTAATCTCGTGCAACATCAGCCCGGTCGTCACATGCGGACCGAATCTGCTGTCGCCGGGCGGCAATCTGCTCGGGTTCAGCAACTCGATCCTCGGCATGGTGCTCTTCACCGGCCCGATCTTCGCGGCGGCCGCGGGCTGCGCCGCACCCGCAGGCCTGCGCGCCTGGTTCTGGCGGACCTTCGCGCTCTTCGTCACGGCCGCGTTCGCGCTGGTGCACTTCTTCGCCTACCGCAGCGTCTTCGAGTACTCGTCGCTGTGCCCGTGGTGCATGATCATCTGGCTCGTCACCATTCCGCTGTTCTTCACGGTCGCGGGGTGGACGCTGCGCGCCGGAGTGTGGGGAACGCACGGGCGGACCACGCAGATCGGCGCGGCGATCCTGTCGTGGCTCCCGCTCATCGTGATCGCCGACTATCTGCTGATCGCCGTCTGCGCCCAGGTGCGTCTCGACGTGATCGGCAGTCTCTTCTGAGCGCACGCTCTCGTCGCACAGGTACCTGATCTTTCACGGCCGGACGGCCGGCGGGAGCGCGACCTGTCGGATCACAATGGGCGGCATGGATGCCCCCGATCGCCCTGCCCGTCGAGGCCTCTTCGGCAGGGGAGCATCGCGCGGCCCGTCGGCGTCTGACCTGGATCGTGTCACCGTCGGGTGATTTCGCGGGTTGAGGATCGTTGAGGCTTGATTTTCCGGGGGTGTTGGTGCCTCGTGCGGGGCACTAACGGCGTCGATCTAGACTCG
>NZ_JAAGRY010000083.1 GCF_015707995.1 Microbacterium paulum
CGCCGTGATCAGCACCTGCCGCCCCTTCAGGCCCGGCGCGGGGTCCGGGGTCCATGGGATCAGCGGGTGCAGCAGGCCCACACGGTCGAACAGATCAGGCCGCGCGATCATCACCGAGGCGAGGATATTCGCCCCGTTGGAATAGCCGAAGCCATAGACGGGACGGCCCGGATGCTGCGCCTTGATGCCGTCGACAAAGCTGGCCATCTTGGCGGTCGCCCGCGCCAGATTGGCCATGTCATAGACCCCCTCGCCGGTGCGGCGAAAGAAGCGCGCCGCCCCCATTTCCGACACATCACCGCGTGGCGAGACCACCCCGGCATCCGGCAGCAATTGCTGGGCTCCTTTGGAAGGTGAGATACGGTGTTCGTCACGTTCCACGGTCGTCGCTAAGGCCCCCGGTGGGCATCGGTCGATCGCCCGATGTTCGGGGCTGAGGCACCTCAGATCCGCGGGTCGCGGGCGCGGGGTCAGCCGAAGATGAGCGCCAGGACGGTCGCGCCGCCGCCGACGAGGATCAGCGAGATGATCACGATCCACGCGATCACCCGCGTGCGGCGAGAGCGCTTCTCGACGAGCGCGTCGAACTCTTCGTCGGAGGGTTTCGTCATGGCGCTCAGCCTACGGGCTCGGCGACCGTCGCGCCGAACACGGCGGGAAGGGTCGCCTGCGAGATGCGGCGCAGCTCGGGCACGGTCAGCGTGAAGACGTCCTGCACCTCGAGCGCCGGGTCGTCGCCGTCCGCGGCGGGGTCGGTCACGCCGATGCGCAGCACGGGGTAGCCGCGACCCTCGCAGAGCCCCCGGAACTTCACGTCCTCCTCGCGCGGCACCGACACGATGACCCGGCCGGTCGATTCCGAGAAGAGCGCGGTCGCGGCATCCACCCCGTCGCGCTCCATGATCTCGCGCAGCCACACGCGGGCGCCGACGCCGAAGCGCATGACGGCCTCGGCGAGGGCCTGCGCGAGTCCGCCGGAGGACAGGTCGTGCGCCGACGAGACGAGCTCCTGCTGCGAGGCGGCCTGGATGAGCTCGGCGAGACGCTTCTCGGCCGCGAGGTCGACCGCCGGCGGACGGCCGCCGAGGTGCCCGTGGATCGTGCCCGCCCACTGCGAGCCGGAGAGCTCGGTCGAGGTGACGCCGAGCAGGTAGATGTTCTCGCCGGCATCCTGCCAGCCCGACGGGATGCGGCGGGCGACGTCGTCGATGATGCCGAGGACGCCGACGACCGGGGTCGGGAAGATCGGCACGTCGCCGGTCTGGTTGTAGAAGCTGACGTTGCCGCCCGTGACCGGCACGCCCAGCTCGAAGCATGCGTCGGCGAGGCCGTCGACCGCCTGCCCGAACTGCCACATGACCTCGGGGTTCTCCGGCGAGCCGAAGTTCAGGCAGTCGGTGACGGCGGTGGGCACGGCGCCCGTGACGGCGACGTTGCGGTACGCCTCGGCGAGGGCGAGCTGCGCGCCCGCGTAGGGGTCGAGCTGGCAGTAGCGGCCGTTGCAGTCGGTCGCGATCGCGAAGCCGAGGCCGGATTCCTCGTCGACGCGGATCATGCCAGCGTCGTCGGGGAACGACAGCGCCGTGTTGCCCATGACGTAGTAGTCGTACTGGTTCGTCACCCAGCTCGTGTCGGCGAGGTTCGCGCTGCCGAGCAGGGCCGTGAACTGCTCGGTGAGCACGGCGGGGTCGTCGGTGCGGGGGAGGGCGGCGGCCGAGTCGAGCTGCAGCGCGTCGATCCAGGTCGGGTAGGCGACGGGGCGCTCGTAGACGGGCCCGTCGACGGCGACGGTCGAGGGGTCGACGTCGACGATCTGCTCACCGTGCCAGAAGATCTGCAGGCGCCCGTCGCCGGTGACCTCGCCGAGGACGCTCGTCTCGACATCCCACTTGCCCGTCACCGCAAGGAAGGCATCCAGCTTCTCGGGCGCGACGATCGCCATCATGCGCTCCTGCGACTCGCTCATGAGGATCTCCTCGGGCGTGAGCGAGGGGTCGCGCAGCAGCACGTTCTCGAGGTCGACGCGCATGCCCGAGCCGCCGTTCGCGGCGAGCTCGCTCGTCGCGCACGAGATGCCGGCGGCGCCGAGGTCCTGGATGGCCTCGACGAGCTCGCCCTTGTAGAGCTCGAGGCAGCACTCGATGAGCACCTTCTCGGCGAACGGGTCGCCGACCTGCACGGCGGGGCGCTTGGTGGGGCCGCCGTCGGCGAAGGTATCGGATGCCAGGATGGATGCCCCGCCGATGCCGTCGCCGCCCGTGCGTGCGCCGAAGAGGACGACCTTGTTGCCGGCGCCGGTGGCGTTGGCGAGCTTGATGTCTTCGTGGCGCATGACGCCGACCGCGAGGGCGTTGACGAGGGGGTTGCCCTGGTAGACCGCGTCGAACACGGTTTCGCCGCCGATGTTCGGCAGGCCGAGGCAGTTCGCGTAGAACGAGATGCCGCTCGTCACGCCGTGGACGACGCGGGCGGTGTCGGGGTTGTCGATCGCGCCGAAGCGCAGCTGGTCCATGACGGCGACGGGGCGCGCCCCCATCGAGATGATGTCGCGCACGATGCCGCCGACCCCGGTCGCAGCTCCCTGGAACGGCTCGATGTAACTCGGGTGGTTGTGCGACTCGACCTTGAAAGTGACGGCCCAGCCCTCGCCCACGTCGACGACCCCGGCGTTCTGGCCCATGCCGACCATGAGGCGCGCCTTCATCTCGTCCGAGACCTTCTTGCCGAAGCGGCGCAGGTAGATCTTCGACGACTTGTAGGAGCAGTGCTCCGACCACATGACCGAGTACATCGCCAGCTCACCCGACGTGGGGCGCCGGCCGAGGATCTGCCTGATCTCGGCGTACTCGTCGGGCTTCAGGCCCAGCGCGGCGTACGGCTGCTCCTTCTCGGGGGTGGCGGCGGCGTTTTCGACGGTGTCGGCAACAGGTGTGCTCACGCGGCGGGACTCCAAGACTCGGGAAGCCGGCGGGGGATGCCTTCAGTCTAGTTGCGCCCGTACGCCTGCTCGCGGAAGGATTTCGCCGGCGCGGGATGCTGCTTCCTCGCGAGATGGGGACATCCCGCGCCGACGAAGACCTACGGGGGTGGATCAGGGAGTGAGGTCCGATCCGTCGTCGATCACGCCGATGCCGACCGCCTCGTGGCTCGGCTCACTCGCACTCGGCGAGACGGGGCCGGGCCCGGAGGGACTCGGCGCCGGGGTCTCGTCGGGCGCGGGCGCGGTCGGTTCGCTCGGCGCGGGTGCCGTGGGCTCGGTCGGGGTCGGCACCGTCGGCTCGGCGGGGTTCGGTGCGAGCGGCTCCTCGCCCGGCCCCTTCTCGGTGCTCGGCTCGGTCAGCTGATCGGTGCTCGGCGCGGCGACCTGGTCGGTCGTGGGCGCGTCGGTCGAATCGGGGTTCGCCGCGACGCCGGCGGTGTTCGCCGCGGCTTCGGTCGTGGCGTCGGCGGGTGCGGTGGAGGTGGGGTCGGACATCGCTGTCTCCTTCGGTCGAGGTGTCGGATCGAGTCTGCGCCGCGCATCGGTCCGCCCGCAGGGGGCTTGACAGCGGATGCCCGTTCGATCTCAGGGTCTCGCGTGTGTCGCGGGCCGGTCGTAGAGTCGGCGCATGACCGGCATCACTCCTTACCTGCACTTCGACGGCGACGCCCGCGCCGCGCTCGAGTTCTACCGCGACGTCTTCGGGGGCGAGATCGTGCTGAACACGTACGGCGACTTCGGGCGCACCGACGGTCCCGCCGAGGCCATCGCGCACGGCATGCTGCAGGGCCCGGTCGAGCTCTTCGCGTCGGACACCGCGACCGGCGAAGAGACGACCGTGCTCCGAGGCATCCAGTTCGCGCTGCTCGGCACCGCGGAGCCCGACGTTCTGGAGCGGTGGTTCGCGACGTTCGCCGCCGACGGCGGGGTGCTCGATCCGTTGACGCTCAAGCCGTGGGGCGATCACGACGGGCAGGTGCGCGACCGGTTCGGCGTGACCTGGCTGATCGGCTACCAGGGCTGAGCCGTGATCGATCTCGCGCATCCGCGCGATCTCGTGATGACCGCGGCGATCTTCGGGGTAGCCGCGTTCGTGTGGTCGGGGTGGGCGCAGGAGCAGCCGCCCGCGGGGTGGGTGTGGCGGGCCGTGCTCGCCGTCCTGGGGCTCCTCGGCGTCGCGATGGCGGCCCTGGCGATCCCGGCGGCGGTGCGCCACTGGTCGTCGCCGACGGCGATGCGCTTCGACAGCGGCGCCTGGCGGGTGTACCTCGTCGTCGTGGCGATCGAGGTGGTCGCGTGCGTCGCGCTCGCCGTCTGGGCGAACATCGCTGGCCGCAGCGACCTCATCGCACCGCTGATCCTGGCGGTCGTCGGCATCCACTTCCTGCCGCTCGCGGCAGTGTTCGGTCAGCCGATCATGGCGTGGGCGGGCGGAGCGCTGACGGTTGTCGCGGTCGTCGCGGCGCTCGTGCCGGCATCGGACACGGCGCGGAGCTTCTGGTGCGGCCTCGTCGGCGCGCCGATCTTCCTCATCGCCGGCGGCGTCTGCCTCGTCGCGGGGCTCGCGGAGCTGCGCGCGTGAGTGACGGGGTGGGTGTGGTCGAGGCGTTGCGGGCGCGCGCGGCCGAGCTCGACGCGCTGCTCGCACGCCTCGACGCCGACGACGATGCGGTGCGCGCCGATCGCGCCGACCAGACCGCTGACGACGAGCACGACCCCGAGGGGTCGACGCTGTCGGGGGAGTGGCAGCGCATCGAGGCGCTGCGCCGGTCGACCGCGGCGGAGCGTGCCGAGGTGGACGCCGCGCTGGCACGGGTCGCGGCGGGCACGTACGGCGTGTGCGTCGTGTGCGGCGCCGATATTCCCGAGGGGCGGCTCGAAGCGCGCCCGTTCGCGACGATGTGCGTGGTGTGCGCGGCGGCGTGAGCGGCCGCCCGCAGCGCTGCGCCGTGAGCGCACCGTCTTCGCGCAGCGCAGCGCACGATGCCCGGCGGTGGGCGCAGGTCGGCGCTGTGCGCAGATGGAGGCGACGGCGGGCTCGGCGGACGACGAAGGGTCGCCGGCCGGGGCATCCATCCTCAGCCGCGCGAGTACTCCGCGAAGATGACGCCCGAGGCGAAGGCCTGCGTGCTCGTCGGCGACCACCGTCTCGGCGCGTAGCCGGCCGATCCGAACAGCGGCACCCCGCCTCCGAGGGTCACCGGATTGACCTTCAACGCGAGCCGGTCGATCTCGTCGATCAGCTGGGCTGCGAGCGCTCCGCCGCCGCACAGCCAGATGCCGCCGCCGTCACCCTCCTTGAGCGCGCGCACGGTCGCCGCCGGGTCGGCATCCGTGAATTCGACGGCCTCACTGCCCTCGGGGCGATCGGGTGACCCGGTGAAGACGATCTGGAGCAAGTGCTGATACGGGCTCGGAAGGTACGGCAGGCCGACGTCATAGGTGTTCCTCCCCATGACGACCGTGTCGAAGGGCCCGTTCTCGACCGAGAGTCCCGCCGCCTCGGCGAGCTGCGTCGGTGCCGTCCCTGCATAGTGTTCCCAGATCGCCGCCATGTGGTCGCCCTCCGCGAGGAAGGCATCGAATTCGCCGCCGGGTCCCGCGATGTAGCCGTCGAGACTCACGGCGACGAAGTAGGTCAGTTCGCGCATCGCGCCCTCCCTCGGTGCAGGTGCGGTGACCGCCACCGTATCGCGGCGACGCGGGCCGGCGTCACGCCGGAGCGGTCAGCTCGTCCCTGACGATCGCGGCGCCGGCGCTGAGCGCGCTGAGCTTCGCCTCGGCGACGCCGCGCGCCAGCGGCGCCATGCCGCAGTTCGTGCTCGGGATCAACTTTTCGGCGTCGACGAATTCCAGGGCGCGCCGCAGCACGTCGGCGACCTCGTCGGGCGATTCGACCTCGTCGGTGGCGACGTCGATCGCGCCGAGCATCACCTTCTTGCCGCGCACGAGCTCGATGAGCTCCATCGGCACGTGCGAGTGCTGGCACTCGAGCGAGACGATGTCGATGGACGAGGCCTGCAGCAGCGGGAACGACTCCTCGTACTGACGCCATTGCGAGCCGAGCGTCGCCTTCCACTCGGTGTTCGCCGCGATGCCGTAGCCGTAGCAGATGTGCACGGCGGTTTCGGCGCCGCCTGCGCCCAGGCCCTCCGCCGCCCGCTCGAGCGCCGCGATACCCCAGTCGCGCACGTCATCGAAGAAGACGTTGAACGACGGCTCGTCGAACTGGATGACATCCACGCCTGCGGCCTCGAGCTCCCGCGCCTCTTCGTTCAGGATCGTCGCGAACTCCCACGCCAGCTTCTCGCGGCTGCCGTAGTGCGCGTCGTACAGCGTGTCGACCATCGTCATCGGCCCGGGGAGCGCCCACTTGATCGGCTGGTCGGTCAGCGAGCGCAGGAACCGGGCGTCCTCGACGAACACCGACCGCTCGCGACGCACCTCGCCGACCACCGTCGGAACGCTCGCGTCGTAGCGGTTGCGGATGCGCACCGTTTCGCGCTTCTCGAAGTCGACCCCGCTCAGGTGCTCGATGAACGTCGTCACGAAGTGCTGACGGGTCTGCTCGCCGTCGCTCACGATGTCGATGCCGCGCCGCGTCTGCTCGTGCACCGCGATGCGCAGCGCGTCGCGCCGGCCCTCGGCCAAGGCATCCCCGTCGAGCCGCCACGGCGACCAGAGCTTCTCAGGTTCGGCGAGCCAAGAGGGCTTCGGCAGGCTGCCGACGATCGAGGTCGGCAGCAGCGAGTGCACGGGGGTGTGCGCGGCGGGGCGCCCTGCCGTGTACGCCTGGGCCTGCGAGGCCCCGCTCATGCGACGGGCACCGCGTAGCCCGCGGACCAGCGCTCGAGCACCTCGCGGTGCGGGGTGATGAAGTGCTCGTCGGTGAAGGCGCCCTGCGTGCGGGCGAGACGGCTGCGCTCGTCGCGGTCGTAGTCGACCCGCGTGCGCGAGAAGTCTGCCGCGTCGAGGCTCGGCCGGTAGACGGCCGGCGCCGCGGCGTGCGCGTTGTAGATCTCGGGGCGATAGATCTTCTGGAACGTCTCCATCGTCGCGATCGTGCCGATCAGCTGCAGGTCGGTGTAGTCGTTCAGCAGGTCGCCGCGGTGGTAGAACGCGAGCGGCGCGACGCTGCCCTCGGGCAGGAAGTACCGCACCTGCAGCCCCATCTTGGCGAAGTACCGGTCGGTGAGTGAGAAGTCGTCCTGCAGGTACTCGACGCCGAGCACCGGATGCCTGTTCGCCGAGCGCCGATACGTCTTGCTCGTCGACACGCTGATGCACACGACCGGCGCCTGCGCGAAGCGCTCGCGGTACGCGACCGAGTCGAGGAAGTGCTGGAAAAGCTTGCCGTGCAGGTCGCCGAAGTCGTCGGGAACGATCGGAGCGCCGCTGTCGCTGCGGGGGCTCGCCGGCAGCAGCACGCTGAAGTCGTAGTCGCGCACGTAGGACGAGAGGTTGTTGCCGACGATGCCGTGCCGGCGGACCCCCGTCCACCGGTCGAGGATGTGCACGTCGAGCACCTCGAGCAGCGGAAAGCGCTGGTCGGTGCCCGCCGCCTGGAACTCCACCTGGGCCGACACGATGTCGAGCTCGAGGCCGTACCGGTCGCCGTCGGGGTTGTCCCAGCGGGCGAGGTCGTTGAACCGGCGCTCGATCATGGTCAGTGCCGCGCGCAGGTTCTCGCGCCGATTCTCGCCCCGCGCGAGATTCGCGAAGTTGGTCGTCAGGCGCGAATCGTCCGACGGGCAGTAGTCCTCGTCGAAGCGGGTCGTGGCGATGCTGAAGGTGAACTCGTCCGGCATGGATCCATGGTCCCCGGCAGCCTTCGTTATCGGGTAACTCGCAGTGTCTATAAGGACATATAGCCTGTCCCTATGGCCAAGGCATCCAGCGGCGTCACGTTGCAGCAGCTGCAGTACTTCATCGAAGTCGCAGCCGAGGGGTCGATCTCGGCCGCCGCCGACGTGCTGTACGTCGCGCAGCCGACGATGTCCGCCGCGATGAAAGACCTCGAAACCCGCGTCGGCCGGGCACTCCTCTCACGCTCGTCGCGGGGCGTCACGCTCACCGCTGACGGGGCGGAGTTCCTCGGCTACGCCCGCCAGATCGTCGAGCAGGTGGGGCTGCTCGAGCAGCGCTACCTCGGCCGGCCGCCGTCGCGACGCCTGCTGGGTGTATCGACCCAGCACTATTCGTTCGCGGTGGATGCCTTCGTGCGCATGGTCCGCAGCTCCGGCGCCGCCGAGTACGAGTTCTCGCTGCGCGAGACGCGCACCTGGGAGATCATCGAGGACGTCCGGACACTCCGCAGCGAAGTCGGCATCCTCTATCGCAACGACTTCAACCGGAAGGTGCTCGACAAGCTCATCCGCGACTCGGGGCTCGCCTTCCACCCGCTGTTCGTCGCCGCGCCGCACATCTTCATCTCGCGGCGGAACCCTCTCGCCGCGCGCGGCCGGGCGACCCTCGCCGACCTCGCGGACCTGCCGCGGCTGACGTTCGACCAGGGCGCGAACAACTCCTTCTACCTCGCAGAAGAGATCCTCTCGACCCTCTCGAGCGCGCGAGAGATCCGCGTGTCGGACCGTGCGACGATCTTCAACCTCATGATCGGTCTCGACGGGTACACGATCTCGACGGGCATCATCAGCGGCCAGCTCGACCCCGAGATTGTGGCCGTGCCGCTCGAGGTCGACGAGCGGATCGAGATCGGCTGGCTCGGCCACACCGCCGTGCCCCTCACCGACCAGGCGCAGCGCTACCTCGACGAGGTGCGCGCCGTCGTCGCGGGGTTCGGGGTGGAGGTTCTGGGCTGAGGTTCCTCAGGTCTCGGCGCCGGCAGCGTGTCAGCCGGCGAGATCCCACGGGTTGAGAAGCGCTGCCCCTGTGCGCTCCATATCTCGGAGGTTGCGTGTCACGAGCGTCAGCCCGTGGGCGAGTGCGGTCGCTGCGACGAGGGCGTCCATGTCAGGCATCCGGTCGGGGAAATGCAGGCCCGCCGCGACCAGCGCGACGCGTTCGTCGACCGCGAGGATGCGCCCAGCGAACAGCGGTCGCACCGCGTCGTCGAGCCACAGGCGCAACCGCGCCCCCCTCGCGGGGTCGCGGCGTTCGCTGTGACGTACTCCGCGATCGAGTTCGAGGATGGTGATCGCGCTGATGGCGAGGTCACCTTCAACCTGTTCGGCCATCCAGCGGTCCAGAGAGGGCGAGGCCCCCTTGTAATGATCGCTGATCACGTTCGTGTCGAGCAGGTACTTCACAGCTCGGGCACTCGGCTGTCGTCGATCGTGCGGCCGGGCAGGTCGAAGTCGACGGGCTCGCCCTGCGCCTTCAGTCGGGTGCCCACTCGACGTCCACGGCCGGTGATCTGATCGAACAGGGCAGACGTGATCAGCACATGTGACGGTCGTCCGTGATCCGTGATGGTGACCGGCTCGATTTCTGCGGCGCGCTTTGCGGCGCTGACGTCGTGGTTGAAGTCTCGACTGGAGATCGTGGGCATGACCCCCTCCGATCAATGTAGGAACAGTACCTACATTCTACGCGAGGTCGGCTCGAGCGGGAAGGACGTGACGCCCGACGTCAGTGATGGATGCCAGCGAGCGCGAACTGGCGCACGGGCGCCGCGATCGTCGCAGTGCACGTCGACAGCAGCGGCTCCGACAGGGTCTCGCGGAGCGTCACGACGACATCGCCCTCCGAGCCGGCGAGCCGCACGTGGACGAGGTCGCTCTCGTGCTTCTCGCCGAGCGGCGCCCAAGCGTCGATGCGGTCGTCGCCGAGTTCGGCGCGCGCGAACGCCTGCGCGGCCTGCACGGGCATCGAGAAGGCGGTGCGCCCGCGGAAGCTTTGCGGCACGATGCGGCCGCGCGCCGCGGCATCCACGATGCCGGCGACCTCGTCGGGCATGACCCGCCCGTACGACAGCCCGTGCGGCAGCAGCAGCATCGTCGCGGCGAAGCGGTCGCCGCCGAGGTGCGAGCACTCCCAGGTCTCGTCGGGGTACGCGGCCGCGAGGGCCGTCACGACCGGGCGCCCCTTGACGGCGCAGCACTGGTCGTGGCGCGCGTGGGTGCAGACGAGGTAGACGGGCGAGAGGGATGCCTCGCCGGTGTCGCTGTCCGTGTCGAGCGGCACGGTCAGCAGATCGTCGGTCGTGGGCGCGAAGCCCCAGCGCACCCCCTCGTGCCCCGGGCGTGCGTCGACGAGCGCCCAGCGCCACCCGGTCGTCGCCCGTCGCGCGTCGGCGCGGCGAGCCGGACGTCGGATGGCGACCGGGCGCACCCCCGCAGATTCTGCGCGGCGCACCAGCGCGCGCCCGATCACAGGGTCCAGGCGCGACTCGAAGAACGCGTCGCGCCCCCACGATCCGTCGATCTCGACGAGCAGCCAGCGCCGGCCGAGGCCCGCGGTGCCCGCGACCGGATCGCCGCGCTCGGCCGAGCGG
>NZ_JAAGRY010000084.1 GCF_015707995.1 Microbacterium paulum
GGCCACGACATCATCGCGGAACTCTCGGGGATAGGGCTTTGCCACAAGAACATCCTTCCAGCGAGGACGAATCCTCACAGTTCAGATGTCAACCAAACTCGGGGCAGACCCCATCGACACGGCAGCAGGTCGTAGGCTCGGTTATCGTTGAGGTCCTCGCGATCAGATGAGGTAGAAGTCCTCTGATCCTCGGGGACCTCGACCCATCTCCCGAGCAGCCTCGGCTACCGGCGCGTCACCCGATAGCCACACTCAACGGCGAAGCGCCGGTTATGCCCCTGACGTCAGCGTCGCGGCCTCGGCGAGGGCGGCGGCGAGATACGGTGCTGAAGCGCTGCTTCTCGACGCAGCGACCTCTGCTGGCGTTCCGGACGCGACCACGGTGCCGCCGTTGTCGCCGGCTCCCGGCCCGAGATCGATGACGTAGTCGGCTGCGCCGACCACTCGCATGTCGAGTTCCACCATCACGACCGTGTTGCCCGCATCGACGAGAGTCTGAAGGTGGGTAACGAGACGGTCTGCGTCGGCACAGTGCAATCCGGAGGTCGGCTCATCGAGCACGTACAGAGTGTCGCCGCGCTGCGCTCGTTGCAGTTCGGTGGCCAGCTTCACACGTTGCGCCTCCCCACCGGAGAGCTCTGTGGCCGGCTGTCCCAAGCGCAGATAACCGAGCCCGACATCGACCAGCGAGGTGAGGGAGCGCAGCACGTCGTACTCGCCGGCGAAGAACTCGTGAGCCTCGTCGACGCTCATCGCGAGGATTTCCGCGATGTTGCGCCCTCGCCAGGTGATCTCCAGGGTGCTCGATTGATAGCGGGTGCCATGGCAGTCGGGACACACGGTGTACACCGAGGGCAGGAAGAGCAGCTCGACCATCACGGAGCCTTCACCCTCACAGGTCGGGCAACGGCCGCCTGCGACATTGAAGGAGAACCGACCGGGCTTGTATCCGCGTGTCCGAGCTTCCGGCGTCTCGGCGAACCGACGCCGCACATGATCGAAGAGTCCTGTGTAGGTCGCGACGTTGGAGCGGGGCGTGCGGCCGATGGGTTTCTGGTCGATGCTCACCACCCGCCGGACGGTCGTGAGGTCGCCCACGACCGACCCTCCGAGCTCATCGGACTCGTCAGTGAGGAGCAGTGCGTCGGCCTCAGCGCTTTCTTCCTCGACGCGAGGCGCGTCCCCTTGCCTGGCGCCGATGAGGGCAGGCAGGACTTGACTGACAAGGGTGGACTTCCCCGACCCTGACACGCCAGTGACAGCCGTGAGCGTTCCGAGCGGTAGCGCCACGGATACGTCCCGCAGGTTGTTGCGGGTGACGTGCTCCAGCTGCAACCAGTCGTGGGCCGCACGAGGCTGGTGCGGTGGAAGGCCGCTGCCCCCGAAGATGTATCCGCGCGTCACCGACTCGTCGACCTCCGCGAGTCCGTCCGTGGGTCCGCTGTAGATCACGCGCCCGCCGCGTTCCCCGGCTCCGGGGCCGATGTCGACCAGCCAGTCCGCATGCCGCATGACGTCGACGGAATGCTCCACGACGAAGAGGCTGTTGCCGCGCTGCTTCAGCCCGTCGAGGATACCCAGCAGCGCGGTGACGTCGTGCGGATGGAGACCGGCTGACGGTTCGTCGAGGACGTAGACAACACCGAACAGTTCCGACGTGAGCTGCGTGGCGAGTCGAAGTCGTTGTAGCTCCCCTCCGGACAGTGTCGGCGTAGCGCGACCTAGCGAGAGGTAACCGAGTCCGAGATCGATGATGGGGCGCAGGCGGTCCAGCAATTCTGCGCCCAGGCGGGCTGCCGCGGCGCGCTTCTCAACAGACTGATTCCGTGTGCGACGGACACCCGGCGCAGCGGAGTGCGCGGAGCCGCCAGCAGCAACGCGCTGCTCGCTGGCTTCACGTCTCGTCGCGACGTCTACCACGGCGTCGGAGGTGTCGCCCTCGCGGTCAGACTCGGCGACGACGGACTCGAGGAGCTCAGCCAATTCACGCAGCGGCAAGGCTGAGAAGTCCGCGATATCGCGTCCTTCGAACGTCACCGTCAGTGCTTCGGGTTTGAGCCGCTTCCCATGGCACACCGGGCAGACCGCCGCGCTCATGAACTGGGCTACGCGGCGCTTCATCGACGCGCTCTTCGTGTTCGCGAAAGTGTCGAGCACGTACCGCCGCGCGCCGACGAAGGTGCCCGAGTAGCTCGGTTCGATTCCTGCTCGGATTGCCCGGCGCGCCTCGGCGAGTGTGAGTCGAGAGTGGACGGGAACGAAGGGGGTCTCGTCGGTATAGAGGATCCAGTCCCGATCCTTCTTCGGCAGATCCTTCCACGGGACGTCGACGTCGTAGCCGAGCCCGACGAGCACGTCCCGCAACTGATGGCCGTGCCAGGCGGTCGGCCACGATGCGATGGCGCGCTCCCGGATGGTGAGTGAGGGATCGGGTACCATCCGCTCCTCGGTCACCGCGTACACTCTGCCGATGCCGTGGCACTCGGGGCACGCGCCCTGCACGGTGTTCGGGGAGAAATCCTCGGCGTAGAGCATCGGCTGACCATCTGGGTATTCACCGGCTCGCGAATAGAGCATCCGAACCACATTCGACAGCGTGGTGATGCTGCCTACAGAGGAGCGTGCACTGCGCCCTCCGCGCTGCTGCTGTAAGGCGACTGCGGGCGGCATCCCGGTGATGGAGTCGACGTCGGGCACACCCGCCTGGTCGATCAGTCGCCGCGCGTACGGGGCAACTGACTCCAAGTAGCGCCGCTGGGACTCCGCGTACAACGTGCCGAAAGCCAAGGAGGACTTCCCGGATCCGGACACGCCCGTGAACACAACCATCGCGTCACGCGGAACCGTGAGATCGACGTCCTTGAGGTTGTGTTCGCGGGCACCACGCACCCGGACATCGGGCTGGACGTGGGTGGACACTGAGGAAAGGTCATCCATTTCGGAACTGTACCAAGCGGGTCTCGTGGGAAGCAGGTTCGTCGACGGTGGGAGGCAAGATGATGCGGCTGTTTACCATCGGGTTCACGAAGAAGAAGGCGCGCGAGTTCTTCGGTCTGCTCTCCGACAGCGGCGGGCAGGGGTTCTCAAACTCTCCACGGAGGTCCACCAAAAACCCCCGGTTATCCGGGGGTTTTTCGCTTGTCCGCGCAACTCGTCGAACCTCCGGTCTCCCGCCGTGCGGAAGATCGCGGAACGCACGAGGGGGCCGTGGCGAGCACACTCGCCACGGCCCCCTCGAATCACTCAGCGCCAGGCGTCCGTCGTCGCGGCGGTGCCCGATGAGGGAACCGCCAGGGTGCGGTTCACGCCGCTCTCCCATGTGACGTTGCCCGCAGCATCCTTCCGGATGTACTTGTACTGCACCGATACTCCGGCCGGCAGGGCGATGACGCTCGACCAGGTCGGGTACGACGCCGCGGAGAGAGGCTTGGCCTGAGCGGTCGCCCACGAGCCGAGCTCGGGAACGCTGCCCACGACGAAGATGTTCTGGCCCCACGACGTCGTCGCGGTCACCGAGAAGGTCGTCGCGATGGTGGTGGCCGGGGTCGTCTCGGCACACGGATTGGTGGCGGTGACGCCCGTTGCCCCGACCGCGACCTGGGTGCCGGTCAGGGAGTAGTTGTTCGACGCGTTGTTATCCCATGTGCCTGCACCATTGTTGAAGGCGGCCATCACCGTTGCGCCGTCGGAGGGCACTTCGCTTTTCACCCATCCGGTGCATGCGGCGGTCATGGTTACACCCGGCGCCGTCGTCCATGCTCCCGAGCCCACCTTGTAGTGGATGTTGTAGGCCGACCAGCCCTTCGTCGTGGAGTAGTACACGCTCGTCGTCGAGGTCGGCTGCGGCGTCGTGCCGCTCGTCTTGCCGATGTGAAGTGCGAGCGCACCGTAGGCGGGAACGGTAGCCGTGAAGGTGCCGGAGCTGGAAACGGTGTACGTCTTGGCGCACGTCGAGGAGGCGACGACATCGCAGTAGGTGCCCGCCGGGAGCGAGCTCTGGTAGGTGCGCGTGACAGGCGAGGCGGAGTTGTTGATCGCGACGAAGCCCTTGGCGCCGCGGCTGTAGGCGATGTTGTTCGCCCCGTCATCCCACCAGTCCGAGACTCCCGTGCCTTCGACGGCGTTGTGGAAGCCGACCATCCCAGTCACTTCGGTGGCGCGATGGATGCAGGTCCACGCCGACGACGTGCACGATGCGTCAGGAACGCTGGTCGCGGTCGCACCCGGCGCGCCCGCGTCCTTGTCGGTCCACGTGTAGCCGCTGTAGACGCTCGGCGACCCGTACGGCCACGACAGCAGGAACGTGTTGGCGAGGGTGTACTTCGCGCCCCACTTGTAGTTCATCGTCTCGCCGTTGCGCTCGGTGTCGTGGTTGTCGACGAACACTCCCGCAGAGGCGGAGGGAAGCTTGCCGTCGCCGATCGTGCGCAGATCCTTGATCTGACCGTCGAAGCGCGACTTCAACTCTCGTGCGTAGGCGAACTCGTGCGAATCGCCGCTGCCGAGGTACTCGGAAGGCTGTACGGGCTCGCCGGACGCGCCGATCACTTCGTGCACCCAGAAGATGGCGGGGTTGGTCAGCTTCGCTTTGATCGCCTCGAGATCTGCGGCGGGAATGTGCTTGGCCGCATCGATGCGGAATCCACTCACGCCGAGGGAGATCAGGTCGTTCAGGTAGGCGGCGATGCGGGAGCGGACGTAATCAGAACCCGTACGCAGGTCTTGCAGAGAGACCAGACGGCAGTTCTGCACCTGGTAGCGGTCCCCGTAGTTGGAGATGTTCGAACGGCAGTCGTTGAAGTCGGCTGCCCCATAGATACCCGGGAAGGAGTCGACCCCGAAGGAAGACCCGGCCACGCCGGTGCCCGAGCCGAGGTCTGTGCCCGTCATGTGGTTGATCACGGCATCGGCGATCACGCCCACGCCGGCGGTGCGACAGGTGGAGACCATCGCTTGGAACTCGGCGCGGGTGCCGAGCTTGGACTCGATCTTGTAGCTGACGGGCTGATAAGAGGTCCACCACGCCGTCCCGCGCACGTTCTCCTGAGGGGGTGAGACCTGGACGTATCCGTAGCCGGCCGGACCGAGCGAGTTCGTGCATTCTGCAGCGACCGAACGCCAGTTCCACTGGAAGAGGTTCGCAATCACGTTTCCCCGCCCGTTGGGGGAGGAAACCGTAGGAGACGGTTGCGGCGTCGTTGCCGATGCCGCCTGGGGTACCGCGAGAAGGATGCTCGTGAGAACGAGGGTCGCCGCGGCCAAGGCCGCAACGAAGCCCGCGCGGCGCGGGACGGTGCCTGTTCGTCTCTGGGGGATAGGGGGCATAGTCGGCTCCGATGCTCGACGGTGAACACAATGCGGCGCCGACAGGGGTGTACGGCACAATCAACGACGATGGCAGCGCCGGAGGTTCTGCGCAAGCGCTTACATCTGCGCACGCGAATTCTGAGTGAATGCTGTATATCCGGCCGGATGGGGACTACCGTCGTTTCTGGCAGCGGGGCACGCGCCATCACGAGGACGGAGTGGTCGAATGAAGTTCTTCCAACGCCTGGGTCGATCGCTCATGCTGCCGGTGGCGGTGCTGCCGGTCGCGGCCATTTTGTCGGGCATCTCGTACTGGATCAGCTCCGCCGCGGGCGGGTCGAACGTGGTGTCGGCGTTCCTCGGTGCCGCCGGTGGCGCGCTCCTCGACAACATGCCGCTGCTGTTCGCGGTGGGTGTCTCGATCGGCATGGCGAACAAGACCGACGGCACATCGGCTCTCGCCGGCCTCGTCTCGTGGCTGACGATCACGACGCTGCTCTCGCCCACGACGATCATGAACCTGCAGGGGCTGTCGAGCGTCGACGACGTGAACCCGGCCTTCAGCAAGGTGCAGAACGTCTTCGTCGGCATCATCGCCGGTCTCATCGGCGCCTGGTGTTACAACAAATTCAAAGACACGAAGCTCCCCGACGCGCTCTCGTTCTTCTCGGGAAAGCGGTCGGTCGCGATCGTCACAGCCGGTCTGTCCCTCGTCGTCGCGGTCGTCCTCATGTTCGTGTGGCCGGTCGTGTATCAGGGCCTCGTCACCTTCGGTGAGTGGATCTCGACCCTCGGCCCGTTCGGCGCCGGTCTCTACGGCTTCTTCAACCGCCTGCTCATCCCGACCGGCCTTCACCACGCGCTGAACTCGGTGTTCTGGTTCGACGTCGCGGGCATCAACGACCTCGTCAACTTCCTCGCCGGCAGCAACGGCGCGGGCGTCTACGGAGTCACGGGCCAGTACATGGCCGGCTTCTTCCCCGTCATGATGTTCGGTCTGCCCGGTGCCGCCCTCGCGATGTACATGACGGCCAACTCGAAGCGCAAGAAGGTCACCTACGGCATCATGCTCTCCGCCGCGGTCGCCTCGTTCTTCGTCGGTGTGACCGAGCCGCTCGAGTTCTCGTTCATGTTCCTCGCGCCGTGGCTGTACCTCGTCCACGCCGTGTTCACCGGTATCTCGGTGGGCCTCGCGGCCTGGCTGCCGACGCGACTCGGGTTCGGCTTCTCGGGCGGCTTCATCGATATGGTGCTGCAGTGGGCGAACCCGCTCACGCAGAATCCATGGATCCTGCTGCTCATGGGCGTCGCCTGGTTCTTCATCTACTTCTTCACGTTCTCGTTCGTGATCAAGCGCTTCAATCTGAAGACGCCCGGCCGCGAAGACGACGAAGACGCGCAAGACGCCGACAACCTCGAGACGAGCCTCACCGGCTACCACGGCACGGCCGAGAAGTTCATCGCGGGCCTCGGCGGCAAGGCGAACATCATCGACGTCGACAACTGCGCGACGCGTCTGCGCATGGAAATCGCCGACCCTTCGAAGGTCGACGAGCACGCCCTCAAGCGCGCCGGTGCCGCGGGCACGATCAAGACGGGTGGGCACTCCGTGCAGGTCGTCTACGGTCTCAACGTGCAGTTCGTGAAGGATGCCATGGACGACCTCATCTCGGGCCGCACGGCCCGGATCGAGGCGGCCGAGGCCGCCGGCGACCTGCCCTTCGACGGCGGTGGCGTGGCCACGGCGACGGCGACGGCGACAGCGACCGGCGCGAAGACGCTGACGCTGCGTCAGCCGGTCGACGGCACCGTGGTCGCCCTCGCCGACGTGCCCGACCCGATGTTCGCGCAGGGCACGATGGGCCCGGGCGTCGCGATCGACCCGACCGGCGACACCGTCGTGGCGCCGGCTGCCGGCACCGTGGCATCCGTCTTCCCGACGGGGCACGCGATCGGACTCGCGCTCGATGACGGCACCGAGCTGCTGATCCACATCGGCATCGACACCGTCGGCATGAAGGGCGACGGTTTCGAGACGCTCGTGAAGACCGGTGACACGGTGGTGGCGGGCACGCCGCTGATCCGCTTCGACGTCGACAAGATCCGCGCCGCAGGCCTGTCGCCGATCACGCCGGTCATCGTGCTCAACAACGATAACGCGACCGTCGCGTTCGACTGACGCACGCTGTCAACGGGCCGGGGCGATGAGCTCCGGCCCGTTGTTGCGTACATTGCCGACCGCGGGGCCGACCTCGCGCATGACCAGGCCGTCGACGAGCGAGGGGGCGGCGTCGATCGTCGCGTCGAGCAGGTCGCCGACGTTCTCGGTCGTCGGGTCGAGCCACACGTCTGCGTAGTCGGCGTCGATGAACAGCGGCATGCGCTCGTGGATCGATCCGAGCTCGCCCGTCGCCTGACGCGTCATGATCGTGACGCTGAGCAGCCACCGTGCCGGGTCGTCGTCGGGCTTCGAGGCGTCTTTCCACCATTCGTAGAGCCCCGCGAACAGCAGCGGCGAATCATCGGCGGGGTGGATGTAGTACGGCGTCTTCACGCCGGCCTCGGTGTGCCATTCGTAATAGCCCGTGGCAGGGATCACCGCGCGCCGCTTGATGAGCGCCTGGCGGAACATCGGCTTGTCTTCGACCTCTTCGGCGCGCGCGTTGAACGCTTTCGAACCGATCGAGGGGTCTTTCGCCCATGCCGGCACGAGTCCCCAGCGAGCCGCCTCGAGGCGCCGGGTGGGAGGTTCGGTCTTGGCCGAGTCGAGCACGATCGCGACGCGATCGGTGGGCGCCACATTGAAGGAGGGGCCGGGAAGGTCATCGCCCTCGAGGTCGACCCGCAGAACGCCGACGAGCTCTGATCCGCTCGCGGCAACGACGAAACGTCCGCACATGCGGCCAGCCTACGCGGGGGCGCAGACACGCCCGCGGCGGTCAGTCGGCGTCGACGACGCCCGCCTCGGTGAGCCGGTCGAGCAGCTCGGCGCCGTCCGATTCCGACACCCACGGCACCGCCACCGCCGAGTGGTCGTTCACCGAGGTGCGCCCACCCGCGAGCACGGCCTCGGCGGGGGACAGGCGCCGGATCGCGACGGCGGTGACGTGATCGGGGAACTCGCTCGTGAACGCCGTGTACAGGTCGTCGTCGTGCTGGCCGTCGTCACCGATCAGCATCCACTTCACCTGCGGGAACTCGCACACGAGCCGTCGCAGGTTGTCCTCTTTGTGCTCGCGGCCGCTGCGGAACCAGCGGTCGTGCGTCGGTCCCCAGTCGGTGAGCAGCAGCGCGCCCGGCGGGTAGAGGTGCCGGCGCAGGAACCGCTGCAGCGTCGGCGCGACGTTCCACGCGCCGGTGGAGAGGTAGATGACGGGCGAGCCGGGGTGGTCGCGCACGAGACGTTCGAGCAGCACGGCCATGCCGGGCACGGGCTGGCGCGCGTGCTCGTCGAGCACGAACGAGTTCCACGCCGCCACGAACGGGCGGGGGAGTGCCGTCACCATCACGGTGTCGTCGACGTCGGAGACGACCCCGAAACGGACATCCGCACCGACGATGAACACGCGCGTCTCGACCGGCTCCGAGCCCTCGACGCTCATCGTGATCGGCTGCCAGCCGGGTGCCAGGCGCGCCGGCAGCACGGTGTCGATGACGCCGCCGCGGTCGGCGACGACCTCGTGGCTCACGCCGTCGATCGTCACGGTGACCTGGGCGTAGCCGACCGGCACCGCGGCGAAGGAGCGCCAGCCCCGCACGTTCGCGTATTCACCGCGGTACTTCGTCGGAAGAGGCGGCACGATCAGCACACGGCCGAGCACGCGCACCCATTCCTCGCTGCCGTAGCCGGGGTAGGCCGAGATGCTGGCGCGGTTGCCGCGGGCGCGGGCGCGCCGCTCGCGCCACGCGTGGAAGCGGTACTCGAGGCGCGCGATCCACAGCACCTTGGTGCGGGGTGCGGGTTCGGCAGACATCGTCTCAGTCTCCCACGGGCGCAGACGGACGGTCGTCGTCTTCGCGGTCCATATGACGCGCTTCCCCGCGCGAGATGAGGCGTTTGGCGCCGTAGGCCGCGATGAGGAACACGACGAGGATGCCGACGAACACGTAGCCCGCGTAGTGCAGCCGGTCGGAGAGTTCGCGGTAGGTGCCGGCCGCCGCGGCGCCCACGCCGACGTAGGCGATCGCCCAGACGGTGCATGCCGGGGCCGTCCACGCGATGAAGCGGCGGTACGAGAACCCGCTCATGCCGACCGTGAGCGGAACGAGCGAGTGCAGCACCGGTAGAAACCGCGAGAGGAAGATCGCGGGGCCGCCGCGGCGACGCAGATACAGTTCGGCGCGCACCCAGTTGTGTTCGCCGATGCGTCGTCCGACGGCGGAGAAGCGGATGCGCGGGCCGAGCCAGCGACCGAGCCAGAAGCCGATGCTCTCGCCGATCAGCGCGCCGACGATCACGACGAGCGTGAGGATCACGCCCTCGGTGACCGAGCCGACGGCGGTCGCCGAGACGAGCACCACGGTGTCACCCGGCACGACGAGCCCCACGAGCACGCTCGTCTCGAGCATGATGGCGACACCGGCGAGCACGGTGCGCAGCACGGGATCGACGCTTTGCACGGCATCGAGCAACCACGTCAGCACGTCGTTCACCGCTTCAGCCTACGGCGCCGCGGTCTAGCCTGAGGGAGTGCCCGCCCGACCCGTCGCCCGGCGCCTGGAGTGGACCGATCCCGAGGCGCTGTTCCTCGGCGGTCCCGCTCGCGAGGAGCATGCGTTCTGGCTCGATGCGGGCCCGGATGCCACGTCGGGCTGGAGCTGGCTCGGCGTCGGCGACCCGGCGCCGGCGTGGCCCCGCGATCTCGTGATCTCGGTGCCGGACGCCCAGACCGCAGGCGACGTGGTGCCCGGCGGTTTCGCGGGCGGCTGGGTGGGATGGCTGGGCTACGACGGGGGCGCGGGGCGCGCCGGTGCACCCGCCGCGACCGACACCGCCGCGCCGGGCGAGGTTGCCCTCGCCGTGCGGCGGCTCGTGGCCTTCGATCATGCGGCTCGGCAAAGCTGGCTCATCGCGCCCGAGGGCGACCACGACGGCCCGGCCGGC
>NZ_JAAGRY010000085.1 GCF_015707995.1 Microbacterium paulum
CCCGCCGCACCGGCACGGGCGGCTCGATCGCCTCGCCGACGAACCGCCGCACCGCTCCGGCGAGCGCCGACCGCGCCGCCACATGGGCGACGGGCTGGGCGGCGAGCATCGCGGCGTCGGCCGCTTTCGGATCCCACGGCAGAAACCACACCTCGCGCGCGTCGGTGTAGCGCTCCAGGGTGCGTCGCACCTGCGCCCGCGCGTCGAGACCGACCGGCCCCGTGCGCGACTTGTTCACGACGATCTTCACGGGCGTCGCGCCGACGACCGAGCGCAGGTCGACGTGCGCCCGCACGAACCGGGCCACCCCGATCGGGTCGGCCGAGACCACCGCGACGATGAGGTCCGCCGAGGCCAGGGCCGCGAGCGTCGCGGCGTTTCGCCGTGGACCGCCGAGGTCGCTGACGATCTCTTCGTCGCGTTCGAGCGACGACGCCACGTCGACGACGATGTCGTCGGCCCAGTCGCGGCACCGCTCGAGCGCGGCCTGCACGCGGTCGTGGGCGAGTTCGGGCCAGCGCCCGGGGCGATTGATGCCGGTGAGCACCTCGACGGGGCCGAGCGGCGCGGCGATGCGGGTGAGTTCGGCCGCCGTCAGGGTGCCGCGCTCGGCCTGGCGGCACGCGGCGGCGAAGCCGGGGCCCTCGTCGGCGAGGCCCGTCGCCATCGCGACCGACGGGGCGTGCGCGTCGGCGTCGATGAGCGCGACGCGTCGACCGTCGCGGGCGAGCTCGCACGCCAGTTCGATCGCCGTCGTGGTGCGCCCGGGTGCGCCCGCCGCGCCCCACACCGCGATCACCCGTCCGCGGGACGGCTCGGCCTCGGATTCTGCGCCGGCCACGGCCTTGCCGCTCGCGAGCATGTCGACGGCAGCGGCGTGCTCGTCGCACGCGTCGACGCCGAACACCCCCGCCAGGCGGCGCTCGGCGGCACCCGCGCAGAGGGCGACGATGCGGATGCCGAAGCGGTCGCACGCCGCGACGAGCTGCGCCGTCAGGGTGCGGCGATCGGCGTCGAGCACGAGCAGATCGGCGCGCGCCAGTTCGCCCAGCAGCTCCGCCGCCTCGCGCCCGCTCATCGCGTCGACCGCGGCGGCCGCGGGGGCGTCGGGGTCGACGACGAGCCGCACGTCGGCGCCGGCATCGCGCAGGTCGGCGGCGAGCTCGTCTCCCCGTTCACCGGCGACCGCGACGATCGCGCGGGCGACGGCCGGCGACCGGCCACCGCTCCCCCGCGGTGCGACGCCGCCACTCACGGCTGCACCGCCGAGGTCGGCACGATCGACAGGCTCGCTCCGCCCGAGATCGCGGCGAGCGTGTCGGCGACTTCCGACCGCTCGATCACGAGCTCGACGGCCGATCCGGCCGAACCGATCATGGTGTCGTCGGCGGTCACCGACACGACCGTCGCCGAGGCGACGAGGATGCGGGGCTTGTCGTACTGGCCCCGCTCGAGCTGCGGCGCCGCCCACACCTCGACGGTCGAGCCCGGGCCGACCGCCGCGGGCAGCTCGGTCGCGCTGTGCACGACCACGGTGGTGGTGCGAAGACCCGCAGCGTCACCGATGGCATCCTTCGCGACCAACTGCCCTTCGGGGATCGTGCGCGTGGCGACCGACCCCGGTGCGAGGGTCGCGGGCGACGCGTAGGCGCCTTCGACCTGACCCAACGACACGTCGACGACGGTGAGGTCATCGGCGCCCACCGCCTCGCCCGCCACGATCGTGCGCGCGGCGGCGAAGACCGGGACCGTCTGCCGCGCCGCCGAAACGACGAGCCAGACGCCGGCGACGGATGCCACGATCAGGGCGATGCCCAGCAGAAACCGGATGTCGGCCCAGAAGGCGCGGGGCCGAGGGCGTGCGGCGGTGTGATCGCTCATGCGTCCATGGTGACGGCGGGCGAGCGCGGACGAGGAGGTTATCCACAGGTGTGCAGTCTCAGCCGCGTCAAAGACCCCGACGGCCATAATTGCCTCATGCCCGACACACCCGAACGCGGCGCGCGACTGTTCACGCCCGCCGAAGTCGCGGAGATGCTCCAGCTCTCCGTCGACGAGGTGATCGCGCTCGTGATCGACGCGCGACTGCGGGGCATGAAGGTGGGTTCGCCCGCCCGCTGGCGGATCGAGGCGGACAGCGTCGAGGGCTACCTCGACGACCAGGCCGAAGAGGCGCGGCGCATGGCGCTGTGGCGCGAATCGAACGCCGCGAGCTTTCCCGAGCTGTGGGGCCGTGGGCCCGTGCGCGGCGGCGACTGAGTCGCACACGGAGCGACGGAGACGCGGCGCGCCGGCCGAGGCGGGTCTCGCCGTCAGCCGAGGTCGGATGCCGAGGCGAGCCGCACCGCGAGCACGCCCGTGAAGGGCACGATCCGGTACCCCGTGACGTTCTCGGCGCGGCGGGGTGCGCCGGGCTCGTGCAGGGCGACGTCGAGGTGGTCGGCACCGGCACGATCGATCGTGCCGTCGAGGGTGCGGCCGCCCGCCAGGTGCAGCGTCACCGGGATGCGGCGGCGCACGAGGTCGCGCAGCACGAACCCGAAGCCCATCCGCTGACCGAGGGCCGGCCCGGCATTCGCGTCGCGCACACTCGCGAGCAGCGCGTCGGCGGGCGCCGCGATCTCGGTCACGCCCCACAGCGGCACGATCACGGCGCCGGCGGGCGCGTCACCCAGGAGCGCGCACCAATCGGCGCCGACCCGGGAGAGGCGCCCGAGGTGCACTCCGCCGTCCGGCGTGTGCAGGGCGATGCAGCGCGAACCCCCGGCGAGCGCAACGAGCCGCTCGCGCAGCGCCACACGGGACAGGCGCAGGCGTTCGGCCTCGGTGTCCAGAGCGGCGCGCTCGGCCTCCCACTCGGAGTCGAGCTGATCTTCCAGGTCCTCGAAGAACCGATCCCATCGCACGCCGCGACAGTACGCGACTCGCGCGACGCCCGCCCGCACTATCCACAGGTGAGGGGATTCTCATCCCGCCTGTGCATGGGCTGTGTTGTACTCGATCCCACGTCATCAGCTGGAGGAGGTCACCATGGTCCCGTCGCCGTCGCTCTCTGCGCCCCGGCCGTCACGGGCCGGCACCGCACTCGAGGTCGAGGAGTATTTCGCGCCGCAGCGCACGCCGTCGCAGGCGCTGCCCGACCCCGAACCGCTGCTGGCGAATCTCACGATCGGCCTGCTCGAAGTGCTCGCGGGAGTGCGCGAGGCCGATCAGCTGGCCCGGTGGCTCGGTGAAGACGCGTTCCGTGCGCTCGTGACGCGGTCGAACCTCTCGGCGCGTGCGCGCAGCGCGCGCGGTGTCGCGCCGGCCCGCCCGTCCTACCGGATCGTCTCGACCCACGTCTCCTCCCCCGCCGACGGGGTCATCGAGGGCGTCGTCATCACCGCGGGCCCGGCCCGCACCCGTGCTGTCGCCGTGCGCCTCGAGGGCTGGGACGGCCGCTGGCGCGCCACGTCGCTCGCCGCTCTCTGACCGCCGCCGCGCTCTAAGAACGCCGCGGCGGCGGGTCACTGCCGGTACGACACCAAGAAGTTGCCGAGCCGCTCGATCGCCTCGGTGAGCACGCGGGCTTCGGGCAGGGTCACGATCCGCAGGTGGTCGGGCGTCGGCCAGTTGAAGCCGGTGCCCTGCACGAGCAGCACATGCTCGGCGACGAGGAAGTCGTACACGAGCTTCGCGTCGTCGTGGATCTCGTACACCTCCGGGTCGAGCCGCGGAAACGCGTACAAGGCGCCCGCGGGCTTGTGGCACGTGACGCCGCGGATCGCCTCGAGGCCGAGCCACGCGGCATCCCGCTGCTCGTGCAGCCGCCCGCCCGGCGCGACGAGCGCGTCGATCGACTGCACGCCCGACAGCGCCGCCTGTACGGCGTACTGGGCGGGCACGTTCGGGCACAGGCGCGTCGAGGCGAGCAGCTGGATGCCTTGCAGGAACCCCTCGGCATGTTTCTTCGGCCCCGTGATGACCATCCACCCCGAGCGGTACCCGGCGACGCGATAGGTCTTCGAGAGCCCGTTGAAGGTGAGGCAGAGGAGGTCGGGGGCGAGCGTCGCGAGCGGGATGTGCACGGCGTCGTCGAACAGGATGCGGTCGTAGATCTCGTCGGAGAGGAGCAGCAGCTCGTGCTCGCGCGCGATCTCGACGATGCCCTGCAGCACCTCGCGCGAATACACGGCGCCGGTGGGGTTGTTCGGGTTGATCACGACGATCGCCTTGGTGCGGTCGGTGATCTTCGCCCGGATGTCCTCGAGCGAGGGCTCCCATCCGGCGTCGTTGTCGCACAGGTAGTGCACCGGCGTGCCGCCGGCGAGGCTCGTCATCGCCGTCCACAGCGGGTAGTCGGGGGCCGGGATGAGCACTTCGTCGCCCGTGTCGAGCAGGGCCTGCATCGTCATCGTGATGAGCTCGGAGACGCCGTTGCCGAGGTACACGTCGTCGGGGTCGAAGGTCGGGAAGCCCGGCACCTCTTCGTAGCGCGAGACGACCGCGCGGCGGGCCGACATGATGCCGCGGCTGTCGCTGTAGCCGTGCGCCTGCGGCACCGCCTCGATCATGTCGCGGACGATCTGGTATGGCGCTTCGAAGCCGAAGATCGCGGGGTTGCCGGTGTTGAGCTTGAGGATGCGGTGGCCGTCGGCCTCGAGCCGGTCTGCCTCGACCAGTGCGGCGCCGCGGATCTCGTAGAGGACGTCTTTGAGCTTCGACGACTGGTCCAGGATGCGCGGGGTCATCCGTTCAGGATATCTCCGCCACCATCGGGCCAATCGCCCTCGCGCGGCCCGCCGCCGGTCGAACGCCGGCGGCGGACGCGCGGGCTACTTCTTCTTGCCGGCGGCGCGACGCTCGGCGCGGTTCTGCGGCGCCGCGGCGGAAGCCGAGGCATCCGTCTTCTGACCGAACGCACCGCGCGGGGCCTCGGGCTGCGTCGCCGGAGCCGACGCTGCGGCTGCCGCCTGACGCACCTTGCTGGTCGCCGCCTGCTGCACCTGGCCGCGGTCGTTGCGCACCTCGACCTCGCCGCCCTCGCCCGCCGCGGTGTACTGCAGCTTCTGCGTCTCGACTGGGGGCGCCTGCAGGCCCTTGGCCTCGACCTGGCCGTCGCCCTGCTGACGCACCTCGACGTCGAGGTTGTAGAGGAAGCCGACCGACTCCTCCTTGATCTGCCCCATCATCGCCTGGAACATCTGGTAGCCCTCGCGCTGGTACTCGATGAGCGGATCGCGCTGGGCCATGGCGCGCAGGCCGATGCCGTCTTTCAGGTAGTCCATCTCGTACAGGTGGTCGCGCCAGCGGCGGTCGAGCACCTGCAGCACGACGCGGCGTTCGAGCTCGCGGGTCGCGGGGGCACCGAGCGTCTCTTCGCGCTTCGCGTACGCGATCTTCGCGTCGGAGAGGATCTCGCGCTTGAGGCCCTCGGGCGTGATGCGGCCCTTGCTGCCGCTCTCGGCGACGACCTCGTCGATCGTGACGCTGACGGGGTAGAGGGTCTTCAGCTCGGTCCAGAGTGCGTCGAAGTCCCAGCTCTCGTTGTGACCCGAGCCGGTGTGATCGTCGATCACCGCGCCGATGGCGTCTTCGATGAAGTGCTCGACGCGGCCCGAGAGGTCATCACCCTCGAGCATGTGCCGGCGGTCGGCGTAGATCGCCTCGCGCTGACGGTTGAGCACGTCGTCGTACTTCAGCACGTTCTTGCGGATCTCGGCGTTTCGCGCCTCGACCTGGCTCTGCGCGCTCTTGATCGCGCGCGAGACCATGGTGGACTCGATCGCGACGTCGTCGGGGAAGTTTGCCCGCGCGAGGATCGCCTCGGCCGCCCCCGACTGGAAGAGGCGCATGAGGTCGTCGGTCAGCGACAGGTAGAAGCGGCTCTCACCGGGGTCGCCCTGACGGCCGGAGCGGCCGCGCAGCTGGTTGTCGATGCGGCGCGACTCGTGCCGCTCGGTGCCGAGCACGTACAGGCCGCCGGCCTCGACGACCTTCGTCGCCTCTTGGGCGACGGTGTCGCGCTGGGCGGTGTACGCGGCATCCCAGGCCGCCTCGTACTCTTCGGGGGTCTCGACCGGGTCGAGGCCCTGCGCCTTCAGCTCTTGCACCGCGAGGAACTCGGCGTTGCCGCCGAGCATGATGTCGGTACCGCGGCCGGCCATGTTGGTCGCGACCGTGACGGCGCCCAGGCGCCCGGCGCGCGCGACGATCTCGGCCTCGCGCGCGTGGTTCTTGGCGTTGAGCACCTCGTGCTTGATGCCCTTCTTGGCGAGCAGGCGCGAGAGGTACTCGCTCTTCTCGACCGACACCGTGCCGACGAGCACCGGCTGGCCGGTCTCGTGACGGCGGGCGATGTCTTCGACGACCTGCGCGAACTTGGCCTGCTCGTTCTTGTAGACGAGGTCGGCCTGGTCTTTGCGGATCATCGGCTTGTTCGTCGGGATCGGCACGACTCCGAGCTTGTACGTCGACATGAACTCGGCCGCCTCGGTCTCGGCGGTGCCGGTCATGCCGGCGAGCTTGTCGTAGAGGCGGAAGTAGTTCTGCAGCGTGACGGTCGCGAGGGTCTGGTTCTCGGCCTTGACCGGAACCCCCTCTTTCGCCTCGATGGCCTGATGGATGCCTTCGTTGTAGCGCCGCCCGACGAGGATGCGCCCCGTGTGCTCGTCGACGATCATGACCTCGTCGTTCATGACGACGTAGTCGGTGTCGCGCTTGAACAGCGCGAGCGCCTTGATCGAGTTGTTGAGGAACGAGATGAGCGGCGTGTTCGCCGACTCGTACAGATTGTCGATGCCGAGGTAGTCCTCGACCTTCTCGATGCCGGGCTCGAGCACACCGATCGTGCGCTTCTTCTCGTCGACCTCGTAGTCGACGCCCGCCTCGAGGGTCTTCGCGATCTTCGCGAACTCGACGAACCAGCGGTTGGCCTCGCCCGACGACGGACCCGAGATGATGAGAGGCGTGCGCGCCTCGTCGATGAGGATCGAGTCGACCTCGTCGACGATCGCGAAGAAGTGGCCGCGCTGCACGAGGTCTTGCTTCTGCCACGCCATGTTGTCGCGCAGGTAGTCGAAGCCGAACTCGTTGTTCGTGCCGTAGGTGATGTCGGCCTCGTACTGCTGGCGGCGGACGTCCGGGGTCTGCCCCGCGACGATCGTGCCGGTCGTCATGCCGAGGGCGCGGTAGACGCGACCCATGAGCTCGGACTGGTACGAGGCGAGAAAGTCGTTGACCGTGATGACGTGCACGCCCTCGCCGGCGATCGCGTTGAGGTACACCGCGAAGGTCGCCGTCAGGGTCTTGCCCTCACCGGTCTTCATCTCGGCGATGTTGCCGAGGTGGAGAGCTGCGCCGCCCATGATCTGCACGTCGTAGGGGCGCTGGCCGAGCGTGCGCTTGGCCGCTTCGCGCACCGCGGCGAAGGCCTCGGGCATGAGCTTGTCGAGCGACTCGCCCGCCGCGTACCGCGCTCGCAGTTCGGCGGTCTCGCCGCGCAGTTCCTCGTCGGTGAGCTGCGCGTAGTCCTCTTCGAGGGCGTTCACGGCCTTCACGACCTGCTGCAGCCTGCGGAGGATGCCTCCTTCGCCGGCGCGGAGCAGTTTCTCGAGAGGGTTGGCCACGGAGGATCTCCATACGTTCGGGGTCCGGTGGCACGGGATGCCACCGTTGGCGCGCGCGGCGCGCGCGACACGACTTCCTATGTTATGCGGTCGTGACCTTCGCGTGCGCTGTGTACGGCCGTACGAAGCGCCGCGAAACCGCCCCTGCGCCCGCCCGGGCGGCAGGGCACCGACGTAGGATCGTGCCATGGCCGGATTCTGGGGCACCCGCAAGAAGGAGCGCGCCGAGCTCGCTGCGCACGACGCCGAACTCGGCCGCCGCGCCGATGCGGCCCTCGTCGCCGCCGACGAGCGGCTGCGCACGACCGACGACGAGCTGACCTTCGCCGAGCTCGAACTCGGCCGCGACGCCACCCGCGACCTGCGCGACGCGCTCACCGCCGTGCGCACGCACCTGCGCGAGGCGTTCCAGCTGAACCAGCTCAACCACGACGAGATCCCCGACACCCCCGAAGAGGCGCGCACCCGGAACGCCCGCATCGTGCAGCTGTGCGACTGGGCCGAAGACCTGCTCGACGACCGCCTGCAGGCCCTCGCCGAGCCCGTGGCACGCGCGCGGCGGGCGCCCGAGATCATCGCCGGCATCCGTGCCGACGTCGTGCGTGAAAGCGCGCGGGTGCCGCGCGCCGAGGCGACGCTGGCGCGGGTCGAGGCGCGCTACGCGCCCGCGGCGCTGCGCCAGATTGCCGGCAACCCGCGCGAGGCCGCGCAGCTGCTCGAGTTCGCCACGCACGGCGCCGACATCTCCGAGGCGCGGCGCGAGTCGGGTCAGCGCGAGCAGGCGAACCTCGCGCTCGAGACCGCGATCGAGGCATCCCGCCGCGCGACGACCCTGCTCGACGCGGTCGACTCGTTCGAGATCGAGGCCCTGCGGGCCGAATCGACGCTCGACGCGATCGTCGAAGACTCGCGCGGCGACCTCATCGCCGCGCGCGACCTCGAGCACCTGCCGGCGGTCGGAACGGCGATGGCCACGCTCGAGCGCGAGCTCGGCGCCCTGACCCCCGCCGGCGGCAAGCCCGACCCGTTCACCGAGCTCACGCGCCTGCGCGAAGCGAACGCGGCGCTCGACGCGATCGTCGTGAAGGCGCGCGAGCGTGCGGCGCGTCCGGTGCCGCCGGAGTCGCACGTGCGGCACGCGATCGACGACGCCGACCGCCAGCTCGGTGTGGCGCGCAGCGTCATCTCGGGTCACCGCGGCTGGATCGGCGCCGACGCCCGCACCCGGCTCGCCGAGGCCGAGCGGTTGCGCCTCGACCTCGGCGCCGTCGCCTCCGGCCCGATCGACGAGGACGATCGCGAGCAGGCCCTCGCCGACGCGCGCCGCTGCGGCCAGCTGGCCGCCGAGGCGCTGCAGCTCGCGCAGCGCGACATCGACTCGTCGCGTCCGAACGACGGCGGCTGGGGTGGCCCGGGCGCCGGTGGTCGGGGCAACGGCGGCGGGAACGGCATCGCCAGCGGCATCCTCGGCGGGCTCGTCATCGGCTCGATCCTCGACGGCATCTTCGACTGACCGCGCTCGCCCCCTCCCCTCACGCGAAAGGTCGCGACACGCGGTGCGATCCGGGGTGGATGCGGCGTGTCGCGACCTCTCGCGTGAACGGGCTGCGCGTCAGGAGGCGAGTTCCTCCTCGAGCGGCGGCGCGCTCGCGAGCAGCGAGATCACGCCGTAGTCCCAGCCCTTGCGGCGGTAGACGACGCTCGGGTGGTCGCTGCGGGCGTCGATGAACAAGAAGAAGTCGTGCCCGACGAGCTCCATGCGGTCGACGGCCTCTTCGACGGTCATCCACTCCGCATCGAAGTTCTTCGTGCGGATGACGACCGGCGTGTAGTCGTCGGCCTCGACGTCGTCGCCGACGATCGGGATGCCTCCGGTCGCGACGGCGCGCAGCACATCGACCGACGCGGGTTGCACGTCGATGCCGGCGAGCGAGCCGCTGCCCTTGTCGAGCTTCGCCCCGCGCGGGTGGTTGCGCGCATCGATGCGCTTGTCCTTCGCGCGACGCAGCTGTTCGGCGAGCTTGTCGACCGCGAGGTCGAGGGCGACGAACTTGTCGCTGTCGGTCGCCTCGGCCCGCACCACCGGGCCCTTGCCCGTGACGGTCAGCTCGACCGTCTCGTCTTCGCGGCCGCCGTTGTGGTACGCACGGTGGGTGACCTTGATATCGAGTCGCTGCGCCCGGGGGGCGAGGTTCTCGATGCGGACGGCTTTCTCTTCGGCGACGGTGCGAAATCGATCCGAGACGCTGACACCCACGCCGACGATGCTGGTTTCCATCCTTGACCTCCTTGTTCCGGGGTTCTCCGCTTTCCAACGGAGGGACAAGGGAGAACCCTCAGTTCGCCTTGGTCTCTCCCACGCTATCGGGGCGGGAGCGCCGTGTCACCTGTCAGTTCCCGTGACTAACCTCTGCCTCTCGTATGAAGAGGCGTGGATGCCACGGCCGCCGCGCCGAGCACCCGCGCGCCCGCCGCGGTGAGGGCCCGCGCCGCCTCCCGCAGGGTCGCGCCCGTCGTGACGACGTCGTCGACGAGGAGCACCGTGCGCCCGGCGATGCGTCGTTCGTCTGCGGGGCGCAGGCGCATGCTGCCGGCGACATTGCGCTCACGGTCGGCGACGCCCAGGCCGCGCTGATCGGCCGCGTGCCCGGTCGACTGCAGCACGCGCTGCGGGTGCAGCCCCGAGCGCGCGGCGAGCAGTTCGACGACCCGGTAGCCGCGG
>NZ_JAAGRY010000086.1 GCF_015707995.1 Microbacterium paulum
CGCGCGCCCCGCGCCGGGCCCCGACGCACCCGCGAGCGGCGAGCCGGCACCGGGGCCGAGCGCTCCCGAGACCCGCACCCCCGATTCCGCCGCGCCGTGACCCCGCTCACGGTCGCTCTCCCCGCGGGGGACGTGACCGTATCGACCGTCTTCGACGGCCCCGCCGACCCGGCAGACGCCTGGATCGCCGTTGCGCTGGCGCACGGCGCGGGCGCCGGGCTCGAGCATCCGTTCCTCGCCGGTTTCGCCGGGGCGCTGGCCGAACAGGGCGTCGCGACCCTGCGGTTCGCGTTCCCGTACCGCGAGGCGGGAAGGCGGATGCCGGGGCCTCCCGCGCACGCCGTGGCGACCTGGGTGGCGGTCATGGCAGAGCTCGGCCGGCGCGCGCCCGCTGTGCCGCACGTGGCGGCCGGGAAGTCGTACGGCGGTCGCATGGCCTCGGTCGCCGCCGCAGACGGCGTGATCGTGCCCGCGGCGCTCGTGTACCTCGGTTACCCGTTCCACCCGCCCGGCAAACCCGAAGCGACGCGCGGTGCGCACCTCGCGCAGATCTCCGCGCCGCAGCTGTTCGTCGAGGGCACGGCAGACCCGTTCATCCAGCCGCTCGATGAGTTCCAGGCGGCGGTCGGGGCGAGCCCCGACACCGAAATTGTCTGGATCGCCGGCGGCGGGCACTCGTTCGAGGTGCGCGGCGCGCGGCGGGCCGCCGACGACGTGGGCGCCGACCTCGTGGCATCCGTGCTGCCGTGGCTGCGCGCCCGCTTCGCGTCGCCGAGTCACCGCGCTTCTCGCGAGTCACCACCCGATCGGCGAGAACGGGATGGTGACTCGCGCGAAACCGGGTGATTCGCGAGAGAAGGATGCCTCAGCGCGCGGGCGCTCAGGGGTTCAGGCGCGCAATCCAGGCTTCGATCTCGTCGGCCGTGCGGGGGATCGCCGCCGAGAGGTTCTCGACGCCGTCGGCGGTCACGAGCACGTCGTCTTCGATCCGCACGCCGATGCCGCGGAACTGCTCGGGCACGGTGAGGTCGTCGATCTGGAAGTACAGGCCGGGCTCGATCGTGAAGACCATGCCCTCTTCGAGGATGCCGTCGTAGTACATCTCGCGGCGGGCCTGCGCGCAGTCGTGCACGTCGATGCCGAGGTGGTGACTCGTGCCGTGCACCATGTAGCGGCGGTGCTGACCGCCCGTGTCGGCATCGAGCGCCTCGTCGGCGGTCACGGGCAGCAGGCCCCACTCGGCGGTGCGACGCGCGATGACCGCCATCGCCGCTTCGTGCACGGCGCGGAAGCGCACGCCCGGCTTCGCCACCGCGAACGCCGCGTCGGCCGCCTCGCGCACGGTCTCGTAGACGGTGCGCTGCACGTCGGTGAAGGTGCCGCTCACGGGCAGGGTGCGGGTGATGTCGGCCGTGTACAGGCTGTCGACCTCGACGCCCGCGTCGACAAGCAGCAGGTCGCCGGGGACGACGGCGCCGTCGTTGCGCGTCCAGTGCAGGTAGCAGGCGTGCGGGCCCGAGGCGGCGATCGTGTCGTAGCCCTCGCCGTTCCCCTCCACGCGCGCACGGTGGTGGAAGACGCCCTCGACGGCGCGTTCGCCGCGCGGCGTCGCGATGATGCGGGGCAGGTCGGCGACGATGTCGTCGAACCCGCGTGCGGTGACCGCGACGGCCAGGCGCAGCTGCTCGATCTCGTAGGCATCCTTCACGAGGCGCAGCTCGGAGACGACGCGCGTGAGGTCGGCGTCGCTGTCGAGCGCGAGGTCGTCCGCACCCTCTTCGAACGTGTCGAGGTGGGCGGTCGGCAGGCCCAGGTCGGATGCCACGCCGCCGAGCGCCGGCCGCGGGCCGATCCAGAACTCGCCGATCGTCGCGTCGCCGTAGAACTCCGCCGTCGTGCGGTCGGCGCGCTCGCGCAGGTACAGCGTCACGTCGTGGCCGGACTCACCGCGGGGCTCGAAGACGAGCACCGAGTCGGGCACCGCGTCGCTCGCCCAGCCCGTGAGGTGCGCGAACGCCGAGTGGGCGCGGAACGGGTAGTCGGTGTCGTTCGAGCGCTGCTTGTACGCGCCGGCGGGGATCACGAGACGCTTTCCGGGGAATGTCGCAGAGACGGCCTCGCGGCGGGCGGCGGCATACGGGGCCTGGGCGCGCGCCGGGGGAGTCTGCTCGGGGCGCTCGGCCCACCCGGTCGAGATCGTGTCGAGAAAGCCGCGCGGGAACGGCTGCTTGCGGTTGACGTTCTCGGGGGCCGCCTCGGGTTCGGCGGTGGTGGTGTCGGTCTCGTTCGTGCTCATGCTTCCAGTCTCCCACTCCGGCGGGCGCGCCAGCCCTCCGCGGGCGCGGACTCCGCGACGGGCTCAGCCGGCGGCGGGCTCGAGCTGCACGACGAGCGGGCGGTGATCGCTGCCGCTGTCATCGAGAGAGGTCACGACGACGCTGCCGGTCGCGGTCCAGGCATCCGTCGCGAGCACATGGTCGATGGGTGTGCCGAGGAGTGCCGGCCAGTCGGTCGACCAGGTGCCGACGGCTCCCGCACCCGTGGCGATCGCGGCGTCGTGACAGCGGCCGAGGTCGCCGCCGTCGACGCCGAGACGGTCCATGTGGTCGATCGTGGCGTTGAAGTCGCCCGCCATGATGACGTTCTCGCTCGCGCACTGGTCGCCGAGCCACGTGAGGCTCTCGCGCCAGTGCTCCATGTCGTCTTGCCGCGGCGCGACGGCGTGCGCGGCGACGATCGTCGGGCCCGATCCGCTCACCGGCATGGCGACGACGGTCGGCACCGTCGCGGTGCCCGAGGCGTCGCCCGACGTCGACTCGATCACGGAGTAGTCGCCGAGGCTCGGCGAGATCAGCAGCGTCGTCGAGTTCGCCGCCCAGCCGGGGTATGCCTCGTGGTGGGCCCACATGGGCGAGCCCATGTCGCGCATCGCGATCGCGACGGCCTCACCCGCCTCGATCATCGTCTCGGGAAGGGAGACGACGTCGGCCTGCATCGCGATGGCGGTCTTCGCGATCAGCTGCGGATCGGTCGCGGCGCCGGCGGTGTTCCAGGTCATCACACGGATCGCGTCTGCACTCTTCTCGGGCAGCGTGCCCCCGCCGGCGCCCCGCGCGAGCAGGATGCCGCCGTTGACGGCAGCCCCGGCGAGAGCGATGATCGCGAGGGATGCCGCGAACCCGCGCAGCGGCCGGGCGAGACACAGCAGCAGCATGAGCAACACGACGCCCGCGAACAGCACGGTCATCGCCCCGCGCAGCGACACGATCTGCGCGAACGGGAACGTGCGCTCGAGGCGGAAGAACTGTGGCCAGGTGACCATCGCGGCGGCGATCGCCGCGAGCACGGTGATCAGGATTCCGAGCAGGCGCAGCACACCGCGACTCTACGTGGCGAGGCTGAGAGAACCGTGCGGTGGGGTCGGAGGTACCGCCGCCGGCCTGGCATCCCGATACGCTCGCATGCATGGCGAGTCGCTTTCACGGTCCGAGCGACCTGCACCTGCACTCCGACCACTCCGACGGCACCGAGCCGCCCGCGGGCGTCGTGGCGTCGGCCCACCGCGCGGGGCTGCGCACGATCGCGCTGACCGACCACGACACGACGTCGGGCTGGACCGAGGCGGCAGAGGCCACGGTCTCGCCCGGCATGACCTTCGTGCCCGGCATGGAGCTTTCCGCGCGATACGAGTGGCGCAGCGTGCACGTGCTGGGGTACCTCTTCGACCCCGACGACAGCGAAGTGCGCGCGCTCACCGGCCGCATCCGCTCGTCGCGGCTCAGCCGCGCGCGCGAGATGGCCGACCGGATCGGTCGCGACTACGACCTGACGTGGGACGACATCCTCGTCCAGACCGCCGTGGGCGCCACCGTCGGCCGGCCGCACCTCGCCGACGCGCTCGTGGCGAAGGGCCTCGTCCGCGACCGCGGCGAGGCGTTCGCCGGCATCCTGCACCCGGGCAGCGACTATTACGTCGACCTCTACGCACCCGACCCGGTCACGGCCGTCGCCGCGATCGCGGGCGCGGGAGGGGTGCCGGTCATCGCGCACCCCGCGGGGCGCGCGGGGCTGCTGCCGGACGACGTCGTGGAACGGATGCTCGAGGCCGGGCTCGCGGGCTTCGAACTCGGTCACCGCGAGAACGTCGAACCCGCCCTCGGCCGGCTGCGGGCTCTCACCGCGCGGCGCGACCTGATCGTGACGGGATCGAGCGACTACCACGGGCTCGGAAAGCCCAATCAGCCCGGCGAGCACACGACGAGCGACGAGATGGTCGCCCGGATCATCGAGCGCGGAACGGGCAGCGCCCCCGTCTTCGGGTGAGAAGACGAGGGCGCTGCGGGTGTTCGCGAGGGCTCAGGCGAGTGCCTTGGCCTTCAGCGTCTCGAACTCCGACAGCGAGATCGCTCCCGTGTCGAGCAGGGCCTTGGCCTGCGCGATCTGCTCGGCGGGGCTCGTGCCGGCGACCTGCTTGATGTAGTCGTCCTGCGCCGTCTTGTACTGCTGGGCGGCGGCGACCTGACGCTCGCCCATGCCCTTGCCGCGGGCGATGAGGTAGACGAGCGCGGTGACGATCGGGAAGAAGATCAGGAAGAAGATCCAGACCGCCTTCCAGCCGCCCGCGAGATTCCGGTCGCGGAGGATGTCTCCGACGATCGCGAACAGCGCGAACGGACAAGAGGTCGCTCACCGCTCACTGTAGCGACACGCAGAGGCCGCGCCCGCCGTGTGTCGAGCGCGCCTCGCCGGGGTCGCTCAGGCGCCCGCGGCCGGAGCCGCGCTTCCCGCTCCACCGCTGCGACGGCGACGGCGGCGGCGAGCCGGAGCGGGCTTGCCGCCGTGGTGCTCTTTGCCCTCGCCATCGTGCGTTCCGGCGCCGCCGGTGGCGCGCTCGCCCGAATCGGTGGTGGATGCCGAGGCATCCGTCGCGCCTTCGCCTCCGTCGCCCTCGGTGAAGGTCGAGCCGACGCTCTGTGCGCCCGAACGGCGACGGCGACGACGGCGCGTACCGCCCTCGGTCGTGCCTTCGGCGGCGACGTCGGCCGCACGCTCGGGGCGCGGGGTGCGCGCCGGAGCGGTGCGGACGGTGCCGGTGCGGGGCGCCTTGGTGATGCGGCCCTTCGTGCCGGCGGGGATGTCGAGGTCTTCGTAGAGGTGCGGGCTCGACGAGTAGGTCTCGACGGGCTCGGGCTGGCCGAAGTCGAGCGCCCGGTTGATGAGGGCCCACTTGTGCAGGTCGTCCCAGTCGACGAACGTGACGGCGATGCCCGTCTTGCCGGCGCGGCCGGTGCGACCGGCGCGGTGCAGGTAGGTCTTCTCGTCGTCGGGGATCGTGTGGTTGATCACGTGGGTGACGTCGTCGACGTCGATGCCGCGCGCCGCGACGTCGGTGGCGATGAGTACGTCTTTCTTGCCGGCCTTGAACGCTGCCATCGAGCGCTCGCGCGCCTCTTGGCTCATGTCGCCGTGCACCGCGCCGGCGTTGAACCCGCGGTCGGTGAGCTCGTCGACCAGGCGCTGGGCGGCGCGCTTGGTGCGCGTGAAGATGACGACCTTGCCGGCGCCTTCGGCCTGCAGGATGCGGGCGATGACCTCGTCTTTGTCGAGCGAGTGCGCGCGGTAGACGAGGTGCTTGATGTTCGCCTGGGTGAGGCCCTCGTCGGGGTCGGTGGCGCGGATGTGGATGGGGTTCGACATGAACCGGCGCGCGAGGGCGACGATCGGTCCCGGCATGGTCGCCGAGTAGAGCATCGTGTGCCGCACGGGGGAGACCTTCGTGAAGATCTTCTCGATGTCGGGCAGGAACCCGAGGTCGAGCATCTTGTCGGCCTCGTCGAGCACGACCTCGGTCGCGTTCGACAGGTCGAGCAGGCGCTGGTTGCCCAGGTCGATGAGGCGCCCGGGGGTGCCGACGACGATCTGCGCGCCGGCTTTCAGCTGGTCGATCTGGCCCTCGTAGGCTTTGCCGCCGTAGATCGCGACGACGCTCGTCGACCGGTTCGAGGTGAGCATGTCCATGTCTTCGTAGACCTGCACGGCCAGCTCGCGGGTCGGCACGACGATGAGCGCCTTCACGCCCGGAGCCGGGTCGAGGCCGAGACGCTGCACGACGGGGATGCCGAAGCCGAAGGTCTTGCCGGTGCCGGTCTTGGCCTGGCCGATGATGTCTTGCCCGGGAAGACCGAGCGGGATCGTCTGCTCCTGGATCGGGAAGGCATCGACGATGCCCTTGGATGCCAGGGCATCGGCGATGTCCTGGTCGACGCCCATGTCGGCGAAAGTCGTCACGATATGTACCTGTCTGGCGGTGAGATGCCGCCGGGTGAGAGAGTCCACGCCCTTCACTCAGCCACAGGCGCGGTGGCCCCGATCCGTCGCCGGGACCCGTTCAGCCTACCGGAGCGCCTCGCGGGGCCGCCGCGAGGCGCGCGGCGTGCTCGCCCGTCGGCCGGCGACGCGCTCATCTAGGCTGTAGCCGTGGTGACCTGGCCCTGGCAGCGCGATCGCAAACCTGCGCGCACGTTGCGCGTTCGCTCGCGCGGCGACTTCGGCGATGTGCGCCGGGTGGATTTCGAAGAGCTCGCCCCCGACATCGACACCTATCTCGGTCAGGCGGCGTACCTGCAGCTCGGCTACTTCGAGACGCTCAGCCAGCTGATCGCGCCGACGCCCGAGCTCTCGCACAAGGAGTCGCTCTCGCGCGCGGCCGGTGCTGCGCTGTTGAAGCACCGCGAGCTGGTCGAGGTGATCCGTTCGCGGGGTGACGATCCGCTCGACATCATGCTGCCCTTCCGCGAGCCGCTCGACGCGTTCCGCCGTGCGACGCACGGGGCACGCCCGCTCGAGACGATGCTGTCGGTGCACATCACCGCCGGCATGCTCGACGATTTCTACCTCGCGCTGTCGGCGAGCTACGGGGCCACGGGCAACCGTGTCGCCGAGATCCTGACGGCCGACGACGACCGCCAGTCGCTCGTGAAGATCATCACCGATGCGATCGCCGCCGACGAGGAGTGGCGCGACCTGCTGAGCCTCTGGGGGCGCCGGCTCGTGGGCGATACCCTGCTGATCGCGCGCGGTGCGCTGCGGCCGCAGACCCTCGATGCGGCGGAGGAGAAGCGCGTCGAGCCGGTGTTCACCGACCTGCTGGCCGGGCACTCGCGGCGCATGGCCGCGATCGGTCTCGACGCCTGACCTGGTCTCGACGCCTGAGCTCGCGCTCGGCGCGCGACCGATCCGCGGCCGGTGCGGTCAGGAGATCTTGAGGCGCAGCCGCTCGTTCGCGTCGTGCGTCGCCCGCGTGCGGGTGAGGACCGTGAGCACGAGCGGCACGATCACGATCGCGGCGCCGAGCGAGGCGACCCACAGCCACGGATTGTCGGCCGTGACGCCCGCCCAAGTCAACGCGACGTAGACGAGGCCGGAGAGCACGGCACCGAGCATGGGCGCGAGCACCGCGCCGCGCGAGGCACGGCCGGGCATGAGAACGTGCAGCACGCCGCCGTAGACGGCGCCGAAGATCAGCGCGAGGAGAATCTGCATGGCGCGGGGGGGTGAGTCGGATGCCTGTGGTTCAGGCCACGAAGCCGACGCGGCGCGACTCTTCGGTACCGACCTCGACGAAGGCGATGCCCGCGGTCGGCACGATGAACGTGTTGCCCTTCACGTCAGTGAAGGTGACGGCCGGCTGCCCCGACTCCAGCGCCGTCGAGACGGCGGTGGCGACGGCATCCGCCGACTGTGCCGACTCGAAGTTGAGCTCGCGAGCGGTGTTGGTGATTCCGATGCGGATCTCCACGGTGACTGCCTTTCTGGCCGGGACGTCGGGCGCATGTCGACTCTACGACACGCGTCGGGGCCGAGGCTCCGCACGAGGCCCGGAAGCCGCTCGCTGTCGGCGAACGCCGCGCGCGGCGGCGTCTGGTGCGGCGTCGCGTGCGGCGGGTGAGGCGGCGATGGCCGCGGTGTCGGCGGTGTCGGACGCGCCGGATAGCGTGGAGGCATGCCCCTCGATCCCGCCCAGCGCGCCGTCGTCGCGCTCGCGCCGACCGCGTCGGGCGTCGTCGTGGGCGCTCCTGGATCGGGAAAGACGACGACGGTCGTCGCGCGGGTGCGCGCGCTGCTCGAAGCGGGGCTCGCCCCCGACGAGGTGCTGGTGCTGACCCCGACCCGGCAGGTGGCGACGGTGCTGCGCGACCGCCTCGCCCTCGAGGTGCGGGTCGCCACCCCGGGCCCGCTCGCCCGCTCGCTCGCGGCGGTCGCCTATCAGCTCGTACGTGCGAACGCCGTGCATGCCGGGCTTCCGCAGCCGCAGCTGCTCACCGGCCCCGATGAAGACCGCATCGTGCAAGACCTGCTCGACGGAGACGCCGACGACGAGGCCGAGGCTGAATTCGAGGGCGCGCGGCGCTGGCCGAGGTGGCTCGGCGCCGACATCCGCGCCACGCGCGGGTTCCGCACCGAGTTGCGCGCCTTCCTCGCCGAGTGCACGACCCTCGGGATCGACCCGGCAGGCCTCGCCGCGCGCGGGGAGAGGGAGCAGCGCGAGGTGTGGGTCGCACTCGCATCGTTTGCGACCGACTACCAGGCGGTCCTCGCGCGCCTGCGCGGTGCGCACCGCGACGCGGCGGGCCTCGTGCGCGAAGCGGTCGGCCTCGCCCGCACCCTTCCGCCCGCCTCGCCCGCGTGGGGCGCGACCGGGCGGCTCCGCGCCATCCTCGTCGACGACGCGCAGGAACTGACCCTCGGGGGCGTCGAACTGCTCGAGGCGTTCCGCGCGGCGGGTGTGGCCGTGCTGGCCTTCGGCGACCCCGACGTGGGGTCGGGGTCGTTCCGCGGCGCCCGCCCCGAGAACTTCGCCCGACTCGCGGCGGGCGTGCCGCTGCACGTGCTCGACGGCGCGCACCGCGGCACTCCGGCGCTGCAGAACCTCGCGGCCGAGGTGACGATGCGCATCGGCGCGGTCGGGGTCATCGCGCACCGGCGCACGCCCGTGGCATCCACCGTGCCTGATGACACCGTGCCCGATGACACCGTGCGGGCGTACACGCTGCGTTCGCCGGGCGAGCAGTACGACACGATCGCGCGGCTGCTGCGCGAACGCCACATCCACGACGGCGTGCCGTGGCATGCGTGCGCGGTCATCGCGCACGACAGCCGGCAGGTCGCCGCGCTCGAGGCCGAACTGGCGGCGCGCGACGTGCCGACTGCGAGCGGGCAGGGCCGCGCCCTCGGCGAGACCCGCGCCGTGCGCGATCTGCTCACCCTCGTCGACCTCGCGGCGCGCGACGAGTGGTCGGCCGACGAGCCGATCGAGGCGCTCCGCGCCGGCGGGCTCGACGCGGTGGATGCGCGTCGGCTGCGCACCGCCCTCCGCCAGCACGCGGTGCGCACCGCCGAAGAAGGCGCCCCGGTACCGAGTGCGCGCGACCTCGTGGCATCCGGTGTGCGGCACCCGCTCGAGTTCGAACTGATCGACACCCGCGAGGGTCGTCGTGCCGCGCGCGTCGCCCAGACGCTTGCGCAGCTGCGCGATCAGCTGGCCGCGGGGGCGACCGCCCACGAGCTGCTGTGGACGGCGTGGGAGCGCTCGGGGTGGGAACGCACCTGGCGCGAGGCGGCCGCCGGGCACGGTTCGCTGGCCGATCAGGCCCGGCGCGACCTCGACGCCGTAGTGGCGCTGTTCCAGGCCGCGAAGCGCCACGGGGAGCGCGCCGACGGCACCGGCGCGCTCGCGTTCGTGCGCGGCGTGCTCGACTCGGACGTCGCCGAAGACCGCCTGAGCACCCCCGAACCGGTGGGCGTCGTGCGGGTGCTGACCCCCGCGGCGACCCTCGGCACCGAGTTCGACACCGTGGTCGTCGCCGGCGTGCAGGACGGCGTGTGGCCGAACCTGCGCACCCGCGGGGGCCTGTTCGACACGTGGCGGCTGGCGCAGAGCGACGAGGGTGCGGCGGATGCCTTGGACCTCCGCCGCGGCGTGCTGCACGACGAGCTGCGCCTCTTCGTGCGGGCGGTTTCGCGCGCGACGGAGCGGCTCATCGTGACCGCAGTCGACGATGACGACACCGGCCCGAGCGTGCTGTTCGAGTTTCTGCCCCCCGCCGAGCCCGCCCCGCGCGCCGCCGAGCATCCGCTGTCGCTGCGTGGCCTCGTGGCGCTTCACCGGCGTGCGCTGACCGACCCCCGCGCGAGCGCGGCGGCGCGCCG
>NZ_JAAGRY010000087.1 GCF_015707995.1 Microbacterium paulum
ACCGCGCCGTCCCATCCCGCGACGACGGCGGTGGCGCCCTGAGCCTGTGCGGCCCGGGCGGCGACGGCGACGGAGGCGGGCAGCGGCCCGGCCTGCTCCTCGGCGAAGTCCGGCCGCCCGGCGAACACGAGGTGGCCGTCGATCGTTCCGGTGACACCACGTCCGGCGAGGCCCGCGAAGTCGGTCACCGTCGCGGCCGGGGCGGCGAGCGCGGCGAGGGCGCGGGCGACGGGGTGCTCAGAGGCGCGTTCGAGCGAGCCGACGAGGTGGCCGATCTCTGCGGCATCCACCCCACCGATCGGCGTGACGGAGGTGACCGTCATCTCGCCCGAGGTGACGGTGCCGGTCTTGTCGAGCACGACGGTGTCGATGCGCTCGGCCGATTCGAGCGCTTCGGGGCCCGTGATGAGCACGCCCAGCTGCGCGCCGCGGCCGGTGCCGACGAGGATCGCGATGGGGGTGGCGAGTCCCAGCGCGCAGGGGCACGCGATGATCAGCACGGCGACCGCGGCGGTGAACCCCGACGCGATGCTCTCGCCGCTGAACCCGCCCGCGACCATCCAGGCGACGAGCGTCACGACCGACAGCGCGATCACGATCGGCACGAACACCGCCGAGATGCGGTCGGCGAGCCGCTGCACCCGGCTCTTGCCGGCCTGGGCGTCTTCGACGAGGCGCGCGAGGTGCGCGAGGCGGGTGTCGTCGCCGACCGAGGTCGCCGTGACGATCAGGCGCCCGTCGGCGGCGAGGGTGCCGCCCGTGACGGCGCTGCCGGTGGATGCCTCGACGGGCGCCGACTCGCCGGTGATCATGCTCTCGTCGATCGAGGCGTGTCCTTCGGCGACGACGCCGTCGGTGGCGACTTTCTCGCCGGGCCGCACGACGAAGCGGTCGCCGACCTGCAGCCGCTCGATGCCGACGCGGGTGCCGTCTTCGAGCTCGACGTCTTTCGCGGCGAGCTGCATGAGCGCGCGCACCGACGCGCCCGCCCGGCGCTTGGAGCGCTGTTCGACGAAGCGTCCGAGCAGCAAGAAGACGGTGACGGCGGCGGCGACCTCGAAGTAGACGAGCGACGAGGGGTCGTGCACGGGGGCGAACAGCCCGCCGTCGTGACTCATGCCGATCTGCCCGGCGGTGCCGAACACGAGCGCCCAGACGCTCCAGAGATACGCGGCACCGGTGCCGAGGGTGATGAGCGTGTCCATCGTCATCGCGCCGTGGCGCGCGTTCGCGAAGGTCGCGCGGTGGAACGGCCACCCGCCCCACACGACGACCGGCGTCGCGAGTGCGAGCGAGACCCACTGCCAGCCGGGGAACTGCCACACCGGCACCATGCCGAGCACGACAACGGGCAGCGCCAGCACGGCGCTCGCGATCAGGCGGGTGCGCAGCGTCACACCGCCGGGGCGGTCGTCGGCGTCGTGCACGTGCGCCGGCGCGTCATGGTCGTGCTCGTCAGCCTCGGCCGGCCGCACCGCGCGGCGGACGGATGCCTCGTAGCCGGCCTCGCGCACCGCGGCGACGAGGTCGGCGGTGTCGAGCGCGGCCGGATAGTCGACGCGCGCCGACTCGGTGGCGAGGTTCACCGACGCCTCGACCCCGTCGAGCTTCTGCAGCCGCTTCTCGACGCGCGACACGCAGCTCGCGCAGGTCATGCCCTCGATGTCGAGCACGGCCTCGGCGCGCGGCGCGGCCGGGGCGGCGGGTGCCGGGGCGCTCATCGGCCGGCGACGAGGGTGTAGCCCGCTTCGTCGACGGCGGCGGCGATCGCGTCGGCCGGCTGGTCGCCGCTCGACCGGACAGTCACGGTTCCGGCGGTGACGTCGACGCGCACGCCCGTCACTCCCTCGATGCGCTCGACCTCACGCGTCACCGCGGCCGCGCAGTGCGCGCAGGTCATGCCCTCGACGGTGTAGGTCTGCTCGGTCATGGGGTTCTCCTCGGTCGCCGCCGACGCCCTCTGCGATCGGCTTCACGCTAAGGAACACGATACCCCCCTGGGGTATTCCCCGCACCGACACCGCACGGCGAGCGTCGGCGCCCTCGCGTACGCTGGGAGCATGGCCACGATCACCGAACGCGCCCTCGCGGCGACCATCGACCACGCGATCCTCAAGCCCGAGTTCACCCGGGCAGATGTCGACGCCGAACTCGACATCGCCGCCGAGTGGAAGGTGTTCAGCGTGTGCGTGCGCCCGAGCGACATTCCGCACGCCGTCCGGCGCCTCGAGGGCACGGGAGTCGCCGTCGGAACCGTGATCGGCTTTCCGCACGGCACCACCTCGACCGCCGCGAAGGTCGCCGAGGTGCGTCAGGCCCTCGCCGACGGTGCGAGCGAAGTCGACATGGTGATCAACATCGGATGGCTGCGCTCCGGCTTCGACGAGCAGGTCGTCGCCGACATCGCCGCGGTCGTCGACGCGGCATCCGGCCACATCACCAAGGTCATCCTCGAAACCGCACTCCTCGACGACGAGCAGATCGCGCGCGGCAGCCGCCTGACCGAACAGGGCGGGGCCGCCTTCGTGAAGACCTCGACGGGGTTCGCCGGCGGTGGCGCGACCGTGCCGCACGTCGAGCTCATGCGCGCCAATGTCGGCCCCGACGTGCAGGTGAAGGCCTCGGGCGGGGTGCGCAGCTACGCCGACGCCCTCGCCATGCTGGGCGCCGGCGCCACGCGCCTGGGCACGAGCGGCAGCGCCGTGATCCTCGGCGAGGCGCGGCGGGTGGATGCCGGTGAGCAGGCCATCGGCGCGGTCGACGCGACCTCGTACTGAGGCCGCGGTGCGGGATCAGGCGCGCAGCGCCTGACGCACCCGGGCGACGTCGTCGGTCATCTGCGCGATGAGCCGGTCGATGCCCTCGAAGGCGACCATGCCGCGGATGCGGTGGGTGAACTGCACCTGCACGCGGTGACCGTAGAGGTCGAGCGCGGTCTCGTCGAGCACGTACGCCTCGACCTGGCGCACCGGCACGTCGTCGAACGTGGGGTTCGTGCCGACCGAGATCGCGGCGGGGTAGCGCGTCACGGGCGCGCTGGTGTCGGATGCCTCGCTCTCGGGCCCGAGGTCGACGAGCCAGCCCGCGTAGACGCCGTCGCCGGGGATGAACCCGTCGGCGTCGGGCGCGAGGTTCGCGGTGGGAAAACCCAGTTCGCGCCCGCGCTTGAGCCCGTGCACGACCTCGCCGGCCATCGCGTGCGGGCGGCCGAGCAGGCGCGCGGCGCCTTCGACGTCGCCGACGGAGAGCAGATCGCGCACCCACGTCGACGAGACCCGCCGGCCGCCGCCCTGCACGTCGCCCACGACGTCGACCTCGAAGCCGAACTCGGCGCCGAGGGAGATGAGGAGCGCGGGGTCTCCCGCCCCCCCGCGGCCGAAGCGGAAGTCGTCGCCGACCATCACCGTCACGACGCCGAGGGCGTCGACGAGCACGTGCTCGACGAAGGCGCGGGGCTCGAGCCCGGCGAGCTCGGCGTCGAAGCGCAGCACGAGGGTCGCGTCGACCCCCGCCTCGGCGAGCAGCTCGAGCTTCTGCTCGACGCTCGAGAGCGGGTCGGGGCAGAGTTCGGGACGCAGCAAGCTGAGCGGATTGCGGTCGAAGGTGACGGCCACCACGCGCGCGTCCGCGTCGGTCGCGGTGACGCGGGCGCGGTCGATGACGGCGCGGTGCCCTGAGTGCACGCCGTCGAACTTGCCGATCACGACGACACTCGGACCGAAGCCCGCGGGCACCTCGCCGGGGGCGCGGAAGACGATCACCAGCTCGACCCTTCGTCGGCCGCTGCCAGCGGTTCGTAGACGGGGGCGCCGTGGCGGTGCGTGACGAGCCACCACATGCCGACGAAGGGCAGCACGAGCGGCACCCAGAAGTAGCCGTAGCCGTAGCCCGACCACACCGTCGCGTCGTGCGAGAACAGGTCGGGGTGGGTGAGGCTCAGGGTGCCGACGACGATCACTCCGACCAGTTCGAACGAGATGGCGATCCAGGCGATCGTGTACCATCCGGGGGCATCCGACTTCACGAGCGCCACGGTCGCGAGGATGTACACGACGGCCGCGGCGGCCGACAGGGCGTACGCGAGCGGCGCGTTCTGCCAGTCTTCGAGGATCTGCACGGCCGAGCGGCCGGTGGCGGCGAGCGCCATGATCGCGTAGACGACCACCAGCACCCGGCCGATGCCCGCCATGCGGGCGGGCGCAGAGGTGCCGAGAGAAGACATGACCTGTCCATGATAGGCGCCCCACCTGCACGGGGGCGCGCAGCTCAGAGCGCGGGAGTGGTCCAGATGACGTTCATGCGCCACACCATGATCGCGACCGAGAGGGCGGCGACGCCCATGATCACGGTGCTCCACCGACTGCGCTCGACGAGCGCCCAGAACACCGCGAACGGCGGGATGAGGAGCGCCCCGATCAGATACGCCCAGAACTCGATCAGGCTGCCCGCGGGCGGGGTGCCGGCGAGCGGGGCGACGATCGCGATCACGACCTGGACGATCAGCAGCACGAGGATGAGCGCCATGCCGCCCACCGTCACGTCGCCGGGCCTGCGGCCGGCGAGACCGGCGATCACCGCGGTGAGCCCCACGACCGTCGCGACGACGACCTGCACGATCGTGAACCAGCCGATCACGAGGCATCCTCGGCCACGTTCATGGCGCTCTTCAGGTCGCCGCCGCGCCGCTCGACGATGCCGACGAGCCGCCCGTCGGGATCGATGGCGGCGGGGGTCGGCGTGAGGGCGCCGTCCAGGCGCGCCGCCGCGCCCACGAGCCGCTTGCCGTGGCGCAGGTCGCGGGCTTCGTCGGCGGTGACCGGCAGCGCCCCGAGCACGGCAGCGGCGACATCAGCCGCCGAGCGCAACTGACCCACGGCGTGAGGAGTGATCTCGGTGACGGCGTCGGCGACGTCGAAGGCCCCGATGCGGGTGCGCCGAAGGGCGGTCAGGTGCCCGCCGACGCCGAGTTCCGCACCCAAATCGCGGGCGAGCGCGCGGATGTAGGTGCCGCTCGAGCAGTCGACGACGACGTCGAGATCGATCGCGCCGTCGACGGGGCACACCGCGAGCACCTCGAATCGGCTGACGGTCACGTCGCGTGCCTTCAGCTGCACCTCCTCGCCCGCCCGGGCGAGGTCGTAGGCGCGGCGCCCGCCGACCTTGATGGCCGACACCGTGCTCGGCACCTGCGAGATGGCACCGGTGAGATCCGCGACCGCCGCCGCGATGCGCCGGGGGGCGACCGCGCCGAGCGCGTCGGCGCCGGCGCGTGCGGTCTCGACCCCGTCGGCGTCGTCGGAGTCGGTCGAGACCCCGAGCCGGATGGTGGCCTCGTAGGTCTTGTCGAGCCCGACGATGTACGTGAGCAGGCGCGTCGCGGGGCCGACGCCGAGGATCAGCAGCCCCGTCGCCATCGGGTCGAGTGTGCCGGCGTGACCGATCTTGCGCGTGTTCAGCGCGCGGCGCGCGCGGGCCACCACGTCGTGGCTCGTGATGCCGCCGGGCTTGTCGACGAGGAGGATGCCACTCGGGGCGGCGGAGGTATCGGGCACCGTTCCAGCCTAAGCGGCCGGTCGTGCGGCCTCGACGTAGGCTGGGCACGTGCCCGACCTCGCGACCCCGCTGATCGCCTGGTACCGGGACAACGCACGCGGGTTGCCGTGGCGCGAGCCGGGGTTCGGCGCGTGGGGCGTGCTCGTGAGCGAGTTCATGCTGCAGCAGACTCCCGTCGCGCGCGTGATCCCGCTGCTCGAGGCCTGGCTGGAGCGCTGGCCGACGCCGTCCTCTCTCGCGGGTGACGCGCCCGCCGAGGCCGTGCGCGCGTGGGCGAACCTCGGCTATCCGCGCCGCGCCCTCTGGCTGCACCGCGCGGCGACCCAGATCCGAGACCTCCACGACGGCGTGGTGCCCCGCGACGTCGAGGCCCTCCTCGCACTGACGGGCATCGGCGACTACACGGCGCGCGCGGTCGCGGTCTTCGCCTACGGCGACCGTCACCCCGTCGTCGACACGAACACGCGTCGTGTGCTCGCGCGAGCCATCGACGGCCGCGCCCAACCCGGCCCACCGGCACGGCGCGACCTCGACGCGATGGCGGCGATCCTTCCCGAGGGCGAGCCCGAGGCCGCCATCGTCAACGCCGCCGCGATGGAACTCGGCGCGGTCGCCTGCACGGCGCGCGCCCCGCGCTGCGACGCCTGTCCGATCGCGCACATCTGCGCCTGGCGCGCCGCCGGCTACCCCGACACCGCCGACACGCGCCGCAAGCAGGCGCGCTACGAGGGCAGCGACCGGCAGGCGCGCGGCGCGATCCTGCGGGCCCTCCGCGAGTCGGCGGCGCACGAGCTGGCGATGGATGCCGTGGCATCCGATCTGTCCGACAGCGCCCAGCGCGACCGCGCGATCGACTCCCTCATCGCCGACGGGCTGATCGAGGCATCCGACGGCATGCTGCGACTGCCGCGCTAGGCGGAGAGCGCCGCCCGCGGCGCCGGGTCGGGTCCGAGCTCGCCCGAGACCGCGGCGGGGCGGAAGGCGCCGCACGCGACCATCACGGCGATCACCACGGCGCAGACCAGCCACATCGCGACGCCGATCGGACCGGCGAGCGTCGGCCGCGGCGCCTCAGCCGCAGCGAGGAACAGCGCGCCCATGCCGGCCGAGGCGTTGAACGCCCCGTGCGCGAGCACCGCGGGCCACACCGATCCGGTGTGCAGACGCGTCCAGCCGATGATGACGCCGATCAGCATCGACCCGACGACCATCATCGCGAGGCCGAGCGGGTTCGGTTCGCCGAAGTTGTAGCCGAGCAGGATCAGTGGGGCGTGCCAGAAGCCCCAGAGCGCGCCGCTCACCAGCAGCGCCGGCCACACCCCCAGGGGCCGGAGCGCGGGCAGCAGCCACCCGCGCCAGCCCACCTCTTCACCGAAGGCGAACGGGATGTTGAGGAGCGCGCCGATCGGGATCGCGACGAGCTGGAGCGTGACGATGAGCGCCGCGGGCGGCAGCTCGGTGCCGGCCGGGAGCGTCGTGCGGAGCATGTCCATGAAGCCCGAGAAGCCGAGGAGGTCGAACCGCGCGATCCCCGTGACGGCGCAGACGACCAGCGCCGCCGCGGGGAGAAGCGGCATGACGAAGATCATCGCGGCACTCCACCCGAGCGTCCGCCCGAGGGGGCGGAGCGGCCACATGCCGAGGCGGCGCAGCACCGCTCGGGCGCCGCGCGCGGCGTTCGACGAGGAGCGCGGGAATCGTCGCGAGGGCCGGCGTGAACATCATCGCGGCGGCGACCAGCGGCGTGAGGGGATCGGCGAGCCCCTGGCCGCCCAGCCACAGCGGCAGGGCGACGAGCCAAGAGAGCACGACGGAGGCGGCGGCGAAGACGCCGGCGGCGAGCCAGGGAACGCGTGTGCCAGAAGCTTCGGGGGTGGTCATGCCCGCCACTCTCGAAAAACGCGAAACCGCACGGATCCCCCGGTCGGGGGAATCCGTGCGGCGGAGGCGCAGGCTCAGGCCTGGTCGTCGTCCTCGTCGTCTGTGTCTGCGTCTTCACGGGGCTTGAGATACGGGTCGGCGTCGCCGGCGTAGCTCGCGCCCGAGGCGAGGCCCGCGACGGCGGCATCCCGCTCCTGCGCGGTGCGCAGCAGGTCGGCGATGTGGCCGGCCGTCTCGGGCAGCGCATCGGGAATGAACTCGATCGACGGGGTGAGCCGCACATTGAGGTGCTTGCCGACCTCGCTGCGCAGCATGCCGGTGGCGGCCTTCAGCGCAGCAGCCGAGTCTTCGCGCTCCTGGTCGCTGCCGTACACGGTGTAGAACACCGACGCGTGCTGCAGGTCACCGGTCACGCGCACCTCGGTGATCGTGACGAAGCCGAGTCGCGGATCGCGCAGCCCCTTCTCGAGGCGCTCCGCGAGGATGACGCGGATCCGGTCTCCGAGCCGAGCCTGACGTTCGTTTGCCATGAGTGTCTCCTTGGAACGAACGCGGGATGCCGGTGTCACCGGCATCCCGCGTTGTGATTCGATCAGCCGCGAGGCTTCTCGACCATCTCGGTCGTCTCGATCTCGTCGCCGACCTGGATGTCGTTGTACTTGCCGAGGCCGATACCGGCTTCGAAGTCGGTACGCACCTCGGTGACGTCGTCCTTGAAGCGGCGCAGCGACTCGATGGCCAGGCCGTCGCCCAGCACCACACCGTCGCGGATGACGCGCGCCTTGGCGTTGCGCGTGATCGTGCCCGAGCGGACGATGACACCGGCGATGTTGCCGAACTTCGAGGAGCGGAACACCTCGCGGATCTCGGCGACACCCGACTGGACCTCTTCGTACTCCGGCTTCAGCAGGCCCTTCAGCGACTGCTCGACGTCGTCGATCGCGTTGTAGATGACCGAGTAGAACCGGACGTCCACACCCTCGCGGGCGGCGCGCTCGCGCGCCTTCGTGTCGGGGCGCACGTTGAAGCCGATCACGATCGCGTTGTCGATCGTGGCCAGGTTGATGTCGGACTCGGTGATCGCACCGACACCGCGGTGGATGATGCGCAGCTGCACCGAGTCGTCGACCTCGATCTTGAGCAGCGACTCTTCGAGGGCCTCGACGGCACCCGAGACGTCACCCTTGATGATGAGGTTGAGCGACTCGACCTTGCCCTCTTCGAGAGCGCGGGTGAAGTCTTCGAGCGAGATGCGCTTGCGGGCCTTGGCCAGCTGGGCGTTGCGCTCGGCGGCCTCGCGCTTCTCGGCGATCTGACGGGCCAGGCGGTCTTCTTCGGTGACGATGAAGGTGTCGCCGGCGCGCGGGACCGAGTTGAGTCCCTGCACCTGCACGGGGCGCGAAGGCCACGCCTCTTCGACGGCGTCGCCGTTCTCGTCGACCATCGCGCGCACGCGGCCGTAGGCCGTGCCGGCGACGATCGCGTCGCCGACGCGCAGGGTTCCCGACTGGATGAGCACCGTGGCCACCGAGCCGCGGCCCTTGTCGAGCTTGGCCTCGATCGCGACACCGCGCGCCGCCTTGTTGGGGTTGGCCGTGAGGTCGAGCCCCGCGTCAGCGGTGAGCAGCACGGCGTCGAGCAGCGCCTGGATGTTGAGGTTCTCGCGCGCCGACACGTCGACGAACATGACGTCTCCGCCGTACTCCTCGGCGACGAGGCCGTATTCGGTGAGCTGCTGGCGCACCTTGGCCGGGTTGGCGTCGGGCTTGTCGACCTTGTTCACCGCGACCACGATCGGCACGTTCGCCGCCTGGGCGTGGTTCAGGGCCTCGACCGTCTGCGGCATGATGCCGTCGTCGGCGGCGACCACCAGGATCGCGATGTCGGTCACCTGCGCACCGCGGGCACGCATGGCGGTGAACGCCTCGTGACCCGGGGTGTCGATGAAGGTGATCGCACGCTCGATGCCGTCGTGCTCAGTCCACACCTGGTAGGCACCGATGTGCTGGGTGATGCCGCCGGCCTCACCCGCGACGACGTTGGTCTGACGGATCGCGTCGAGCAGTCGCGTCTTACCGTGGTCGACGTGGCCCATGACGGTGACCACGGGCGGACGGATCTCGAGGTCGTCCTCGCTCTCCGCCTCGAGCTCGGCCTCGAGGTCGAGACCGAAGCCCTCGAGGAGCTCTTTGTCCTCGTCTTCGGGCGAGACCATCTGGATCTTGTAGCCGAGCTCAGCGCCGAGCACCTCGAACGTCGCCTCGTCGAGCGATTCGGTGGCCGTGGCCATCTCGCCGAGGTTGAAGAGGATCGTCACGAGCGTGCCGGGCTGCACGGTGTAGCCGCGGATCGCCTCGAGCTTGTCGGCGAAGTCGGCGATCGACGCCCCGCGGCGCAGGCGAATGATCTCGCCGTTGCCCTTCGAGACGTTGACGCCGCCGACGACCGGGGCATCCCGCATCTCGAATTCCTGGCGCTTCGCCCGACGCGACTTGCGCTGCTTCGACTTGCCGCCGCCCTTGCCGAAGGCACCCGCGGTGCCACCGCCGGGACCACGGCCACGGCCACCGCCGCCACCGGGACGACCGGCGAAACCGCCGGGCGCTCCACCGGGAGCACCACCGGGGCGCTGGAAACCGCCGGCACCGCCGGGACGGCCAGGGCCGCCGGGACGCTGCTGGAACGGCGCGCCGGGACGGCCGGCACCACCGGGACGACC
>NZ_JAAGRY010000088.1 GCF_015707995.1 Microbacterium paulum
CGGCGGGCCCGGCAGCGGGCGCACGACGCTGCTGCGCGCGATCGCCGCGCAGGCCGCCGCACCGATCTGGGTTCCCGCCGACGCCGAGGGCGCGTGGGACGCGATCGCCGGGCTCGCCTCGGCGCCTCGGGGTTCGGTCGTGCTGGTCGACGACGTCGACGCGATCGCCGGCCGCCTCGGCGACGAGCACGCGGCAGCCTGGCTCGCCGCCCTCGAACGCGCCTGCCGCGAGGCGCGCTCGCGCGGCCTCACGTTCGTGATCTCGACCGTCCGTGCGTCGGGACCGGCGTGGCGGCTGCTCGAACTGCTGCCGCACCGGGCGCTGCTGCCGCTCGCGAACCGCGCCGACCACGTCGCCGCGGGCGGCGACTCGGCCGACTTCGCCGTCGGCGCGCCCCCGGGGCGCGGGCGCTGGGGGCGCACGCACGTTCAGTTCGCGCACGTGCCCGCGCCCGCGTTCGCCGGGGAACCCTCCTCGGCCGACGAATCGGCGCCGGCGCTCGTGCTGGAGGGTTCCCGCCCGATCGCCCTCGTCGTGCCGCCCGGCGCCGACCTCACGGCCTTCCGCGCCGCGGCGGCGGTGGCCGGGCGCCGCGTCGTCGAGGTGACGGATGCCGGGGCATCCGGAACCCCTCTCGGCGCCGAGAGCATCGTCGTCGGCTCACCCGAGGCCTGGATCGCCCAGTGGCGGCTGCTCTCCGAAGCGCGCGAGCGCGGCACGCTCGTCGTCGACGCGGCGTGCGGGCCCGAATACCGCACCGTGACGGGCCGGCGCGACTTGCCGCCCTACGCTGCGGCGGGCACGCGCCGGGCGTGGCTCATCGCGCCGGGAGCGCCGGCTGTGCGCGTGACCCTGCCCGGTTGACGCGGGGTTGTCTAGCGGTGCGGCGGCGGTCAGACCGTCGGCCGGATGCGGCCGACCTCCGCGCCGCCGCCCGTGATCGACAGCGGAAGCAGCGCCATCGTCTGTGCGACATCGGCCGAAGCGAGGGCGCCGACCCGCTCGAGTAGCGCGAGCGCGATCGCCGTGGCGGCACGGCCGCTGCCGTCGAGCACCTTCAGCGCGACCGTCGCGCCGTTCGGGGCGACCATGATCATGACGCCTTCGGCGCCGCCCTTCGCGAACACGCCCAGGCGTTCGATCGCGATCGTGTCGGCGCGGCCGGGGCCGTCGATCGCCCACGGGTTCTCGCGCACCGCGCGCACGAGCGCTCCGGCCGTGCGGTGCAGGGCGAACGGCGAGCGCTCCGACGAGGTGCCGATCCGGTGCGCGGCACGCGCGAGCGACGACAGCCCCATGCCGTACACGGGCGCGCCGCACCCGTCGACGGCCGTGGCGGTCACGCGCCCGCCGATGAGGCGTTCGATGACCTCGCGGATGTGCACCTGCAGGGGGTGCGCGGGGTCGAGGTAGGTCGCGGTGTCCCACCCGTTGGCGGTGCAGGCGTAGAGCATCGTGGCGTGCTTGCCCGAGCAGTTCATGCGGATCCGCTGCGGCGAGCCGAGCTCGCGCACCATCTCGTCGCGCGTCACGGTGTCGCTCGGCCACGCCGCGGGGCACCCGAGGTGCGACTCGTCGAGCCCGGCCTGCTCGAGGATGCCGCGCACCACCGCCACGTGCCGGTCGGTGCCGGCGTGGCTCGCCGTCGCGAGCGCGAGGCGCTCACCGCTGAGCTCGGCGCCGGCGGTGACGGCGCCGAGGGCCTGCAGCGGCTTGAGGCTCGAGCGCGGCAGGATCGGGGTCTCGACGTCGCCGAGGGTCAGCGCCACGGCGCCCTCGGGGTCGAGCACGACGGCCGCACCGGCATGGCGTGACTCCACGAAGCCGCTGCGTTCGACGACGGCGAGTTCGACGGAAGATGCGACGGTCAGGGTCTCTGGCACCGGCCCAGCCTACCGCCGCGCCCGTGCCAGACTGTCGGCATGATCCGAGAGCACCGCTACGCCCTCCGGAGCGTCTGGACCGGCAACCGCGGCACCGGCACGAGCGGCTACCGCGACTACGACCGCACCGTGACGGTCGCCGTCGACGGAAAGGCCGTGCTCGAGGCATCCGCCGACAAGCCCTTCCGCGGCGACCCGACCAAATGGAACCCCGAAGACCTGCTGCTGGCGGCGCTGTCGGAGTGCCACCTGCTGTCGTACCTGCACGCGTGCGTCGAGGCGGGTGTCGTCGTCGAGTCGTACAGCGACGAAGCCACCGGACTCATGACCGAAGACGGCCGCGGCGGCGGGGCGTTCACCGAAGTGGTGCTGCACCCGCGGGTGGTGGTGGCGGAGGCATCCATGATCCCGGCCGCGCAGGCCGCCCACGCGCAGGCCCACGACTGGTGCTTCATCGCGAACTCGGTGAACTTCCCCGTGCGCCACGACGCCGAGGTCAGCGCCGCTCGTGCGGGAGAACCTGCTTGAGGCGTTCGACGGGGTTCGCGGCGGGCGCCTCGTTGTAGGCGTTCGCGAGCTCTTGCCCCGACAGCGCGTGGATCGCCGCCATGATCTCGTCGGTGGCGAGGCGCCGCGCCTTGCCGCTCGAGGCAGGCCCCAGGTGAGTCAGATCGATCGGCTCGCCGTAGCGCACCGTCACCCGCGGGTGGCGCTTGGGCATCTTCGCGCCGACGGGCATGGCCTCGTTCGTGCCGATCAGGCCCACCGGAACCACCTGCGCACCCTCTTCGAGCGCGAGGAACGCCACTCCGGTGCGGCCCTTGTAGAGACGCCCGTCGAGCGAGCGCGTGCCCTCGGGGTACAGCGCGATCGCGCGGCCCGAGTGCAGGATGCGGCGCTGCTGGTCGAGCGCGTCGAGGGCCGCCTGGCCGGCGCCGCGCTGCACGGGCGTCGCGCCGATCGCGGTGAAGAAGTGGCGGCTCACCCACCCGCGAAAGCCCGTGCCGTCGAAGTACGAAGACTTCGCGAGGAAGTACACCGGGCGCGGCGCGAACATCGGGATGATCAGCGAGTCGATGAACGACAGGTGGTTGCTGGCGAGGATCACCTTGCCGGTGCGGGGAATGTTGCGCCGACCCTCGATACGTGGCCGGTAGAAGAGGCGCGCGAGCGGCACCAGAACGGCGCGGCCGAAGTAGTAGGTGAAGCCGACGCGGGGCACCTCGTGCTCTTCGGACGCCGGAGGCTCGGGCGCATCCGTTGCGCTGACCTGGTCTTGCGTCACCCGTAGAGCTTAGTCCCGGCAGCATTCCGCCTCGTGCATGCCGTGTTCTCAGCCGGGACAGATGAAAGTGCGAGAAGATGGGTCCGCCGCGCCGCGGCAGCTCCTTCCCACTCCTTTTTGTGAGGTCATCCGTGCGCCTGCGCCCGCTCGCCGCCCTGTCCGCCGTCGCCCTTTCGGCGATCCTGCTCGCCGGCTGCTCCGGCGGGGGTGGAGGGGATGCCTCGCCGTCGGCCTCGGCATCGGCCGCGGCCGACCTCTGCTCGTCGGCCGCCCCGAGCGGCGCCGTCTCGGACGGCATCACCGTGACGGGTGACTTCGGCACCGTGCCGACGGTCGACTTCACCAAGCCGATCGACACGACGGACCTCACGCTGCAGCGCACGGTGCAGACCAAGGGCACCGGCGCGGCGATCGCCGCCGGCGACTTCGTCAACTACGCCGCCACGATCCTCGACGGCGCCACGGGCAGCGTGCTCTCGCAGGCCGGCTACACGCCCGGTGAGATCCTGCCCGCGCAGATCTCGGCCGACAACGGCGGCCAGATCTTCGGCTGCGCGACGGTCGGCTCGCGCCTGACCCTCGCCACCGCGACCGGCAACGAGACGACCCCGTCGGTCGTCTACGTCATCGACGTTCTGGGCATCACCCCCACCGCGGCGTGGGGCGAGGAGCAGGCGCCCGTCGCCGGCATGCCGACCGTGTCGCTCGGCGACGGCGGCGCTCCCGCCATCACGATCCCCGAGGGTCAGACCCCGCCCACCGAGACCCAGGTCGCGACGCTCAAGAAGGGCGACGGCCCCGTCGTGCAGGCCGGCAACCAGGTGCTGCTGCAGTACACCGGTGTGCGCTGGTCCAACGGCGAGACCTTCGACTCGACGTGGGACAAGGGCGGCGTGCCGACGAGCTTCGCGACCAACAAGGTCGTGGCCGGCTTCCAGAAGGCGCTCGAAGGTCAGACGGTCGGTTCGCAGGTGCTCGTGACGATGACCCCGGCCGACGGCTACGGCGAGGGCGACATCAACACCACCGACCTCAAGGGCGAGACGCTCGTCTTCGTCATCGACATCCTCGGAACGGCTCCCGCCGCCACCCAGTGACACCGCCGTTAGGCTGACGTCATGCGTCGCGTTCTGATCCTCGGCTCCACCGGTTCGATCGGAACGCAGGCGCTCGACGTCATCCGAGACCGCCGCGACCGCTTCGAGGTCGTGGGGCTCTCGGCGGGACGGAACGCCGAACTCGTCGCCGCGCAGGCGGCCGAGTTCGGCGTTCCGTCGTCGGCGACCGTGATCGCCGCGATCGACGGGTCGGATGCCGCGGAGCAGCTCGTGCGCGACGTCGACGCCGACGTGGTGCTCAACGGCATCACGGGGTCGATCGGCCTCGGCCCGACGCTCGCCGCGCTCGAGACGGGCCGCACGCTCGCCCTCGCGAACAAAGAGTCGCTGATTGTCGGCGGCGACCTCGTCACGGCGCTCGCCACGCCGGGTCAGATCGTGCCGGTCGACTCGGAGCATTCCGCGATCGCGCAGGCGCTGCGCTCAGGCGCGCCCGACGAGGTGCGCCGCCTCGTGCTGACGGCCTCGGGCGGTCCCTTCCGCGGGCGCCCGCGCGCCGAGCTCGAGGACGTCACCCCCGCGCAGGCGCTCGCGCACCCAACGTGGAACATGGGCCGGGTCGTCACCACCAACTCGGCGACGCTCGTCAACAAGGGCCTCGAGGTGATCGAGGCGCATCTGCTCTTCGGCGTCGACTACGACGACATCGACGTCGTCGTGCATCCGCAGTCGATCGTGCACTCGATGGTCGAGTTCGTCGACGGGTCGACGATCGCCCAGGCATCCCCGCCCGACATGCGCCTGCCGATCTCGCTCGGCCTCGACTGGCCGCACCGGGTCGCGGGCGTCGGCGCGCCGCTCGACTGGACGCGCGCCCAGACGTGGACGTTCGAACCGCTCGACGACGAAGCGTTCCCCGCCGTCACGCTCGCCAAACACGTCGGGCGCGCCGGGGGCACGTACCCCGCGGTGTTCAATGCGGCCAACGAGCAGGCGGTGGATGCCTTCCATGAGGGCGCGCTCGCCTTCACCGGCATCGTCGACACCGTGCGCCGGGTCGTCGACGCGCACGTCGCACCGGGGGAGCTCACCCGCGAGAGCCTCGCCGAAACCGAAGCCTGGGCCCGCGCCGAGGCCGACCGCCTGATCGCCGCGAGCTGAGCCGCAGCCGCGGCCGCACAAGCAATCAGCCCGCCGGGATGGGGAGGGCGGGCTGATGCTGATCCCGCTCGCCGCTGAGTGGGGTGGTGCCGCCGCGCACGGTGGGGGAGGCGCGGTCGGCAGGTCGGGGTGGTGGGGTCAGTACGTGGTGAGGCCGTGCGCGCGGAACTGCTCGCGCACGCGCTCGGTGAGTTCGGGAGAGGGCGGCTCGGTGTCGCCGAGCTGATAATCGCGCCCGAGCGCGGCCCACTTGTCGCGGCCCATCTGGTGGAAGGGCAGCACTTCGACGCGGGTCACGGTGCCGGGCATGATGTCGTTGAGCGAGGCGGCGTAGGCGGCGACCGCTTCGACGTTGGCTTCGTCGTCGGTGAGGCCGGGGACCAGCACGAACCGGACCCACACCTCGGGGCCGTGCGGCAGCTCGGCGAGCCGGCGACCGAACTCGAGCGTCGGTTCGAGCTCGCGCCCGGTGACGCGACGGTAGGTGTCGGGGTCGCCGCTCTTGACGTCGAGGAGGACGAGGTCGACGTCTTCGAGCATCGCGTCGGTCGCGGACGCGCCGAGGAAACCCGAGGTGTCGATCGCGGTGTGGATGCCGAGTTCTTTCGCTCCGCGGAGGATGCGTGCCGCGAACGCGGGCTGCATGAGCACCTCGCCGCCGGAGAGCGTGATGCCGCCGCCGGTGGCGCGGAACACGCCCTGGTAGCGCGCGATGCGGGTGAGCAGTTCGTCGCTCGTGACGGGCTTTCCGTGTTTCATCTGGAGCGTGTCGGGGTTGTGGCAGTACAGGCACTGCAGCGGGCAGCCGCTGAGGAACGTCGTCAGGCGCGTGCCTGGGCCGTCTACCGCGGTGACGAGCTCCCACGAGTGCACCGAGCCGAGCCGGCCCTCGCGCATGGCGGTCAGCCGTTCGTGGCGTGAGACGTCGGCCACCTCGAGGCCCCCGAGGGGAGCCTCGATGGTGCTGTGGATGAGTGTGGCGACCATGATTCGGCTCCTCTCGGGGGTCTGCGGGGTGGGTGGGGGACGGGTGTTACATCGAGCCGTGGAACGTGCGCGAGAGCACGTCGAGCTGCTGCTCGCGCGTGAGGCGCACGAAGTTCACGGCGTAGCCCGACACGCGGATCGTCAGCTGCGGGTAGTTCTCCGGGTGCTCCATGGCGTCTTCGAGCGTCTCGCGGTTCAGCACGTTGACGTTCATGTGGTACCCCTGCGAGCCCACGTACGCGTCGAGCAGACCCGCGAGGTTCGTGACCTGCTCGTCCTTCGTGCGGCCGAGACCGGCGGGCACGACCGTGTTGGTCAGCGAGATGCCGTCCTGCGACTCGGAGTAGGGGAGCTTCGCGACCGACAGCGCCGAGGCGAGCATGCCGTGCGTGTCGCGGCCGTTCATCGGGTTGGCACCCGGCGCGAACGGCTCGCCGGCGCGGCGGCCGTCGGGCGTGTTGCCGGTGGCCTTGCCGTAGACGACGTTCGAGGTGATCGTGAGCACCGACTGGGTCGGCAGCGCGTTCCGGTACATCGGGTGGCGGCGGATCTTGGCCATGAAGCGCTCGACGAGGTCGACCGCGATGCCGTCGGCCCGGTCGTCGTCGTTGCCGTAGGTCGGGAACTCGCCCTCGATCGTGTAGTCGACCACGATGCCGCGCTCGTCGAACACGGGCGTCACCGTCGCGTACTTGATCGCCGACAGCGAGTCGGTCGCGACCGAGAGCCCCGCGATGCCGCAGGCCATCGTGCGCAGCACGTCTTTGTCGTGCAGCGCCATCTCGAGGCGCTCGTAGGCGTACTTGTCGTGCGACCAGTGGATGCAGTTGAGCGCCTCGACGTAGGTTTCGGCCAGCCAGTCCATCGTCTTGTCGAACCGCGCCATGACGTCGGCGTAGTCGAGCGCACCCTCGCCGACGGGGGCGGCGACGGGCGAGACCTGCTTGCCCGAGACCTCGTCGCGTCCGCCGTTGATGGCGTAGAGCAGGGTCTTGGCGAGGTTCACCCGGGCGCCGAAGAACTGCATCTGCTTGCCGACGCGCATGGGGCTCACGCAGCAGGCGATCGCGGCGTCATCGCCCCACGCGGGGCGGATGATCTCGTCGGACTCGTATTGCACGGCCGAGGTGTCGATCGACACCTGCGCGCAGAAGTCCTTGAAGCCCTGCGGCAGGTCGGGGCTCCAGAACACGGTCATGTTCGGCTCGGGCGCCGGGCCCAGGTTGTAGAGCGTCTGCAGGTAGCGGAACGAGTTCTTCGTGACGAGCGCGCGGCCGTCTTCGCCCATGCCGCCGATCGTCTCGGTGACCCAGGTCGGGTCGCCGGAGAAGAGGGCGTCGTACTCGGGGGTGCGCAGGAAGCGCACGATGCGCAGCTTGATCACGAAGTCGTCGATGATCTCCTGCGCCTCGGTCTCGGTGAGGGTGCCCGCCTCGAGGTCGCGCTGGATGAACACGTCGAGGAACGTCGAGGTGCGACCGAGCGACATGGCCGCACCGTTCTGCTCCTTGACGGCGCCGAGGTAAGCGAAGTACAGCCACTGCACGGCCTCCTTCGCCGTGGTCGCGGGGCCCGAGATGTCGATGCCGTACGAGGCGGCCATCTGCTTGAGCTCCTGCAGCGCACGGATCTGCTCGGCGTGCTCTTCGCGCTCGCGGGCGATCTGCTCGGTGAAGGGCGTGGTGTCCAGGCCCAGCTTGTCGATCTTCTTCGCGGCGATGAGCTGGTCGACGCCGTACAGGGCCACCCGGCGGTAGTCGCCGATGATGCGGCCGCGGCCGTAGGCATCCGGCAGGCCGGTGATGATGTGCGACGAGCGGGCCGCGCGGACGTTCGGGGGGTAGACGTCGAAGACGCCCTGGTTGTGGGTCTTGCGCCAGTCGCTGAAGACCGTCTTGAGGGTCTGGTCGACCTCGTAGCCGTAGGTGTCGAGCGCGCCCTCGACCATGCGCCAGCCGCCGTTGGGCATGATGGCACGGCGGAGCGGGGCGTCGGTCTGCAGACCCACGATGACCTCGTCGCCCTCGATGATGTAGCCGGGGCCGTGCGCGGTGATGCCGGCGGGCGTGTGCGGGTCGACGTCGTAGATGCCCTTCTCGCGCTCTTCGGGGAACATCGCCGAGAGGGTGTCCCAGATGCGCGTCGTACGCGCGGTCGCGCCGGCGAGGAACGAGGCGTCGCCGGTGTAGGGGGTGTAGTTGCGCTGGATGAAGTCGCGCACGTCGATCTGGTCCTGCCAGGGGCCGGCGACGAAGCCCGTCCAAGCGGCGGGTTGTGCGTCGGAGGTCTGCGCGGCGGCGGGGGTGACGGTGGTCATGGTTCGCTTCCCTAGTCCTTGTGGGAGGTCCGCGCCCATCCGCGCGGTCCGTGATCCCAGGATAGAACTAGTGGTCAGACCACAGGGGAACGTGCACGGATGCCACAATCCGCCACCCTCGTACGCGGGAGCCGTTTGTGGTCAGACCACAAACGGCTCCCGCGCCGGATCTCGGTCCGATCAGCTGCGACGACGCCGCCCGGTCAGTGCGACGCCGAGCGCGGCGAGCCCCGCGACGAGGGCGCCTCCGGCGAGCCAGCGGGCGACCGGATCGGCCTGCGCCGAGGCATCCGTCGCCTCTGTCGTTTCGCCGGTGCCGTGGCTGTCGCCATCATCGTCGCCGTGATCGTGACCGGTCTCGGCCGAGACCGCGCCCACCGCGACGACGGGTGCGGGGGCCTGCAGGTCGTCTTCGGTCTGCCCGTCGGCGGCGACCTCCGACCAGTCGGTCTCGCCGACGACGCACTTCTGCAGCACGGGGAAGGCGACCGAGCTGTTCGCCGCAGACGAGGCGAAGATCACGTCGAGCGAGACCGTCGCCGAGGTGCCGCTCTCGATAGGGGTGACGGCGGTGTAGGTCACCTGGGTGGGGATGCCGTCGTCGCCGAGCTCGCGACTGATCGTGAACGCGCCGTCGACGACCGGCGTGACGCCGTCGACGCCCTCGGGGATCGTGATCACGACCGACGTCGTGGGGGAGTCGTCGCAGCCGTGGCTGAACGAGAAACCGAGGCGCGTCGACGTGCCGGCGGCCGACTCATCGGGGGTGACGTGCACGTGCGCCGAGGCGGCGAGCGGGGCGGCGAGCACGAGGGCGCCGCCGGCCAGGGCGCCGACGACGAGGCGGGCGCGGGTACCGGGCGTGCGGGTGCGGGACATGACGAATCTCTTTCTGCGTGCGGGAACGGCCGACCCGGTGGCGGGGGCCGTGAGGAAGAGCCGCGCGCCGGGTGGGATCGCTCAGGCGGCGGCGAGGGCGAACCGCTCGGGCGGGCCGCGCCGGGTCACGCTGTGCAGAAAGAGGGCCTCCGCCGCGGTGTGGCGCGGGAGGAACAGTGCCGGGGCGCTCGCCGGGCGGGCGGGGCGCGGAGCACGGGCCGGGCGCAGCACGCGCAGGATGCCTCTTGCCACCGCCGCGAGCAGCCGCTCGCTCCACGCGAGCGCGGCGAATGTGACGAGCGCGGCCACGGCGTGGCCGAGGGTCATCAGCGAGGCGGCAGGGTCGAGGGCGCTCGCCGTGTTCGTCAGGAACGGGAGCAGGTGGGTGTGCGCCGCGTGCGCGGCCATGGCGGCGTGTCCGCCGCCCGCGGGCGGGGCTGGCGGGCCGGGGGTGCCGACGGCGGCGAAGGCTGCGGGCAGCGCGAGCTGCGCGGCGGCGACG
>NZ_JAAGRY010000089.1 GCF_015707995.1 Microbacterium paulum
GGGCGCCGGTCGACGGCCGCGCGGCGGGCGTCTTGGCGGCGGGCGCCTCAGCGGGCTTTGCCGCGCCGTCGGCCTCGAGGGCCGCGCGCAGCTTGCGCGCCACGGGGGGCGCAATGGTCGACGAGGGGCTCTTGACGTATTCGCCGAGCTCCTTCAGCTTCGCGAGGGCGACTTTACTGTCGACGCCGATCTCCGAGGCGATTTCGTGCACTCGTGGGTTTGCCACAATTCTCCTGTCTGGGGTCCACCCCGGACAGGGCGGACCGTTACGTGCGGACGGGTCTCATTTCGAGCCGTTCACTTCGTGTCCATAGCCGTTCAGCCTTTTCGCTGGTGGGTTTCTTGAAAGGTCTGCGTGTCGAGGGAACCCGACGCGCGCAATGCTCGTCCGAAAGCGCGGCGGCGGAGAGCCGCCTGCACACAGGCATCCGTGTCATGCACCCACGCACCCCGCCCGGGAAGGACCGCTTTCTCGTCTGCGACGAGCGAGCCGCCCTGCACGACGACCCGCAGCAGGGCGGATCGGGGGGCACGCGCGCGGCATCCCACGCACGTTCGAACGGGATCCATCTTACCCCCGTCAGGCATCCTCGAGAATCGAGTCGGGCTGGATGTCGATCTTGGCGCCGGTGAGCTTGGCCGCGAGGCGGGCGTTCTGGCCCTCCTTGCCGATCGCGAGCGAGAGCTGGTAGTCGGGGACGAGCGCGCGGACGGCCTTCGTGTTCGCGTCGAGCACGAAGCTCGAGGTCACCTTCGCCGGCGACAGCGCGTTCGCGACGAACTTCGCCAGCTCCGGGTCGTAGTCGACGATGTCGATCTTCTCGCCGCCGAGCTCTTCGGTCACGGCGCGCACGCGGCGGCCGAGCTCGCCGATGCAGGCGCCCTTGGCGTTGATGGCGGGGTCGGTGGCGACGACGGCGATCTTGGTGCGGTGGCCCGCCTCGCGGGCGAGCGAGGTGATCTCGACGAGGCCCGACGCGATCTCGGGCACCTCGAGCGCGAAGAGCTTGCGGACGAGGCCCGGGTGCGTGCGCGACACGGTGATCTGCGGGCCCTTGAGGCCCTTCGACACCGAGGTCACGTAGACGCGCAGGCGCGCGCCGTGCGGGTACTCCTCGCCGGCGACCTGCTCTTCGGGCGGGAGGATGGCCTCGACGGTGCCGAGGTCGACGTGCACCATGCGGGGGTTCGGGCCCTGCTGGATGACGCCGGCGACGATGTCGCCCTCCTTGCCGCGGAACTCGCCGAGGATCGCGTCGTCGGCGATGTCGCGCAGGCGCTGACCGATCACCTGCTTGGCGGCGAAGGCCGCGATGCGCCCGAAGTCTTCGGGGGTCGACTCCTCTTCGCCGATGACGGCGCCCTCGTCGTCGAGGAGGGGCACGAACACGGCGACGTGACCGGTCTTGCGGTCGAGCACGGCGCGGGTGCCCTCGGGCAGCTCGCCGTCGGGCGAGGTGTGCTTGGCATAGGCGGTGAGGATGGCCTGTTCGATGATGCGCACGAGCTCCTCGAAGGGGATCTCCTTCTCGCGCTCGACCGTCCGCAGCAGTCCCAGATCGATGTCCACGGCTTCCTCCCTATTCAGCTGTCGTGCGGGGTTGCGCCCCACGCCGTTCTGCCGAGTTTACCCGATGCCGCGCACCCGGGCCGCGGCCTAATTTCACGCCCGTCGTGATGGTGCCGCCTCGCTCGGGTCGGCATACTTGCCCCATGAGCACCCTCGGCGACCCTCCCTCACGCTCCGGCTCCCGTCGCGGCGGAACCGCCGACCCCGGACTGATCGGCCTGCTCGGCTTCGTCATCGCGACCCTGACCGCCCAGCTCGCCCATCTCGGCGTGCAGAACGAGAGCGCCGTGTTCTGGGTGGGCGCGGCCTTCGGCGGCATCGTCCAGGTGACGGCGGGAATGCTCTCGTACTTCATCGGCGACGACTTCCACTTCATCGTCTACAACGCCTTCGGGTGGTACTGGATCTGCATGCCCGGGTTCCTGCTGGGCGGCGAGCTGGGCTTCTTCGAGGTGTCGGGCCCGGCCAAGCCGCTGTTCATGCTGATCTTCTCGCTGCTCGCCTTCGGCTTCGCCGTCGCCGGCGCGACGCACAACACCGCGCTGCCGCTGACCCTGCTGTTCGTCGGTATGGGCCTCGGGCTCGAGGCGATCGGCAGCTTCGCCGGTATCGCCGACCTCGGCACGATCGGCGCCTGGTTCCTCATCGGGGCGTCGGCGCTCGCGATGTACATGCTCATCGAGAAGTTCTACTGGCGCACGATGGGGCGCCATGTGCTGCCGCTCGGCCCGGCGTGGATCGCGGGCTCCGCCGACCGGGAATCCTGACGATGGCCGATGCCGCGCGGTCGGCGGCACGCCAGGTCGAGGCGAGTCCGCTCGTGCGCGCTCTCGCGCGCGGCGGCTATGCCGCCAGCGGTGCGGTGCACGTGCTGATCGGCCTGCTCGTGCTGACCCTCGCCTTCGGTGGCAGCGGCGAGGCCGACCAGTCCGGGGCGCTGCGGGCGATCGCCGGTGCACCGCTCGGGCTGGCCGTGCTGTGGATCATCGCCGTGCTGCTCTGGGCACTCGCGCTCTACCACCTGATCGAGGCGTTCGTCCTGCGAGACGCCACGCCGACGAAGACGTGGGGACGGCGGACCTCGGAGGTCGGCCAGGCGATCGTCTTCGGCGCACTGGGCGCCGTCTCGGCATCCGTCGCCCTCGGCGGACGCACAGAGGGAAACCACAGCGCCGAAGACGCGAGCCGCGACGTGCTGGCACTGCCCGGGGGATCGATGGTGCTCGCCCTCGTCGGCCTCGGGATCGCGGGCGGCGGCATCGCCTTCGTCGTGATGGGCGTGATGCGCTCGTTCGAGAAGAAGATGTCGATCCCTCGCGCCGGCATCGGCCCCGTCGTGAAGGGCCTCGGCGTCGTCGGCTACATCGCGAAGGGTGTGTCGCTCGCGATCGTGGGCGTGCTGCTTCTCATCGCCGCAGTCACGTCGGATGCCTCGCAGGCGGGCGGCCTCGACGACGCGTTCGACGCCCTGCACGCGCTGTTCCCCGGGCCGCTGCTCGTGGGCCTCGTCGGCGTCGGGTTCATCGCCTACGGACTGTTCCTGTTCTTCCGCGCACGCTACGCGCGGCTGTAGCCCGCCGGTCTGTCGCGACGATCAGAGGCCCGGCGACGGCACCGGCGCCGTCTCGGGCTCGCCCGCCGCCGAGGGCAGCTCGTTCAGCGCCCGGATGAGGCGGTACAGCGACCCCACCTTGAACCGGTTCGGGGTCATCACCAGGCGCGGCAGGTCGAGGCGGTCGTTGTCGCGCACCTCGGCCTTCAGCGGAGCGGTCGCCTCGATGCGTCCCTCGGCGAGCAGGTCGCCGAAGCGGTCGTTGAGGTCGTCGATCTCCTGCGGCGTCGGCGCGGCGTGCAGGCGCAGGACGAGACGCTTGCCGACCCAGCGCAGCGAGTCGTAGTTGCGGTAGAAGCCCGTGATGTCGCCCACCGCGGCATCCACCGAATCGGTCACGAGCACGCGGTCGAAGTCGTCGGGTGAGACGAAGCCGCCTGCGATGAGCTGCTCGTCGACGAAGCGCTCGAGACCCGCCCAGAACGTGCCACCGGGGCGGTCGAGCAGGACGATCGGGGTCGGGTCGGCCTTGCCGGTCTGCTGCAGGGTGAGCAGCTCGAACATCTCGTCAAGCGTGCCGAAGCCGCCCGGCACGCAGATGAAGGCCTGCGACTCTTTCACGAGCATGAGCTTGCGGGTGAAGAAGTACTTCATCGCGACGTTGCGGGAGTTCTTCATGATGACCGCGTTCGGCTTCTCTTCGAACGGCAGCCGGATGCTGACGCCGAGCGAGTGGTCGGGGCCCGCCCCTTCGGCGGCGGCCTGCATGATGCCGGGCCCGGCGCCGGTGACGACCATCCAGCCGCGCTCGGCGAGCGCATGGGCGGCCGCGGCGGCGGCCCGGTACTGCTCGTCGTCGGGGCGCGTGCGCGCCGAGCCGAAGATGGTGACCTTGGGGATGCCGCGGAACGGCGCGAACAGTGAGAACGCCGCCCGCATCTCGGTGAGCGCGGCGGAGGCGATCTTGAGGTCGAGCCGATCGGTGTCGTCGAGCCCGAGCCCGATGCCCGTGGCGAGGATACGGGCGATGAGGTCTTGATTGGTCTCGATCCCCGCGTCCGCGATGAGGGTTCGGATGCCGTCGGTCACCGCCTGCGGGATCTGAGTGGAGCTGCCTGCCATACCCCCACTCTGGCACGCGGGGGTGAACGGCGGGTGGCCGCACGCACCGCTCTGCTTGTCAATCCCCTGCCCTGGTTCTTCACCTCCGACGACACCGACAAGGTCGACGAGGCGCGGGCGCACCGCGACGTCGGGCTCTCATACTGCGACGCCAAGGGCATGCGCTACGTGTCGGTCGGCGGCAAAGCCGCCATCGTGCACGACAAGGCGAAGATGGCGGAGCTCTACTCGCCGTCGCTCGACGTCTGGTTCGAGCAGGGACTCGACACCCCCGGCATCGCCCTTCTCAAAGTGACGCCGCGGGTGAGCGAGTTCTGGGAGCCGGCGAAGGGCAAGATCGCGATGGTCGCGGGCATGCTGAAATCGCTCGTGACGAAGGACACCCCCGACGACGACATCATGAACCACGGCAAGATCGTCCGCTGACCTGCTGCGGCGCGGGTGCGCTCTGTCAGCGCGCGCGCAGTCGCTCGACGACCTCGGTGGCGGGCACGACCTCGCGCTCGCCCGTGCGGCGGTCCCACAGCTCGACCTCGCCGTCGGCCGCACCGCGGCCGACGATCACGATCTGCGGCACGCCGACGAGCTCGGCGTCGCCGAACTTCACGCCGGGCGACACCTTGGGGCGGTCGTCGTAGAGCACGTCGAAGCCCGCGGCATCCAGCTCGTCAGACAGCGACGCGGCGAGCGCGAACGCCGCCTCGTCGCGCCCCGTCGCGACGACGTGCACGTCGAACGGTGCGACGGATGCCGGCCAGATGAGCCCCTTGTCGTCGTTGTTCAGCTCGGCGATGATCGCGAGGATGCGGGTGACGCCGATGCCGTACGAGCCCATCGTGACGGTGACGAGCTTGCCGTTCTCGTCGAGGACTTTCAGGCCGAGCGCCTCGGCGTACTTGCGACCGAGCTGGAAGACGTGCCCGATCTCCATGCCGCGGGCGAGCGTGACGGGGCCCGACCCGTCGGGCGCCGGGTCGCCCTCGCGCACCGAGGCCACCTCGACGTAGCCGTCGACGTCGAAGTCGCGCCCCGCGACGAGCGAGTGCACGTGCTTCTGGTCGATGTTGGCGCCGGTGATCCAGCTCGTGCCGGGAACGACACGCGGATCGACGACGTAACGGATGCCCGTCGCCGACTCCTCACCGAGCACCGCGCCTTCCGGCGACCAGGGCCCGATGTAGCCCTTCACGAGCAGCGGGTGGCGCTCGAAGTCTTCGGGTGTCGCAGGCTCGACGGCGGCGGGCGCGAAAGCGACCTCGGCGCGCTTGTCGTCGACGTCGCGGTCGCCGGGGATCCCGACGATGACGAGCTCACGCGTGCCGTCGAGGTGCGTGAGGGCGAGCACGACGTTCTTCAGCGTGTCGGCGGCGGTGTACTCCCCCGCGTCGGTGTCGAGCACCGCGTTCGAGTGCGCGACGAGAGTGTCGATCGTCGGGGTGTCGGGCGAGTCGAAGATCACCGGCGCGGCGAGCCCGTCGAACGGGATCGGCTCGGGGGCGACCGTCGTGAACGCCTCGACGTTCGCGGCGTAGCCGCCTTCCGAACGCACGAAGGTGTCTTCGCCGACGGCGGTGGGGTGCAGGAACTCCTCCGACTTCGAGCCGCCCATCGCCCCGGCGTCGGCCTGCACGATCACGTACTCGAGGCCGAGCCGCTGGAAGATGCGCTCGTACGCGTCGCGCTGCGCCTGATACGACAGGTCGAGCCCCGCGTCGGTGTAGTCGAACGAGTAGGCATCCTTCATCGTGAACTCGCGCCCACGCAGCAGGCCCGCGCGGGGGCGCGCCTCGTCGCGGTACTTGTCCTGGATCTGGTAGAGCGTGACCGGCAGGTCTTTGTACGACGAGTAGAGATCCTTCACGAGCAGCGTGAACGCCTCTTCGTGGGTCGGGGCGAGCAGGTAGTCGCCGCCCTTGCGGTCGTTCAGCCGGAAGAGCAGGTCGCCGTACTCCTCCCAGCGGCCGGTCGCCTCATATGCCTCGCGCGGCATCAGCGCGGGGAAGTGCACCTCTTGCGCGCCGGCGGCCGCCATCTCTTCGCGCACGACCTTCTCGATGCGCGCCTTGACGCGCAGGCCCAGCGGCAGCCACGCGAAGATCCCCGCCGCCTGCGGCCGGATGTACCCGGCGCGGATCAGCAGTTTGTGGCTCGCGACCTCGGCCTGAGCCGGGTCTTCGCGGAGCGTGCGGAGGAAGAAGTTCGAAAGACGGGTGACCACGAGGCTAAAGCTTAGCCGCGCGTCTGCCCCGCACTCGCGGAGAGCACCGAGAGCACGCCGAGCGACGTGTCGACGACGCTGACACCGGCGAGACGCTGGCCCGTCAGGTGCAGGATGTTGACGCCGTCGGAGAGGTAGACGTCTCCGGTCGAGGTCACGCGGGCGGGGTGGCCGCCCACCGTGGCATCCACCGAATCGGGCACACGCGAGGCGACCTGCTTCCACGCCCACGCGCCGTCGGGGACGGCGATGATGCTGTAGCTCGAGCCGAGGTCGCCCTTCTGGGTGGGCGTGCGCTCCCAGTCGCAGCGCGACGACGTGGTCGACGCTTCGGACAGGCGGGCCTCGACGGTGCGGGCGGGCGGACGCACGAGCGAGGTGTGCGCCTCGTCGGAACCGAGGATCGAGGTGAGGCCGATGATCTGCGCCATCGCCGTGCAGTCGAGCGGATGCGCCCACGTCGTCTTCTGGGAGCGCACCGCGGCGCCGTCCGAGGCCACGGCCGAGAAGACCCCGGCGAGTTCACCCACGAGAGCGAGCGACGCATCGGTGTGGGCCGACGGCGAGAACGAACCGACGACGAGGGTCACGTGGCCGTTCCCTGCGACCGAGGCCCAGCACTCCATCGCCCGCGCGCCGGTCTCGCAGTCGGGCGCTTCGGTGATCTTGGCGACGTCGCCGACGACCAGCGCGTCGGGAATGACGTAGGCGTCGGCGGCGAGCTTGGTCGTCAGCAGCGAACAGGTGAGTCCGCCCGCGGTCTCGATGCCCACACGCCACAGGTCGCGCGGCTCGGTCACCCGCTGCACCTGCCCGACGACGCCGTCGACGCCGGGAGCGGCGGCGAGTCCGTCGCAGCCGCCCGCGACCGGCGAGGTGGGCTGCAGCGGCGCGGGGCTCGCAGACGGGGTGGGAGTCGGCGTCGCCGACACGGTCGCCGATGCGGATGCCGAGGTCGTCGCCGACTCGTCGGCACTCGCCTCTGCCGAACACGCCGACAGCGCCAAAGCCGCCACGACGAGGAGCACCGCTCCAGACCTCATCCGCACAGTACGCACGGCGCCATGCTATTGGCCCGACCCTGTGCGGAAGGTGTGGACCCACCTACACTGAGCGCGTGCCCCCGCGTCGCCCCCGGATCGTGCCCGACCGCTCGCGAGCGGCCTCCGATGCCGGAGCCGCCAGTGCGCCCGGTGCCGCCGGTGCGCCCGGTGCCGCCGGGGTCGCGGCTGACCTCGCCGCCTCGCTCACGGCTCTGCGCCAGAGCCTCGAGCTGCCCGACTCGTACCCGGCCGACGCCGACGACGAGGCGCACTGCGCGGCCCGCGAGGTGCGGGCGGAACCCGGGCCCGGGCTCGCCGACCTGCAAGACATCACGTTCGTGACGATCGACCCCGCGGGCTCTACCGACCTCGACCAGGCGCTGCATCTCGAGCGCACGTCCTCGGGGGCAGTCCTGCACTACGCGATCGCCGATGTGCCGGCCTTCGTCGCCCCGGGCGGACCGCTCGATGCCGAAACACGCCGCCGCGGCCAGACGATGTACGCCCCCGACGGGCGCATTCCGTTGCACCCGCCGGTGCTCGGCGACGATGCCGCCTCACTCCTGCCCGGGCCCCCGCGGCGCGCCTTCGTGTGGCGGTTCGTGCTCGACGAGGGAGCCCGGCCCGTCGAGACGACCCTCGTGCGCGGTGTCGTGCGCTCGCGCGCGCAGTGGTCGTACGACGAGGCGCAGCGCGCGATCGACGCGGGCACGGCCCCGCCCAGCCTGCTCGCCCTGGAGTGGTTCGGCACCCAGCGCGCCGCCCGTGAGCGCGAACGCGGCGGCGCGAGTCTCACCGTGCCCGAGACGCGCATCGAGCCCGACGGCGCCGGCGGGTTCCGATTGGAGCGCAGCTACGGCGTGCCGCTCGAAGACTGGAACGCGCACGTGTCTCTGCTGACCGGCATGGCCGCCGCCGAGATCATGTTGCGCGGGCGGGTGGGCGTGCTGCGCACCATGCCGCCCGCCGACGCCGACGACGTCGCCGACTTCCGCGCCCAGACGGTCGCGCTCGGCCTGCCGTGGCGGCTCGACGTGAGCTACGGCGACTACCTGCGCGGTCTCGACCGCTCCCCGGCGGCCCGCGCGGTCAAGGAGTACGCGGCAGGCCTCTTCCGCAGCGCCGCCTACGTCGCCTTCGACGGCGAAGTGCCGGTCCACACCGATCAGGCCGCGATCGGCGCGCCCTACGCGCACGCGACGGCGCCGCTGCGCCGCTTGGTCGACCGGTGGGTGCTCGTCGTGTGCGACGCGCTCGCGAACGACCGCCCGGTGCCCGAATGGGCCCGCACGTCACTTCCCGAGCTGCCCGCCCTCATGGCGCGCAGCTCGCAGAAGGCCGCGCAGTTGGATGCCGGGGCCATCGACCGGGTCGAAGCCGCACTGCTGACACCCCACCTCGGCGAGGTGTTCGACGGGGTCGTCGTGAGTGTGCGTTCGGGGACGGCGCGCGTGCAACTGGACGACCGGCCCGTCGACGCGAAGGTGCCCGGGCTCGAGGCGACGCCGGGCGAGGTCGCCCGGGTGCGCGTCGAGGCGGCGTCGATCGCCGACGGCACCGTGACGCTCGTCCCCGCCTGAGACTGCCGGCCACTCCCCCTCACCCGAGGGGTTTGCGTCTTCTGGCATCCGCGATATATTGCATATCGTGCCGCTCTCTTCTGCTCCCCTCCCCCGTGCACTACTGCGCGACGACGTGCATGCGCGCCTGCGCGATGCGATCGTCGACGGTTCGCTCGCACCCGGCGAGCAGCTGCGCGACGGAGACCTCGCGACCCGCCTCGGAGTGAGCCGCACGCCCGTGCGCGAGGCGCTGCTCGAACTGGCCCGCGCGGGGCTCGTACAGGCGACGCCGGGGCGCTCGACCGTCGTGGCGCCGATCGACCCGGGGGCGATCCGCGACGCGCAGGCGGTCGTCGGCGCGCTGCACGCGGTCGCCGTGC
>NZ_JAAGRY010000090.1 GCF_015707995.1 Microbacterium paulum
CGCAGCCGTACCCCGCTCGAGCGCGCCGCGGTGCGGAGTGCCCGCACGCGCGCGTCGCGCGTGCGCCAGGCGAGCCACAGCACTCCCGCCGCGAGCGATCCGAGACCGACGGCGGTCTCGACGGGTGCGAAGAGCGTCATCGGCCCGAGCGCGAGCGGCGCGCTCACTTCGGTGCGTCCGAAGAGCAGCCCGAACCCCGTCATCGCGATGCCGACCGCGACCGCGAGGGCGGCGAGCGCGTCGGTGCGCCAGGCGAGCAGCAGCGCGAGCGCCGTGCCGACAAGGAACACCACGAGGGCGGGCACGAGCAGGTTGCGGTAGGAACCCACGGGCAGCTCCACCGTGAGCAGGTCTTTCCAGCCGACGACGAGGCCCGCACCGAGCTCGCCGAGGCCCTGCACGAACGACGCGGCGTCGGCCCTGCGCCCGGGCACCGCGAGCGGCACGCCCGCGACGAGCAGTGCCGCAGCGAGGAGCCCCACGGTCACCCAGCCACCCGCGCGGCGGAGGGCCGGCACGAACGTCACGAGCGCCGCGACCGCGGCGCCCAGAGCGGATGCCACGACCACGAGCACCAGGAACGCACCGGAACGGTAGATCGGCCACGCCGCGACGGCCGCGAGCACCACGACCACCGCGACGTACAGCGAACCCGCGACGATGCGCCTCATGAGGTCGCTCCCCGGAGCAGCAGTCCGGCGAGGTCGTCGAGCGTGCCGACCGTCACGACGGTCAGAGCTCCTACGACCTGCGTGCGCGGGTGGGCACGTTCGTCGCAGACGACGGCCACCACCGAGGCATCCGCCGGGAACGCGAGCGCGGCTTTGCGGAGCGCCGCGAGGCCGACGTGCGACCCCGTGACGAGCACGGCGATCGACAGTCGGTCGTTCGCCTCGGCGGCCAGGCGGCACACGTCGGCGAAGGCCATCGTGTTCGCGAAGCGCTCGACGCCGCTGAACCCGTCGAGGAGGGCGCGGGGGCTCGCCGTCGGGATGTGCCGGATGGCGCGCAGGCGGCCGCGGACGACGCGCGGGATCTCGGCACCGACGACGATGTCGAGGTCGCGCGCGTCGTGCACGGCACGGACGGCGAGCGAGGAGGCGGCGCTGACGGCGAGCTCGAACTCGGCATCCGTGCCGTATTCGGCCGCCGCGAGTCCGAGCACGACGGCCATGCGCGAGCGCCGCGACTCTTCGTACTGGCGCACCATGAGGCGGCCGGTCTTGGCCGTCGACTTCCAGTGCACCTGACGCCGCGAGTCGCCGGGGGCGTACTCGCGGATCGCGTGGAAGGACATGTCGGCGTCGACCAGGCGCGTGGTCGGGCTGCCGTCGAGATCGCGGATGAGGCCGGCACTCCCCGAAGGGACGGGCACGGTGCGCGGATGCACGTACAGCTCGTGCGCGTCGTCGAACGCGTGCTCGCGCCGGAGCAGCCCGATGGGGTCGGAGCGGACGGTCGTCGCGGGCCCGATGCGCACGATGCCGCGCGGCTGCGGCGGCAGTTCGAGTACGTGCTCCGAGACCGCCCCGGCGCGCAGCATCGGCACCCCGAACTCGACGAGCCCGGCCCCGACGGGCACGTCGATGCGGCCCGGCAGCGCCGCCCGGCGGCCCGCGTTTCGCACCGAGACGGTCGCGCGCACGCCGTGCCCTGCGACGATGCGCTCGTGCCCGAGGGCGAGGTCGACCGCGTAGGTGCGGGCCTGGAAGAGGAACGGCACGCTGAGGGCCAGCAGCACGAGCGCGGCGACACCGGCGACCATCGCCTCGACCCACCCGAAGGCGAGGCCCGCCCCGAGCCCGACGGTCGCGGCGACGAGGGCGAGCACGCCCGCCGGCCGGATCGTGCGGCGGCACCAGCGCGCGGCGGCGACGACCCACGCCCGAAGCGCCGTCCACGCCCGCGAGGCGCGCACGGCGGCGCCGACGAGCGCGCGCCCGCGCACCGAGGTGACCTCGGTGCGCTCACCGGTGAGGGTGCCCGCCGAGGTACGGGTGAGTCGGGTGTCGCCGAGGGTCATCGCTGCTCTCGCCCGTTCACGGCGCGTCTTTGCGCGTCGGCGGGGTGACGTCGAGCAGCACCTGCCCGATGACGGCCTCGGGGGTGACCCCGTCGAATTCGGCCTCGGGGTGCAGGATCAGCCGGTGCGCGAGCACCGCGACGGCGAGCCGCTTGACGTCGTCGGGGGTGACGTAGGTGCGACCCTGGGCCGCCGCGTGGGCGCGGCTCGCGCGCGTCAGGGCGAGGGCGCCGCGGATGCTGACGCCCAGGCGCACCTCGTCGGCCGAGCGGGTCGCGTCGACGAGGCGGGCGATGTAGTCGAGCACGAGCGCGTCGACGTACACGTCGGTGGCGAGCTCGGCCATGCCGGCGAGCGCCCCGGGCGTGATGACGGGGGCGAGCTCGTCGATCGGCGCCGCCGCCCGGCCGAGGATGCGCACGGTGGCCGCGTGGTCGGGGTAGCCGAGCGAGGTGCGCAGCAGAAACCGGTCGAGCTGCGCCTCGGGCAGCCGGTAGGTGCCGGCCTGTTCGACGGGGTTCTGCGTGGCGATCACGAGGAACGGCTTTCCCACGGCGCGGGTGACGCCGTCGATCGTGACGCGCCCCTCCTCCATCACTTCGAGCAGCGCCGACTGCGTCTTCGGGCTCGCCCGGTTGATCTCGTCGGCGAGCACGATGTTCGCGAAGATCGGTCCCGCGTGGAAGTCGAACTCGCCCGTCTTCTGGTCGTAGACGGTGATGCCGGTGATGTCGCCGGGCAAGAGGTCGGGGGTGAACTGGATGCGCGTCGTCGTGCCCTGCACCGACTGCGCGACGGCGCGGGCGAGCGAGGTCTTGCCGGTGCCCGGCACGTCTTCGAGCAGCACGTGACCCTCGCTGAGCATGGCGGTGAGCACGAGCTCGACGACGTGGCGCTTGCCGAGCACCGCCCGCTCGACGTTGTCGGCGAGGGCCGAGAAGGTCTGCGCGAACCAGGTCGCCTGTTCGGTGGTGATCGTCATGGGTTGGTGGCTCCGTCGGTGGGGGGAACGGGGGTGCAGCGGGCAGACAGAGTCGCCGTGGCCGGATCGAGGCGCCAGCCCGTCGACGACCAGTCGACGGTGACGCGGATGCCTTCGACCCGGGTGGCCGTCGCGGGAACCTTCCAGGGGTCGGTGCCGGGGTCGAGCCGCGTGCCGGCGTCGTCGTAGTACGCGATCGCGGTGTCGTCGAAGGTGACCGCGGCGCGGTCGCCGCTCGACCGGCCGGTGCGGGTCAGCTCGCTGCCGCCCGTGCAGGCGCCGAGCGACCACGTCGCCTGCACCTGCGTGGGGGCGCTGCCCGGCGCAGGGGTGACCGCGCCCCACGCCGACTGCCACCAGCCCGACACGTGCTCGTAGCGCACGCGGATGCCGGGGTCTGTGTCGAACACGGTGCTCCCCGGCCAGCCCGAGAAGGCCGCGACGTTGTCGTTCGGCAGGGCTTCGGGCGAGGTGGGGGCGGTGTCGATCGTCCAGCTCGCGCGGCCGCTCTCGAGGTGCGCGGTGGGCCCGACGACGAAGGTGTAGCCGCGCGGGGCGTCGCCGCTCTGCACCGCGCGCACCTCGCCGTCGACCGTCGCGCGCCCGAACAGCGCGCCGCCGAACCACGACTCGACGCACAGCGTGAACGTGTAGGCCTGTCCGTCGCGGAGCCCCCGGAACACCGCCCGGTCGCCGGTCGGGGTCGCCTGGCAGGTCTGCCCCGCCGCGACGATGCCGTAGCGCGTCGCCGCGCCGTCGCCGCCGGGAGCGGCGGTGCCCGTCGCGGTCACGTCGACCCGGCCGCCGCCCACGTTGACCGGGCTGAGGGTCAGCACCGGGTTCGTGGGCGCCCCCACGCCGTGCGCGGCCACGACGATCGACCCGATCGCAGGGCCGCCGAGCCCCGGCGGCGCGTCGAACCGCGAGACCGGGGTGACGGTGACCCCGGTCGAGGTGTTCGCGCCGACCCGGAAGGTCGGTACCGTCACGGTCTGCTGGTTCACCGCGACGGGCACGGTGATGCTCTCCCCGGCGGGACTCGAGATCTGCAGGGCACGGGTGTCTGCGGCGTCCACGCCGGTGAAGGTGAGCGCGGCCACTCCCCCGTCGGCACCGGCGACGACGGGGGTCGCCGTGGCGGTCGCGGGCGCGGCGGGCGGGTCGTAGGCCCAGGCGGTCGTGCGCACGGCGGTCTGCGAGGGGCCGACGGCGTTGACCGACACGACCTCGTACTGCCGCTGCTCGCCGTTCGGCGCGTCGACCGCGGGGCACACGCCCTGCGGCGTGCACGTGGTCACGCGCGTTCCGCCGTACCGCACCTCGAATCCGGTGACCGCGGGGTACGACGTCTGCGCGGGGCCCGGGTCGACGCGGAGCGTCAGGCTGCCGTCGGCGTAGGCCGACTGGGCGACCGAGGCGGGGGCTCGCGGAAAACCCTGCAGGTCGATCGTGACCGACCCGTCGCGGCCGGCCGCACTCTGCCGGCCCTGCGCGTCGCGCACGGTGAAGCGCGCCGAGCATGTGGCACCGGGGGCATCGCTCGCCCAGCTCGCGACGATGCGCGAGGCGGAGGCGACGGCGAACGTGACCCCGACGCACGTGCTCGTCGGGGTGACCGACACGACCTGCAGCGGTGTGCCGGGCAGCGGGTTGACCTCGCCGGCCGCGCCGACCACGTCGACGGCGCACGAGGAGCCTGAGGCCTGACTGCACGTCTGCGTGAGCTGACCGCCCTGCGGCAGCGTCGAGGGCGCGGCCCCCACCCGCAGGCTGATGCGCGCGGGCGTCACCCCGGGGTGGCTCGTGACCTCGACCGTGACACCCTCCACCGCGCCGGGGGCGGCGTTGTCGGCGGCGCGCACCGTCAGCTGCGTGCCGTCGAGGGTGAGCGTGAAGGATGCCGCGGTGCCGGCGATCCGGTACTGGATCGCCTCGGCCGCGCCGCGCCACGTCGTCATCGCGGTCAGGTCGTACACGTACGTGTCGCCCGGGGCGACCTCGAGCGACGCCGGCGCGAGGGTCGGCTGCGGGGTGAGCGGGGTGACGGCCACCGGGATCGCGAGCACGGTCCACGCGTCGCCGCCGACGAGCCGCACCGGCACGAGGCAGGCGTCGGTCCATGGCGCTCCCGCGCCGGCGGTGTACCGGATGCCGGTCCCGGTGGTCGCGGCGCAGGTCGCGGGGGGCCGCGCCCCGGCGGCCCGCACATCGGGGCCGCCGATCTCGAGCGACCGCCCGCGCGGCACGGCGACGAGGCTCGCGACGTCGGCGTCGGCCTGTCCGTTCTCGGGCGCGGTGATCGGGGCGATGCCCGCTTTGAGCGACAGCGCTCCCTCGGCCGCGGCGGGCACGCGCACGAAGGCGTAGGTGGTGACGGGGCCCGAGGCGGCCTGCCCGGTCACCGAGAACGGGATGATGCGCGCCGCGTCGCCGGGTGTCGCGATGATCCTGCTCCCCGAGACGCGGACGCCGGCGGGTGAGCCCCAGAGCCCGACGACGAGGTCGGTCGCGTCGCCGCCCGACCAGAGCACTTTGCCGCTCAGCACGTCGACGCCGGTCTCGAGGTCGTCGCGATCGGCGGCGGTGAGCACGGTGTCGGAGACGACGGGAAAGTCGGGCACGCGCTGGGCGACGACCTTGACGACGAGGAGCCCCCGCGCGGTGTTGCCCGACGACGATTCGACGTCGTAGAGGAACGCCATGGTGCCGGGCTCGGCGCCGGCCTCGATCGTGACCGTGTCGTCGGTGACGCTCTCGATGCGACCGGCCAGCCGCGCGAACTCGTCGGTCGGAGTGCCGTCGAGGGCGAGCTCGGGAACGTCGGGGCGCACGCGCGCGAGGGTCAGGGTGCCCTGCATCGGGTCGATGTCGTTCGCGAGCGGGTGCACGCGCACGACGTTTCCCGCACCCGCTTGCACGTGCACGTAGTCGGTGTAGGTCACGGGGCTCGGGTTCGCCTCGCCGCTGAGCACGCCGACTCGCACCGTGCCGTCTCCGGTCGCACCGAACGCGTCGACGACGCGATAGGTGAAGGCATCCTGCCCGCTCACCCCCGCGATGCTCGTGTAGACGATCGAAGTGCCGTCGGCCGAGATCGCCGCCGACCCGTGCGCGGGTTGGGTGACGATGCTCGCGAGCTGCACGACGTCGCCGTCGGGGTCCATGCCGAATCCGTCGAACGGGATCGTAGTAGACAGTCCGCTCGCCACCCGCCCCGACAGCCGGCGGGGCAGCGGGTCGCGGTTCGCGTCGGAGCCCTCGACCCGCACGTGCACGGTGGCGACATCGCCGAGGGCGGGCGACCCGGTCGTGAACGCGCGGTACGAGACGGTGTACTGCCCCGCGGTCTCGGGGGCGAGGTAGCGCAGCACGTCGCCCGAGGCGAACGCGAGCGCTTCGGGGGTCGACGATTCGATCGACTCGGGATCGAGCCGCGGCAGGCCGCCCGCCGCGGCGACGTCGTTGTTCAGCACCGGGATGTCGATCTGCGACCCGGCCCGCACGACGACCGAGTCGTCGACCGTGATCGGCGCCGCCTCGAGCGCCGCCGGCAGCAGGTAGACGGTCGCTTCGCCGACGACCGATGCCCCCGCGTCGGCGGTGCCGTCGCTGACCGTGTACGAGACGGTGCCGAGCAGACCCGACGCGCCGCTCGCGGTCGAGCCCGACACGCGCAACTGACTCTGGCCGACGGCGTCGCCCGTGAGCGACGACCCGGTCGCGGCGTGCACGACCACGTCGCTCAGCAGCAGCACGCGACCCGTCGGGTTCGAGACGGCGGCGAGCACGTCGACGGTCGCATCGGCCTGCGGGCGCACGAACGCCACGACCGGCGAGGTCGCGAGCTGGGCGGGTACGTCGGCGGCGAGCAGGGTGATGCGCGCCGTACCGGTCGCCTCGCGGCCACCCGCCGACACCGTGACGGCGACGCGGTACGCGCCGGGCGAGGTCGCCGCGAAGTCGAACTGGGTCGTGCCGCCCACGACGGTGGCGGTCGCCGCCGCGTCGTCGAGCACGCGCGCCGCCGTGACGGTGACATCGCCCGCCGTGCCGGTGACGTGCGGGGCGACGTCGACGCTCACGCGCGAGCCCGCCGTGTCGACCACGGCGAACGACTGCACCTGCGGCTGCGCGTCGCCGACCACCCGCACCGAGAGCGTCTTCGTCGTGGTCGCGCCCCGCGCGTCGCCGACGGTCAGCGTGATCGCGGCGAGCTGCTCGCCGCCGTCGCCCGTGTCGGCGTGCTGGAAGACGACGGTGCCCTCGGGCGTCGCCGCGACCTGACCGAGGGCGGTGTCTTCGACCGCCGACAGCAGGATCACCGGGTCGCCCTCAGGGTCGACCCAGTCGCCCAGCACCGGCACGCTCACGGTGCCGCCGGGGACCACCTCGGGCCGCGGCCAGTCCTGCTGGCATCCCTCCATGCCGCACCACTGCGGTGCGGAGTTCTCGTCGTCCGCCGCCACGCGCAGCGTCACGGTCGCGGGCGCAGACATCAGCCCGTCGGCGGTCGTGCCGTCGGTGACCGCATAGCTGAACGTGGCCGAGCCCGAGGCATCCGCCGCCACGCGTACCGCGAGACGCTGGCGGTCGTCGGTGAGCGTGAGGGTGCCGAAGGCGGGGTCGAGGCCCTGCACGGATGCCGGGTCGATCGCGAGCACGTCGTCGTTCGGATCGTGGTCGTTGAGCAGCACGGGCAAGGTCACGAGCGCGCCTGCCCGCACGCCGAAGCTGTCGGCGACGGCCACCGGCGGCCGCGGATCGATCACGGCGGGCGGCTCCTGCTCGGTCGCCTGCGGCGCCGTCTGCACCGGGTCGTCGAGATCCCAGTCCTGGCTCGAGGGCACGAGCGCGCCGTCGGGCACGCGCCACACCCACCCCGATCGGGCGTCGTTGAGCACGAGGTCGTCGCCCGCGTCGACGAACACCGGCCGTCGCTGCGTGGGCAGCGCCGCCCCCGCGTAGTCGAGGCTCACGTCGCCCGCCGCCGAGTCCCACAGGGTTCCCGGACCCTGCCCCTCGGGCAGCCACGCGGCATGCACGTCGCCCGCACGCACGACGGGCCGCGCCGGCGTGCCGCGCGCCGTCGTGCGGTCGCCGAACACGCGTTCGGCCGCCGCATCGCCGGTCGGCACCCGCACGAGCCCCGTCTCGTCGGCGAGGTACACCGCGTCGCCGTCGGGGTCGGTGCGCGAGACGGCGACCGTGCCGTTCGTGCCCGCCGAGGCAGCCTGCGCGTGCGACCAGTACCTGCCGGTGCCGGGTTCGACGAGCACCCACTCGTCGCCCGCAGCGGTGAGCACGGGCGAGGTCGCGTCGGCGGCGACCCGGTCGGTGCGCTGCACGGCGGTGCTCGCGATGTCGACCCGCACGACCGTGCCGGCCGCGGCGGAGTAGCTGAACAGCTCGCCGCGCGCGTCGACGGCGATCGCGTCCGACGTGTAGGCGGGCGACGAGGCATCCGGAGTGTTGCTCCCGCCGCCTGCGGCCGGATCGATCTGGGCGACCGAGCCCGTCGACAGGCGGCCCGCGAAGACGGCGCCCGCGTCGGTGCGGTAGGCGACGAAATCTCCCGCGGTGTCGACCTCTTCGGTGCCGGGGGGCGCGGCCTGAGCCGTGCGCAGCCCCTCGGCATCGAGATCGACGGGCACCGCGTCGTCGATGCGCACGACCTTCGCGTCGCTGTCGGTGAACATGTACGACCCGGTCGGGGTCGCCGCGATGCGGCTCGGGTTGCTGACCGTGCGCACCGTGTCGAGCTCGTCGATCGCCGTGTTCACGCGGGCATAGCGCAGCCCGTCGGCCTGCAGCACCCACGCCGTCGTATCGCGCGGCGGGGTCTGCTGCGCATCGAGGCCCGGCCACACGATGCTGATGCCTGCGACGACAGCGATCGCCGCGCCCGCCGCGATGAGCGCGGTGGCGGCCGGCGTGAGCCGCCGCGGCATCAGCGCAGTCCCGAGCCGAGCACGACGACGATCAGCGCCACGGCGGCGACCGCCACGACGCCCGCCACCACCGCGAGCACCCACGGCCACACGCGACGCGCCGACCCGGGCGGGGTGGTGACGCTCTCGTCTTCGTCGCGGCGCAGGCGCGTGGCATCCGTCGGCCCCTCACGCCGCGCCGACGCGCGACGGCCCTCGT
>NZ_JAAGRY010000091.1 GCF_015707995.1 Microbacterium paulum
CGCCGAGCGCGGCGCCGCCGTGCGCTGGTTCGGCCGCGGGCCCGGCGCCGACGTGCGCGCCGAAGACGTCGAGGTGACCGCCGCGGGGACGACGTGCGTCGTCGTCGCCGACGGCGAACGGATGCCTCTGAACCTCCGCGTTCTCGGCGAGCACCACGTCATGAACGCCCTCGCCGCGATCGCCGCGGCCGGTGTGCTGGGGGTGTCGTTGCGCGCGGCCGTGGAGCGGCTCGAGACCGTCGAGATCGCCGAGCGCTGGCGCATGCAGCCGCTCGGCTCCGACCGGGTGCGCATCATCAACGACGCCTACAACGCGAGCCCCGACTCGATGTCGGCGGCCCTGCGCACCCTCGCGCAGATCACCGAGCCCGGTCAGCGCAAGGTCGCCGTGCTCGGCGCGATGAGCGAACTGGGCGAGTTCGCCGGCGAGGAGCACGACCGCATCGGGCTGCAGGCGGTGCGCCTGCGCATCGAGCGGATCGTCGTGATCGGCCGTGACGCCAGGCGCCTCTACCTCGCAGCGGTGGGTGAGGGCTCGTGGGACGGCGAGGCCGTCTTCTTCGAGACCGCCGACGAGGCCTACGACTACCTGATGGGCGAACTCCGCGACGGCGACCGCGTGCTCGTGAAGTCGTCGAACTCGGCGGGCCTGCGTCATCTCGGCGATCGTCTGGGAGAATCGTTCTCGTGAGATCTCTTCTGACGGCCGCCACGATCTCACTCGCCTTCACCCTCTTCCTCACGCCGCTGTTCATCCGGCTGTTCGAGAAGCTCGGGTGGGGGCAGGTGATCCGCACCCCCGAGAACGCGCACAACCCGAACCACCACGCCAAGCGCGGCACGCCCACGATGGGCGGCGTGATCTTCATCCTCGGGTCGATCGTCGGCTACCTCGTCGGCACGCTCACCGGCGGCGCGCCGCCGTCGATTTCGGGCATCCTCGTCATCTGGATGATGGTGGGCCTGGGCGCCGTCGGGTTCATCGACGACTACATGAAGGTGCGTCAGCAGCGCAGCCTCGGCCTGTCGGGCTGGCGCAAGGTCGTAGGTCAGATCCTCGTCGCGGTGCCCTTCGGCATCGTCGCGCTGAACTTCCCCAACCGGGTCGGGCAGACCCCGGCATCCCCGTTCATCTCGTTCTTCCGCGACATCCCGATGCTCTCGTTCCTGGCGCTCGGCGCCGTCATCGGCTGGATCGCGTATCTCGTGTGGATCTCGTTCCTCTCGGTCGCCTGGTCGAATGCCACGAACCTCACCGACGGCCTCGACGGCCTTGCCACCGGCGCGGGCATCTTCACCGTCTCGGCGTACAGCCTGGTGACCTTCTGGCAATTCCAGCAGCGCTGCACGTCGGAGGCCCTCGTCACCGCTTATCAGGCGGCCTGCTACGACACCCGCGACCCGATGGACCTCACGATCATCGCGGCGTCGTTCGTCGGAGCGCTCGTCGGCTTCCTCTGGTGGAACGCGCCGAAGGCGAAGGTCTTCATGGGCGACGTCGGCTCGATGGCCATCGGCGGCGTCATCGTCGCGATGGCCGTGCTTTCGCGCACCGAGATCCTGTCGGTCATCATCGCGGGCGTCTTCATCATCGGCCCCGCCTCGGTCATCTTGCAGCGCTGGTACTTCAAGGCGACGGGCGGCAAGCGGCTCTTCCTGATGAGTCCGTTCCACCATCACCTCGAAATGCGTGGCTGGCCCGAGATCACGATCGTCGTGCGCATGTGGATCATCGCGGGCATGCTCGCCGTCACCGGCGTCGGGCTCTTCTACGTCGAATGGCTGGCCTCGGTGTGAGCGGCGACGACCGGATGAGCGGCGACGTGCGCGACCTCGACGCCCTGCGCAGCTGGCACGCCGACTGGCGCGGCCTGCGGGTCGCCGTGCTCGGCCTCTCGATGACCGGGTTCTCGGCCGCCGACACGCTCGCCGAGCTCGGCGCCGACGTGCTCGTGGTCACCGAGAAGGCATCCGAAGAATACGCGCGGCTCGTGCCCGTCATCGGCGCGCGGCTGGTCGTCGAGCCGCTGCAGGAGGTGCCCGCCGCCCTCGTCGAGTTCGCCCCCGAGGTGATCGTCGCGTCTCCCGGGTTCGCACCGCACCACCCGCTCATCCGGTGGGCGCAGGCGTCGGGCATCGCCCTGTGGGGCGACGTCGAGCTCGCCTGGCGCGTGCGCGACAAGGTGCTCCGTGCCGACGGCTCGCCCGCCGACTGGGTGCTCATCACGGGAACCAACGGCAAGACGACCACGACGCGCCTCACCGCCTCGATGCTGGTCGCCGGGGGACTGCGCGCCGCACCGGTCGGCAACATCGGGGTGCCGGTGCTCGACGCTGTGCGCGACCCGGCCGGCTTCGACGTGCTCGTCGTCGAGCTCTCCAGCCATCAGCTCTGGTACCTCTCGCTGCAGAGCGGCGAGGGCGCGCTCTCGCCGTACGCGAGCGTGTGCCTCAACCTCGCCGACGACCACCTGCAGTGGCACGGCTCGGCGCGCGCCTACCGCGACGCGAAGGCCGTCGTCTACCGGAACACGCGCGTCGCGTGCGTCTACAACAAGGCCGACATCGCGACGCGGGAGATGGTCGAAGAAGCCGACGTCGTCGAAGGATGCCGCGCCGTCGGCTTCGACCTCGGCGTGCCGGGCCCGAGCGACGTGGGCCTCGTCGACGGCATCCTGGTCGACCGCGCGTTCCTCGACGACCGGCACACGAGCGCCCTCGAACTGACGACCCTCGACGACCTGGCATCCGTCGGCCTCGCCGCCCCGCACATGGTCGCGAACATCCTCGCGGCGTCTGCCCTGGCGCGCTCGCTCGACGTCTCGCCCGCGTCGATCCGGGATGCCTTGGCGTCGTTCCGCCTCGATCCGCACCGCATCGAGGTCGTCGCGGTCGCCTCGGGGGTCACCTGGGTCGACGATTCGAAGGCCACCAACCCGCACGCCGCGGCGTCGTCGCTCGCGGCGTTCCCCGGCGCGGTCTGGGTCGTCGGCGGCGACCTCAAGGGCGTCGACATCTCCGATCTCGTCGCCGCGCGCGGCGCGGGAGTGCGCGCCGCGATCGTCATCGGAGTGGAGCGCTCGGCGATCACCGGAGCGTTCGCGCGACACGCGCCGACCATTCCGCTGTTCGAGGTCGACCACACACAGACTGAAGACGTCATGGCGCAGGTCGTCGAACTGGCGGCGCAGATCACCCGTGACGGAGACGTGGTCCTCCTCGCTCCGGCTGCGGCATCGTTCGACCAGTTCACCTCGTACGCAGACCGCGGCACCCGCTTCGCGAGGGCCGTGCACGACAGGTTCGGCGAGTCACCCTCGGCGGAATAGACGGATGACGGAGGTGCCGGTGGCAACGACCACGACCGGGCGCTCCCGACCGACCGCCCTGCCGGGCCCCGCCGCGAGCGGTGCGGGCGACGAGGCTGCCGCCGGAACGGGTTTCGCCGCGCGCGTGTCGCTCGGTCGCGTGTTCGCGCCGGTGCCGAGCGAGTTCCTCCTCATCGCCTCGACGGCACTGATCCTCACCGGCTTCGGGCTCGTGATGGTGCTCTCGGCGACCATGGCGACGGCGGTCGCCGACGGTGCGAGCCCGTTCGAAGTCGTCATGAAGCAGGCGGCGTTCGCCGTCATCGGCATCCCGCTGATGTTCCTCGCGAGCCGCATGCCGGTGCGATTCTGGAAGAAGATCGCCTGGCCGACGCTGATCCTCGCGACCCTGTTCCAGCTGCTGGTGTTCATCCCCGGGCTCGGCGTGACCAACGACGGCAACCAGAACTGGATCCGCATCGCGGGGTTGCAGATGCAGCCGTCGGAGTTCTTGAAGCTCGCCCTCGCGCTGTGGCTCGGCTACGTGCTCTACCGCAAGCAGTCGCTGCTGCGGTCGTGGAAGCACGTGTTCATCCCCGTCGTGCCCGTGGGCGGTCTCGTCATCGGCCTCGTGGCCGTCGGCAGTCACGACCTCGGCACCGGCCTCATCCTGATGGCGATCCTGCTGGGGTGCCTGTTCTTCTCCGGCGTGAAGCTGCGCCTGTTCCTGGTGCCGCTCATCCTCGTGGTGTTCGCGGCGGCGTACTTCGCCGTCACGAGCCCGAACCGCATGGCGCGCATCATGAGCAGCCTCGTGAACTTCGACTCGACCAGCTGCTACAACGCCCCCGTCGGCGACTGCTACCAGGCGGTGCACGGCGTGTGGGCGCTCGCCAACGGCGGCCTGTTCGGCCTCGGGCTCGGCAACTCGCGCGAGAAGTACGGGTGGCTCCCCGCCAAGTCGAACGACTACATCTTCGCGATCCTCGGTGAAGAGCTGGGGCTCGTCGGCTGCGCCGTCGTTCTGCTGCTGTTCACCCTGTTCGCCGTCGGCGCGTTCCACGTCATCCGCAAGACCGATGACCCGTTCGTCCGGATCGTCTCGGGCGGCATCATCGTGTGGGTCGTCGGTCAGGCGATCGTCAACATGGGCGTCGTGCTGCGTCTGTTCCCCGTGCTCGGCGTGCCGCTGCCGTTCCTGTCGCAGGGCGGCACCTCGCTCCTGTCGGTGCTGCTCGCGTGCGGCGTGCTCCTCTCGTTCGCGCGCACCCTGCCGCAGCCCGCGCTCGCGGCGCCGTCCGTAGCCCGGGGGACTGCTCGCGGCGCGCGCGCCACGCGCTGAGCGGGCCGGGCGCGGGCGATCCTCGGGCCGGGCTCGGGGCGGGCACCGGGAGTCGCCGGGTAGGCTCGGGGCGATGACCGAGCACGCTCCGACCACGTACCTGCTGGCCGGCGGGGGCACCGCGGGCCACGTGAATCCGCTCCTCGCCGTGGCCGATGCGCTCCGCGCGCGCGAGCCCGAGGCATCCGTTCTCGTCCTCGGCACGAAGGAAGGGCTCGAGGCGCGCCTCGTACCCGAGCGTGGGTACGAGCTGCTCATCGTCGACAAGGTGCCCTTTCCGCGGCGCCCGAATGCCGCGGCGGCCCGCTTTCCGCTGGTGTGGCGGCGCGCGGTGGCGCAGGTGCGCCGGCACATCCGCGACCGGGACGTCGACGTGGTCGTGGGGTTCGGCGGCTATGCCTCGGCGCCGGCGTACGTCGCGGCGCGGCGCGAAGGCATCCCGTACGTCGTACACGAGGCGAACGCGCGCCCCGGGCTCGCGAACGTGCTGGGTGCGCGGCGGGCTGCGCGGGTGGGCGTGACCTTTGCGGGCACGCCGCTGCGGGGCGGCGAGGTCGTGGGCATGCCGCTCCGGCGCGAGATCGTCGAGCTCGACCGCGCGGCGCTGCGCGACGAGGCGGCAACGACGTTCGGGCTGGATGCCTCGCGCCCGGTGCTCCTCGTCTTCGGCGGCTCGCTCGGCGCGCGGCGGCTGAACGACACGCTCGCCGAGTCATGGCCCGCCATCGTCGGCGCGGGCTGGCAGATCCTGCACGCGGCGGGGGAGCGCAACGAGCTCGTCGACAGCGCGCACCCCGACTACCGGATCGTGCCGTACCTCGACCGCATGGACCTCGCGTTCGCCCTCGCCGACGCCGTCGTCGCCCGTTCGGGTGCGGCGACCGTGAGCGAGCTGACCGCGCTCGGCATCCCTGCCGTGTACGTTCCCTACGCCGTCGGCAACGGCGAGCAAGCCCTGAACGCGGCGTCGGCGGTCGCGGCGGGAGCCGCACGCCTCATCCCCGACGCGGAGTTCACCCCCGACCGCGTGCGAGGAGAGGTCGTGCCCCTGCTGGCAGACCCCGAGACGCTCGGCGCGCTCCGGGCCGCCGCCGAGGCATCCGCCCCCGCCGCCCGCGCGGGCACCGCCGCCGTCGTCGCGCAGATCGACGAGGCCCTGGGGCGCTCCGCGCGCTGACCGTGCCGCGCCGGGCCTGCGCATCGGTGTCGCGCAGGAGGCTGCTCACCCGAATTGTTGGCGCATCTGGCCGTTATCGGCAGCCGTAGCGACAATCTGCGCCAACTTTCGATGGTTGCGCGATGCGGGCCTCGATTTGATGGCGCACCTGGTCGCTTCGAGCACACCACCGCGACAATCTGCGCCAACCATCCGTGATGGCGCGTGCGGGCCTCGATTCGATGGCGCAACCGGTCGCTTTCAGCCGTGATCGCGGCGGTGTGCGCCATCACGCTCGGCGGTGCACCTGCGGCGTACGGCAGGGCTGAGGGCGATCAGCCAGGTAAGCCGGGCGGGGTATCGTCGCGGACTCTGAGCGCCGCCGCGACGAGCGCGATGGCCTGATCGGGGTCGAGCTGCAGTGCACGGATCTGCTCGGCGAAGACGGATGCCGCGCGTTGCGCCTGTCGTGTCGCCGCGTCACCGTGCGCGGCGACGAACGTGCCGTTGCGTCCTCGCGTCTCGATGAACCCGGCGGTCTCGAGTTCGCGATAGGCGCGCGCGACAGTCCCGGGAGCGACCCCCAGATCCTCGGCGAGCCGGCGCACGGTCGGCAGCCGCTCGCCGGGCACGAGTTCGTCGGCGGCGATCTCGGCGACGATCTGAGACCGTAACTGCTCGAACGGGGGTACCGGCGAAGACGGATCGATGACGATCATGCGGTCACCGCGCCTCGCGGCCGCAGGCGGGCGCGGAGCGCGAAGCCCTGCGTCGGGAACACCTGCGAGAGCGCCACCATCGCCAAGCCTGCGACAGACATCGGCGTGGGCGCGGAGGCGCCCTCCAGGGCTGCGCCCCACAGCGCCTGGCTGGTCAGCAGAACCACGATGAGCCACAGGGTGGCGACCGCCAGACACGCTGTCGAGAGAACGCCGCCGCGGAGCGCGTCGTCCCAGGCCAACTGGAGCGCGCTGGATGCCGGCTGCGCGTGCGACACGATGGAGCGCTCCATGTGCGGAAGTGCGGCGGTGACGATCAGCGCGACCGCGCCGACGACGAGCGCCGCGCGCCCTATGCCGGCATCGACGCGCGCAGGCGTGCGCACCCAGGTCACGATCAGCGCCGCGAGAACTGCGAGCCCGCCGGCCACCAGTGCCCACATCACGATCCTGCGCGCCGGACCCACATAGTCCACTGCGCGCATCGATCGGGCGCGGGCGACCCGCGGGGCACCTGCTGCGGGTGAGAACAGGTGCTCGCGCAGGCCCAGCGCGAGCGTCACGCCGAGGGTGATCACGATGACCAGGGGCATGAACACAGCGATCACGAACATCGGATCACTGCCGAGGTCGGTCGAGACGAGCGCCAACGACACGGCGGCCGCCGCGACGAGGGACAACGCCTCGGCGATCCCCGTCCGCCGCATGCTCGCGGCGATGGATGGCCACAGCGGATCGGCGTCGTCGAGGAGCGGGAGGCCGGTGCGCTCTGCCCACCGCGCCGTGCGGCGGTAGGAGGTTTGGCTCCTGCTCTCGTAGAGAACGGCCAAGCCGGATCCCGCCAGCGCGAGCCCCACGAGCGTCACGTTCATGATCCGGGCGGTCTCGGCATCCATGTCTTCTTTGTACGCCGGTTGTATCAATGTGTCAATACATTCCGGTGGCGGGGGAGAGGCGCCCCCCGCGTGCCGTGGACCGGCTCTCAAGAGTGCCGACCTAGAATGAGCGGGCCATGATTCGACCCGACTTGACCCTCCCGATCCCCGACGACATCACCGCCGCGCACTTCATCGGCATCGGCGGCTCGGGCATGTCGGGGCTCGCCGGGATGTTCCTCGACCGAGGCATCCGGGTGTCGGGGTCCGACCGTGCCGACAGTGCCGCCCTGCGCGCCCTCGCCGCCCGCGGCGCCGACGTGCACGTCGGTCACGACGCGGCCAACCTGCCGGCAGACGCCGACACCGTGGTGCACACGGGGGCGATCTGGCCCGAGAACCCCGAGTTCCTGCTCGCCAAAGAGCGCGGCCTGCACGTGATCCACCGCTCGCAGGCACTGCACTGGCTGATCGGCGGGCGTCGCCTCGTGAGCGTCGCGGGCGCGCACGGCAAGACCACCTCGACCGGCATGATCGTGACGGCCCTCCGTGCCCAGGGCGCCGACCCGACCTTCGTCAGCGGGGGAGTGATCGCCGATGCCGCTGTCTCGAGCGGCACCGGATCGGACGACCTGTTCGTGATCGAGGCCGACGAGTCCGACGGCACGTTCCTGCTCTACGACACGTCGATCGCGCTCATCACGAACGTCGATCCCGACCACCTCGACCACTGGGGCACGCGCGACGCGTTCTACGACGCGTTCGTCACCTTCGGCAACGAAGCGCGCGAGGCGGTCGTCATCAGCTCCGACGACCCCGGCGCGCAGCGCGTCGCGGCGGCGCTCACGCACCCTCGTGTCGTGACGTTCGGCGAGGATGCCTCGGCAGACGTGCGCGTCTCGGGCATCGACACCCATGGCCCCGTCTCGTTCACCCTCACCCACGCCGGTGTCTCGGTCGCGGGGCGCCTCGCCGTGCCCGGCGCGCACAACGCGGTCAACGCCGCAGGCGCGGCCGCGGTGCTGCTGACCCTGGGCTACGAGCTCGAACCGGCCCTGCGCGCCGTCGAAGGGTTCGGCGGCACGGTGCGCCGGTTCGAACTGCACGGTGTGCAGCGCGGCGTCAGCGTCTACGACGACTACGCCCATCACCCCACCGAGGTCGCGGCGGCCCTCGCCGCTGCCCGTAGCGTCGTCGGCGAGGGGCGGATCATCGCGATCCAGCAGCCGCACACCTACTCGCGCACGCAGGAGATGTACCGCGAGTTCGCCGAGGTGCTCGAAGCCGCCGCCGACCACACCGTCATGCTCGACGTGTACGGCGCGCGCGAAGATCCGGTGCCGGGCGTGACCGGCGCCCTCGTCAGCGGCGCGTTCGCCGACCCCGAGCACGTGCACTTCGTGCCCGATTGGCAGCAGGCCGCCGACTACACGGCATCCATCGCCCGCCCCGGCGACTACGTCATCACCCTCGGCTGCGGCAACGTCTACCAGATCATTCCGCAGGTGCTGCAGGCACTCGCCGAGACCGAGACCGGCGCACCCGCCGAGACCGGGGCCTAGCGCGTGCGCCGGCCCGGCCCCCTGCCCGCGGAGCAGACCGCGAAGCCCGAGCCCGCGCCGCGTCGCACCTCCGGCAG
>NZ_JAAGRY010000092.1 GCF_015707995.1 Microbacterium paulum
ATCACTCTTCTTGCTTCTTGGCGGAAACAACTGGTCATCCCACGATGGCCCTTCACCGTCTACGACGACGAGAACCCCGCGGGAATTGACACCACGCTATTGGACTCACCCATTGCCATCGGCGCGATTTCAAATCCCTCCGTCTCCGCTCTAAAAATGCCTGATCAGGGGCTGTTTCGTTCCGATACTGCCACGAAATCTGCCATTTCTGCCGCGTTGCGGTCGTGGTTGGTGTTGAGCATTCTGGCGATCATGTGCGGTCTTACGTAGCTTTCTGCTCGCCGCGCGGTCGTTCGACTCGCCGTTTCTCCCGCGTGAGCGCGAGCCGGAGAGTGCAAATCCCTCCGTCTCCTCCGAGCGGTTGCAATCGCGACGGGTCTGATGGATCAGAGTCCGGCGGCATCCATTCGCTTGATCAGGGACGGGCGCCGGGCGTTGCGGCGGCGTACGTCAGCGAGGTAGTCGTCGGCGATCTCGGGGCGTCCGGCGGCGCGGGCCGCGGCGCGTAGTTTCGTCATCCTTCGCACGGCGCCGGGGTAGGCGCGGGTGTTCGCCTCGATGAGGCGGTCGTCGATGAGCTGCGCCATGACGGGGAGCACGGCTACGGGGTCGATCATGCTGTATCGGCCGACGAGGTCGTCCCACTGCGACGCGTGGAGTGACTTGCTGTTCGCGGATGCTCGGAGCGCTTCGGTCCATGCGCGCGCGAGGTCGTCGGCATCTGTCAGGTACGCGATCAGCTCCCAGGGGCGTTCGCGCATCCGCTCGATCGCGTGCTCGCGGATCGCTGGCCAGTTCTGTCCTGAGGCGGCCTGCAACGCTTCCGCGTTGCTCGCTGTGGGCCATCGTTCGAACACCTCGGATGCCGCGTCCGCGGCGTCTGCACCTGTCTCGATGGCCAGCGCCGCCCAGAGCTCGCCGCACTCCTGCTGTTGGTGCGCTCCGCCGGGGAGGGTCATGCCCTCGTGTGCGATGACGGTCGCGCGGCCCGGCAGTCCTGCCGCGCGGAGTGCTTCGGCGGCGGCGGCGTGCAGGTGTGCGCGTGGCATGTCTCCGCCGTGGGTGCGGACGATCGCCTCCTCATCACCGTGCAGGACGGCGAGGCGTTGCAGGTTGTAGAGGACGGCGTGGCGGGCGTGCCACTCGTCATCGTGGGTGAACTCTGCGTCTGGGCGCCCGTCGAAGGGTGTGGTAAGCGCCTGGCGCCGCTTGTCGAGGTGCGCTTCGAACCTTGCGATGCCCGCGGCGCCGAGGGCGTCCGCGTAGTCGACGACGTCGACCGAGAAGTACTCGCCGAGTTCGCCGAATTGCTGTTTCTGGATCCACCCGCTCAGCGCCGCCGGGGCGGGCGGGCTCTGCGTGCACAGCTCGGCGTGCAGGTTCAGTAGCTGCCGGATGACGAGTTGGATGAGTCCGCCGGAGTCGTCTGAGCGCATGAGGACCCGGAGGGCGCTCGCGATCGCCTTCTGCACGACGGGGATCACACCCTCGGCGCCGTAGTCGTCGGCCATGTCCGCCAGCAGCGACGCCCCGAGTTCGGCTTCGAACGCGTAGCTGTTCACCGCTCCCCAGTCCCACATGTCGCGTCTGGTCGTGCGGAACGAGGCGAGGACGTTCGGGATGTCGCGAGCCAAAGACATCCGTCCAGGACGCCACCGCGCGATCCTCATCCGCGATCTGCCCGGATGGCGGCCGCTTCTCTCAAGTGGCACGCGCAGGCAGGCGCGAGTAAGGGGGCCGGAATGTGCCGGACCCCCGAGGAGCAACACCGATCCGCCCAGGTCGGCGCTCGAGGCGCTGGGAGAGCATCTGGTCGGGCGATCGGACATGGCGCACGGTTACCTTCGTGGCGGCGGCCTTGAAGACGTCATCGATGAGGCCGGTCTGGTGGACGACGCCGATGGCCGCCTTGTCATCTATCGGCTGAAAGCGGACGATCAATCCTGGCCGACCGGTCACGTGGCGCCGCGTGCGCTCGTCGCGGTGGACTGCGCCCGCTTGGGCACCGCGCGTGTCCACGCGGTCGGAGTCCGCACGCTCGAGGACCTGAGGCGGAGATGGCTGACGCGCAACACCTGATCAGGATCTCGACGCAAAAGTCGAGCGATGTCGCCGTCCCTGCGACTGTGTCGACGGCGCGTGCTACTCTAATCGCAACAAACGCAATCTCCTGCGTTCACGTGTATTGGGGGGATTCCCGTGGCTCGCGCTGCCGTTATTGAAGAAACGTACCTCCCTAGTAGGGGCGACCAGCTCGCTCCTGTGCTGGACTTCCTCACCGCTCACGAGGCCGCCGGTCGAGCTCTTCCCGAACCGCGGTACTTCCTCGCGGGCGCACGCCCAGGAGACCAGGTGGAGCTTCCGGAAGAGGTCTACCTCGCGCTCCGCAAGATCGTGGACGCGATGCAGAGCGGGCTGGCGGTGTCCGTCGTGCCGCAGGCGACACGGCTCACCACCCAGCAGGCGGCGGATCTGCTGAACGTGAGCCGCCCGACAGTCGTGAAGCTGCTCGACGAAGGTGAGATCCCGTTCGAGAAGGCCGGCACGCACCGCCGCGTCATCCTCGCGGATCTCCTCGCGTACCGGGAGCGACGCCGCGCTCGCCAGTACGACATGCTCGCCGCCACGCGCGACACCCTCGACGAAGACAACATCGAGCAGACGCTCGAGGACCTCAAAGCGGCCCGGAAGGCAGTCGCAGCGAAGCGGGCCGTCCGAGCCTGAGATCGTCGCCTGACAGGATTGCGCTATGTTCACGGCCACTCTCGACACGAGCGTGCTGTGGCCGAGCCTGCAGCGCGACTTCCTTCTTTCCCTCGCCATCGAGGGCACCTACCGACCCACATGGAGTTCGGCGATTCTCGACGAACTCCAGTTCCACGAGGAAGCCAAGCTTGTGAAGCGTGGGATGCCTGTAGCGGAGGCTGCCCGCCGCGCCGCGGCCCTCATTGCCGCGATGCGCCGAGAGTTCGCCGACGCAGAAGTTGATGGGTGGCAACCGCTCGAGGGTACTTTCGGGCTTCCCCGCCGACCGGATTCCGCCGGGCATCCAGGTGCTCAGCGCCAGGGAGTTCGCGAAGAACACTGTCGCGCTCAACCCGCGGCTCGCGCTCGCCGCGGTGCACGAGATCGCGAGCCGGTCTGGCCGCTACGGCGCGACGCTCGCCGTCGGCGAGATTCTCGAGACTCTGCGAGACAGATACGGAATGATCGAAGCCGTCGACATGATGACTGAAGCCGAGTCGGCGTAGGCTCAGATCGCGCGTTGAAGGCGGCCCGCGGCCACAGCAACGCCCGTCGATCACTGCCACGTTTCTGCCACGAATCGAACCGAACTGACCTGATCGAAGCGGATGCCGGCGAGGTCAGAACCCGCAGGATCACGCGGTTTCAGTTGACCTCGATTACCAACGGCGCGATTTCAAATCCCTCCGTCTCCGCCACGAGTTTTGGCCCGCGATCCCTTGGAAAAACTGGGATCGCGGGCTTTTCGCTTTTTCGTAGGGAGCGCGTTTGCGTCCAGTTGCGTCCGAACGTGCGTCTTGTCATCTCTGTCATGTCTCAGGGCATCGGTGACCGCGCACTCGCGTGGGGGCTCGACGACCGGCCCGGAGGGACGGAGGAGCTCCAGCCCAGAAGCTAGACGGATTATTCGCCGAGCAGTGCGTCGATGCCGGCGGATCTCGCCGCGGCATCCATCGCGCCTGACACCTCGTCCAGATCGGAGTCGAAGAGGTCAGCATAGACGTCCAAAGTCATCGCCGCGGAGGTGTGCCCCAGCATGCGTTGCGCCGTCTTGACGTTGGCTCCAGACTGCACCGCGAGTGACGCCGCGGTGTGCCGCAGGCCGTGGATCGTCATGTGCGGCAATCCGGCTGACTTCAAAGCCGAAGCGAACCACGACCTTGACCCTTCGCTCGATCGCGTGCGCTTCATGTATCCGCCTGTCGGCGAGGGGAAGACGAGCGCGTCGGGCCGGAGGCCCGCGCACCGAGATGCTAAGACGCGCAGCTCGTGTTCGCGCAGCTGCCGGAGCTCGGCGTCGACATCGCCGACGTCACCCAGGTGCTCGAAGACGAGGGCGTCGCGAAGTTCATCGCGTCGTGGCAAGACCTCAAGAAGACCGTCGCCGCCGCACTGCACGGTGCCGCGGATATCTGACCGGGCTCTCCCCACGTGAACCGGGACCGGGCGGCTCCTCGGGTTCGATCGGAGGAGACTCCTCCGACTGCGGCTGGACCACTTGTGTTTCCAAGCGAATTGCTGGAGCACACCCGGCGAGGAGGCAACCAAGCCGTGCCAGCAATGAGCTGACAGTCGTTGAGGGTCGCCCGCGTCGAGCCCGCCTCTTGCGGCGATCGCATACGAGTCACGCGATGTCCCCCGAAATACCTACAGGCAGGCGCGGGGCCCGTCGTTAAGCTCGATCGGGTGGTGGATCTGCGTGTGGATGGGATCGTGCTCGAGGGCATCGCTGATCGGGTGCGCTCCGCGCGCACGAGTCTGGCGTGGGATCTTCACGGCATCGGATACGACGTGCTCGGCAGCGAGGGGGTCGCAGAAGCGGCGTTCCGGGTGACCTCGCTGGCGCGTGCGCGCTGCGAGGTGCTCGCCGGAGTTGTTGACAAGGTGGCTGCGTTTCCGCGGGAGGCAGACATGACCTTCGAGGCATCCGACCGCAGCCTGGCGATGGATCTGCGGTGAGCGTGGATCGCGCCGATCTGGGCCGCGGTGACCCGGCGGGGATGCTCGCGGCGTCGAGGGAGCGTGCGTCGAAGGCGGCGACGGTGCGGGCCGCACAGGTTGAGATGCGGCGCGCCGCGGCGGAGGCTGACCCGAGTGTATGGTCGGGCGCGTCGCGAGAGTCGTTCATTGTCGCCGCGGCCGCTGCCGCGACCGAGCTCGAAACGTTGGCGTCACGGTGGGAGGCGGAGTCGGCGGCGCTGTCGACCTACGGGAGCGGGGTGCAGGAGGTTCAGGATCAGCAGCGCATCATGCAGTTGCGCCGTGCGGCGGCCGAGGGTGATCTGAAGACCGCTCGCACGGACCTGCAGTCAGCGACGCTCGATCTTCAGACCTCCTACTGGGCGACAGGCGGTGACACCGAGGAGGCGCGGCGGCTGCTCGACCGAGCAAATGAGATTTTCGTGGTGACGAGCCAGCGCTCCCGGGCACTCGAGCAAGAGTGAGATCTGCTGGTCGAGCGGCGAGAGTATCTCGACCGAGAATGCATTGCAGCGTTCACAGGCGAGGCTGTGCTCGGGTCGATGTCGCGGCCCTCCGACGGTGCAACCGGCGCGAATCCGTTCGCCGGCCTCTCGGCGATCGACATGCTGGTCCTAGCCCGCACGGATAGGCAGGCTCTCGAGCAGCTTTCCAAATCGGACCCGGCCGCTGCCCAGGAGTGGTGGGCGGGTCTCAGCGAGGATCAGCAGCACGCGCTGGTGACAGCTATGCCCGCGTTCATCGGCGCGCTCAACGGGGTCCCCGCAGCATCTCGGGTCGCAGCGAACAAAATCCTCGCCGCTGAGCAAGTGCGGAAGATCCGGTCGCAGCCATCATTTTCCGACATCGACGGAGCGCCGACGCTGCGGACGGAGTTCGGAGCCGGAGAAGACCTCATCAGGTATCTTGAACGCGTCGTCGCCGGCGAGGTGCAGCTGTACCTGTGGCATCCAGAGAATGGCGCTGTCATCGAGATGGCTGGGAACCCGGAAACCGCGAAGTCAGCACTATTCGTCGTCCCGGGCACGAACGCGCGCATCGGCGAGTTCACCAGCTCGAACCCGACGACGAGATTCGCTAACTGGCAGGTGAACAACTCCAGAACGCAGAGCGTTGTGGCTTTCACCGTGCTGACAGGACCGATGCCGTATCTGACGGCCGACCCCATCGATCTGTGGTCTAGTGGTCCGCAGAACAACGCGTTCGCCGCGGCGCGGGCCCCTGAGCTCGCGGCGTTCGAGAAGGGAATCTTCGCGACGATGCCTGGCATCCCGACCGTGAGTTATGAGAACTCCTATGCGTCGGCGATCGGATCCGCTGCGGAAGCGTACGGCGGCACGCCAACTGTCCGCGTTCTTTCCGCCGGCGTCGGCGCAACCTTCGGCTACGAGCCCGCTCCCGACGTCATAAGGTATGCGATCCAGGCACCGAACGACATCAATCGTTACTACGCCGGGCTGCAGGCGTGGGAGGTGGGGTTCGGTGTGGCGCCCGAATCGATCCCAGGAATCAACGTCCTCGACTCCGGTCAAAGCGGCCTCCCGATCAACGCCGCGATCGCGCAGGTCGAGTTAGGTGTCGGTGGCCCTCTCGCCGTAGCCGTGCAGATCCCCGATAGCGTGAGCAACCACATCGACACAATGAGCGACGACATCCAGAAGAACGCCGCATCGATGCGTGAAGTTCAACGGCTACTCGCAGGGACGGCAGGGGCAACACGATGACGCGTAGCAGAGTCGTCAGTGCATTCACCGCTGTGGGGATGAGCATGATTCTTGGAGGATGCGGAATGGCGAGCAACTTGCCGACGTACGACGACGTCAGCTCAGACACCCGCGCGGCGATGCAGACAGTCGTGGATCTGCTGCCTGAGGCATCTGTCGTCACGCCACGACCCGAGCAGGAGCCCTATCCGTGTGATGACCCCGTGGGCGTCGACAACAAGCGCGGAGCCTTTTACACAGGCAACTGGGACATCACCGTACCCGCGGGCTTCGACATAGAGTCGTTTGTCCTTGCCCTGCCGGACACGCTCGGCGAGGGATGGGATGTCGTTCCATCACAGATCCCGGTTGGCTACGCGACCGTCGACATTCTCGAAGAGGCCACGTCGATCGTGGTCACCGTGAGCGACGCATCAGAAGGATCGACAGCGTCCCTCAACATCATGGGAATGTCGCCGTGCGCCACGACCAGCTCCTAGCAAGTCTGTCGAGATTTAGTTCCGATTCAGTCCGTGGTGGCATGGGCCGGGGCGAACACGCGAATAATCTGAACGTCGACGGGACAAGAGCCCGCAGCTCGCTCGGCGCCGTGCCGCGAGGAGCTGAGCGACGCTGGCGGGGAAGACAGGGCGCTGTCCACTCTGCGCCCGAGTGGGGCACCGAATTCGCGCATGCAACGCAGATTTGGCCAGCTGTCGCCGAGGGTCGCAAGGCCCTCTCCTGCGTCTCGTTTGCGTCCCGACGAACGACGGTGCCCTCACGTCAACGACTACAGCGACCGCGGGAAACGCAGGCAAACCGCGGCTAGACGAGGTTCATGCACCCGTGAGACGGTCAGGCGGCCGGGTTCAAATCCCTCCGTCTCCGCCAATGTGATGTTCGGGACATCGCGAACGGATGAACCCCCGGAGACCGGGGTTCATCCGCTTTTCCGTTGGTAGCCGCGGGTGGGGTCGAGGGTGAAGTGGGCGTGGATTTCGCCGGTGCTTTGGTTGGCGATGGTGGCGTCGTTGTTGTGGATGAGGGCGATGATCTCGGTGCGTGAGTGGGCTCTGCCGATGCCGAGGTGGAGGAGCTTCCCGGAGTGGCGGAGGGTGGGGCTGCTCCGTCGTAGAACGCGTCGCCATGCGTGTTCAGAAGTCGTCAAACGGGGACATTGTCGGAGGGAGCTCGAAGCACGGCGAAAAAGAGTCGACCACGAGCGCGTGTTCACCCCCGGTCGTTCCGATCACGTATCCCTCTGCGTACTCGCCACTCAGTTGGATCGCGGATCTATAGTCGCTGTCGACATCGCGCACTTGGAAGCGGGTATCGGACGAATAGCTCTCCGCCAGAGCGGGAAGAAGTGTTGCGGGGTCTGTTCCTTCCGCGATGTGGATCGTCACCCCCGCAGCGCGTGAATAGACTCCGTCGCCCGCGCAGGAAATCAACGTGCCTCCTCGAGAGGGGTCAACGCTCACCACAGCATCCTTCGGCAACCGTCCCGCGATCTCCTGCTCCATCGCAAGGGCACGGGCTTTTGATTGCTGAGGCGTCATGCCGCTCACATTCGTCTCCTTCGAAGAGGTGCAGGCGCTCAGGCAAGCAATCATCACTACCGCCAGTACTGCGACCAATGGCTTTCTACGCGGCCCTGCGATCATCGCAGCACCTCATAGACATCGCCGAGGGCGGCGGGTCTGTCCGTTCCTTTGTGTATGGGGCTTCGGCTTAGTTGATTCCTAGGCGGTCGCCGTAGGTGATGGACAGGGTATTCAGGATAGCTTTCCAGCCGGCGATCTGCC
>NZ_JAAGRY010000093.1 GCF_015707995.1 Microbacterium paulum
ACCATCGACGGACACGAACTCACCGCGACCACCCCGCCAACGGGGGAAGCCGCCGACATCATCGCCGCACTCCGGCCGGGCGTGGGGCACTAATCTGACACGATCCAGGTCCGGGCCTCGACCCACCTCACCCCGTCACGCCACGCCCGAGCGCCTCACCCCACCCAGAATGCGCAGAGCCACTTTGGTTGCGCCGACGGGTCGCGCCGTCTCAGTTCGCTTACGACGACGCGGCCGGCGCACCCAGCGCCGTCACGCGACCTCGGTCGACGGTTCCTCGGGCTCGAATAGGACGTTCAAGGCATCGCGTCCTTCTGCGCCCAGCTCGGTGAGAAGCGGAAGCGCGGTGCGCGCAAGCGTGGAGACGTAGAAGAGGGAGCGCGTGTGGCCAGATGCCGTTGCCGTCTGCATCTGGACACCCACTTCTCTGCCCTCAGCTTCGACGGACGCTCGAAGGACCGTTGGGTCTGCGCCGATATCTGATTCAAGCGCGATAAGCCGGTCATCGCCCGTAACGGATGTGCCGTCTTCGCTGGAGTAGTCCAGTCTGCGGTCACCGGAGCTTAGAGTCACGCGCATGATCTTCAGATCCGCGTCCTGCGCACGCTGAGTGAACACTCGGACAGAGGGAGACGCGTCAACACCATCGGAGGCGAAGTCCTCAATGCTTCTGGCAACGAACTCGACACGGGCCTTCAAGATCGCGAGTGAGAGCCGTCCATCGCTGACTGCCCACTTCGGCGCAGGGAGAGACACGCCGTCGAGGTCCACCGCCCTTGCGCCCTTCGCCTTCAGTCGAGGTGCGGCGGCCTTCATCAGCATCTGGAATCCGGCATGCTGCTCGGAGATAGTTATCCCGGCGAAATGAGTCAGCTGAAGACCCTGCGCAAGCCTGCTCCAAAACTTCACGTCGTCCACTTCGACCGTGTCGAGGAGAAGTTTGAGAGCCTCGGGCTGAATCGAGGTAGACGCGATGCCGATGCCGGGGAACGCGGTGCCGATCTGGCCACCGCCGATCCATGCCGCCTGGAGGAGCTCGGCGAGCTGGGCTGTCCGCCGGTCGTCCAACAGCTCAGTGCTCTCGCGGATAGCATCGCTCGTCGTAGTTACATCCCCAAGAAGCGCCCCTTCGAACCCTGAAGCGATGGTCGAGCCGAATGCGGCAGCGGTCCCCGGCGGGATCACGCCTGACCCACCCTGGAGCACCGCTCGCGCGGCGAGAGTTCCGATGGGGCCAAGATCGTCATCGGCGAGAGCGTCGATGCTCTGCGCTTCGGCGATGAGGGCACGCGACTGCCGAGACTTAGTCGCCAGGGAGACCCGGTCGACGACCTCAGCGGGAGGCTCCTCGGATAACCCCCCCAACGGAACAAAGATTGGGTCCCGGTCCCGGGCGAGTTCGATGTCCTCGGCCAAGTAGATCGGACTGTCGGACGTGCGGATGAAGACATGGCGCTCCTCCTTCTCGCCGCGCCACTGCAGCACCAGGTCCGGAGCATAGGTGTGGTTGAAGTAGCCGGTCCGCCGGACAGTTATCGCGGCGTCGGCGTGCTGGAACTTCGATGCGACTTCGTCTTGAACAGCGTCGATGGTCGACGCTGCATCAGTTGCGGAACGCTGAGTGGTGGACATCAGCTGCCTCCCTGCAGTGTGCGGATCTTCATGAGCTCGGCGCGGTCTTCAGTGCTAATGACGAGTGTCTCCTGACGGTCCGACAAGACGATGATCCAGACTCGCGTGGCGAGGTCGGCGACGATGTCGGCCCTGATCTGCTCCTTCGCATCGTCCTCGCTTACCTTTTCACCGAACACACGCTCGCGTTCGACCACTAACGCGTCCCGAATCGCCTCCTCACTGTAGAGCTCATTCCACTTCGAAATACGGAACGGATGCCACGTGATCCAGAGGAAGTGGTGCGCCATCCCCGGGTCGTGCTCTAGCGTGACGTAGCTCTGCGCGAGGAACTTGTCGAAGTGGTGACCCTGGTTGCCGGTGGAGTACTTCTTGCACTCCGCAAGGAAGGCCTCCTGCTCAAGTTCGCCACCGTGAAAGATCCCGCCCAGGTCGTAGGAGAACCTCTTTCCCCCGTGCGGCCACTTGTAGGAGAGCCTCCCCACCGCCACCTTGTCGTACACCGACCAGCTCGACTTCACCCTAGTGGTGGAGTCGAGCCACACCTTGGCGCGGCGAGCACCGTCCTCTCCCAGCTTCTGAAGCAGTTCGCCGGGCATGTCAGTCGATGGGGCGCGCACGATCGAATCGTATGGGGTAACGGCGAAATGTCGCGGATATCCGTGACCTTCGTCGCGATCTGTTCGGTCGCGCCTGCGACCCGCCCGACGGGTGTCGCTCAGCTGATCGCTTCACGACGATGCTGATGCCGATCTCCCCGTTGGAGTCGATGCTGCCGGTGACCGTAGCGAGTATGTCGATGACGAGTTGAGACCTGCGTCGGAGATTTTGGCTGCGCTTGCACGTTCGCGGGCGTGGCCAGGTTGGGTACTCCCAGTGGGTATCGAGTCCAGCCACAGAACCTGACCGTTCAGGAACGTTCCTGTTACCGCGTGGAGAGGTAGGTAACGGCTTTGGCCAGCTCCGCATCGTCTTCCGGCGACTTCCACTCGACTGCGTGGATTCCGGCATCTCGAGCTTCCTTCGTCAGGCGAATCGCGACAGGCGGGACGATCAGACCCGCACTGTTCCGAGAACCGGCCAGGTAGCCGCGCATTTGAGCTTCGAAGCGCGCGGTCGACTGGCGGCCCGGAGCCGCGCTGTACGCCTTGATTTCGACAATTACGTACCTTGCTCCGAACATCAGCAATGCGTCCGGGGCGCTCAAGCCGCCAGGAATAGTGAGGTTATCGGGAAACATCCGCACGAGCGCCTCGTGCACCTCGGCCTCGTACAGCAATCTCTTCACCGCGGTGGACTGGACGGGCGTATGTGCCGTCGCGTCGACATAAGTGCGACGCGCGGACAGCGCGTGCGACGTCGCCGAGGGGTTCGTGGCGACGTCCGATGGCTTGTCGTCGACTATACGTGCTGAGGACTTGGTCGCAGCAACGTCCATAATGGCGCCGACGGCTGTCTGTTGCACCTCGTCGCGCGCGCTGGATGCAAGCGCCTCGAAGGTGCTCAGCACGGCTGTCCACGGCAGCGGCTCGTCGGACGGGTCGGGCGGCACTGCTCTTCCAGCGACCCACTCGAATCGAGTCCACCACGCCCGATCTTCTTCGACCCTCCTCTGATGCTCGAGCGCGGCTTGGGGTTGTTTGACCTGACGGAGGATTCCACCGAGGGCAACGAGTGCAGCAATGCAGGCAAACAGGCCCGCCATCCCCGCGCTTCTCGCGAAGTCGGAAAGCCATAGGCCAGCCCCCCAGCGATGTGGTCGGTCGATGAAGAGGACCGCCGCGGCGGATACAGTTCCGGCGATGACCGACGTACCCACCACAATCCACGCGAGCTTCGCAGCAGAGACGCTTGAGGCTGGCGACGTCGGCTTCGGCATAAGGCTCACAATGCCCGAAGCGATCTATCTGCGGCCAGCTAGCGGCGCCCCGGTTCCGCCCGCCGCCCGCTCACCACAATCCGAAGGCACCGGCATTTCCCCCGTCGGCTTCCGCTGCGCCTGCGATGCATGACCACCCACTTTCCGAGATGCCCGCAGAGGGATCGGGCGATGGCGCCGCCCGGCGGCTGTTGCGTCCTCCAACTAGCGTGGAGCCCATGGATACAGGACTCTTGATCGCATTGGTGGGCGTCGGCGGGACGGCGTTCGGCGCGCTTATCGGTTCAGTGTCGACCGCCGCGCTCTCAGCCCGCAATGCGCGGAGGACCGAGAATCGGGTGTCCGTTCGCACCACAAGTAACGAACTGCTCTCAGCGCTCGGGGCGGTGCGGGCGGTGACGCTGCGCTCATTAGAGGTGGACTCGATCGGTAGCGAGGATGTCGCGGCCGCCGTCACCATCTGGGGTAATGCCGTGACCAGACGCGAAGGCCAGCTCCCGTCGGAGGCACGTCACGCCGGGCGCAGTATCGTCGACGCCCTGGCGGAACATGTTGGAATAGCCGCCCGTGCCCACACCGAGCCTAAGTGGGGCGCATTGCCTCTCAGCGGAGTCACTGAGGACGGTCGTGAGACTGCGATCGCTTACATCGACTACGTCGGCGAGTGGATCGGTCGGAGCGAGCAGAAGGGCGCCTGGCTCCCTGGTTCGACTCGCTATCACGTATGGGTTCGCGAGTATGAACGTCGACGCTCCGAACCGATGCCCAGCCGCCTTGATGCGATACTTCGTCTGCTCGCTCGCGAACGTGCCGCAGGTTGATTGACCGGCCGGCTCGAGGACGCAAACCACAGAGCCGCAACCGACGTGTCCACGCTTCGCGATGTGGCATTCGGTCCAGGGCAAATCGAAGCGCTCGACGCGTCCGTCGCCGACGGCCGCGTGGAGAGCCTTGCACGCGATGGTTCCACTTTCGGTCAGTGCCCTTTTAGGGATGGTCTAGTAGAGCCACTACCGCGGTAGCGAGAGCCTCGCTACTTCGCGACCGGACCGGTGGGGGACAACGGTGAGTCCGCGTCGGACGACGACGTTCGATAGACTGCGGCCGGATAGAGGAGTGGGAATGGCACGTCGTCGTGGGTTCTTTGCTGAGATGCAGCATCAGGCGAGGCTGGCGGACCAGCGGCAGCAGGCCGCAATACGTCAGCACGCGCAGGCCGTGAAACAGTCCGAAGCGGCGCAGCGTCGCGCTGAGCGCGCACAGCTTGCAGCGGAGCGGGCGTCCGAACAGGACAGGAAGCGGCTAGAGCGGGAGGCAGCGCAGGCGCACGCGGAGGCCCGCGTCGCAGAGGCCGAAGACGAGACGAGCGAGCTGCATGCTCGGTTCGCGGAGCTGGACGGGATCCTCGAAGCGACGCTCGCCGTCGACGACTTCGTGGACCTGGAGACGCTGCGCGCGGTTGTGGAGCACCCGCCGTTCCCGTACGCGCATTTGCGCATCGCCCTCCCGGCGCCTGCGCCAATTCCGGAGCCGCCGCTCCCTGTGAAGCAGGAGCCGGAGGCCGTGAAGGGCCTATTTGGGCGCAAGCAGAAGCAGGAACAGGCAACCCTCGCGGTGGAGCAGAAGTACGCGGAGGACTATCACGCGTGGAAGCAGGCCACGGACGAGTTGCCGGGACGCCGAGCGGCTCAGCTCGAAGCGCACGCACGTGCGGAGCAGGAACGGCAGGAGAAGCTCGCGGCAGCGGAGGCGACGTACGCGCAGGACAGCGCCGTCCGCGAACGAGATGTCGCTGAGCAGAATGAGGCGCTCGATCAGCTGATCGCGGGCCTCGGGTATGGCACGGTGGATGCTGTCCGAGAGTACGTGTCGATTGTCCTGGCCAACTCGGTCTACCCCGAGTGGCTCCCCGTCTCGCACTCGGCCGAGTTCGACCCCGCGAACGCGGAACTGGCGATGCGCGTTCTGATTCCCGGCCCTGAAATCGTGCCAGTGGTGAAGTACTACAAGTACACGAAGGCGACCGACGAGATCACGCCGGTAGCGGCAACGCAGAAGGACACGAAGGACAGGTACGCGGGTCTCGTGCACAATGTCGCCCTGCGGTCGTTGCACGAAGTGTTCGAAGCGGACCGTCGCGGTTTGATCAAGTCGATATCACTTGAGCTGGGCACCGAGACGATCAGTCCCGCTACCGGCCAGCCGACTTACGTGCTGTTTGTTGCTGTTGCGGCGAGCCGCGAGGAGTTCGAGAACCTGGACTTGTCGGCAGTCGTTCCGGCTGCGACGCTCGAGCACCTTGGAGCGGCGGTGTCGAAGAACCCGTACGCGCTCACACCGATCACCGCAGCCGGCGTTCGCCGCGCGCGATGACCCTCTCCTTCAATCCGCCTCCCGGGTGGCCGCAGCCTCCCGCCGGGTGGGTGCCCCCTGCCGGGTGGACTCCCGACCCCTCGTGGCCGGCCCCACCGGACGGGTGGCAACTATGGGTTCCGGACAACGATGAGGCAGTCGCGGCGCCGGGGGTCAGCAGCCCCTCTGAGGCGCCGGAAACTGTCTCATCTCCCGCCACCGACGGCAATGCGCGGGTTGCTTTTCTCGAAGCGGAGAATGCCGACCTGCGCGCTCGGCTCGCAACAACGGGCACCGATGAGTACGTCGTTCTCGACGACGCGCGCGTCCTCCAGGACGTTGGAATCTATCGGTACCACCACCCCCTTGAGACAGCCGCCGCTTACCAGGACGAGCTCAAGTCACTGGAGAGTGAGATCGCGTCCCTCGTGAACGCCGGCGAGGCGATCATCCGATCCGAACTGTTCACGCTCAACAACTCGCTGGCACAGGGTCGTCGAATGACTGATGACCTCGGAAAACTCATGCTCCGCGCGTACAACGCCGAGGTCGACAACGCTCTGCGCACGCTTCGCGCGGGGAATGTCCTCACGGCTAAGCGCCGTATCGAAGCGTCTCGCACCGCTATCGCGAAGCTCGGCAAGCTGATGGAGATGCGCATCAGCGACGAGTTCCACGAGCTGCGGGTTCGGGAGATCGAGCTCACGGCCGACTGGCTGATGAAGAAGCAGCAGGAACGGGAAGCGGAACGGGAAGAGCGCGCCCGACTTCGAGAGGAGCGGCGGGTCGAGCGAGAGCTAGCGGAGGAGCGTGCACGTCTCGATAAGGAACGGCTACATCTCCTCAACACGCTGGCGGTGCTGCAGCAGAACGGGCAGGAAGATCCGACTCTCGCGAAGCGACTCGCTGATGTCGACGCGGCCATCGAGCAGAACGACTACCGAGCCGCGAACATCCGCGCCGGGTACGTCTATGTAATCTCGAACCAGGGCGCGTTTGGTGCGAACGTTGTCAAGATCGGCCTCACCCGGCGACTCGAACCCCGCGAGCGCATCTTCGAGCTCGGCGGGGCGTCCGTGCCGTTCCGCTTCGATACCCACGCTCTGTTCTTCTCCGAGGATGCCGTAAGCCTCGAAGCCGAACTCCACCGGCATTTCGCGGACCGCGCTCTTAATCGCGCGAACAACCGCAAAGAGTTCTTCTTCGCGAGCCCCGCAGAGGTCCGCGACGTGCTACTCAGCAAGGTCGGCAACATCCTCGAGTTCACAGAAGACCCCGACGCTACCGAATACCGGCAATCCGTCGGCCTGTGGCCACCTCACAACTGAGTTGCGCGCCATTCCGCTACGGATTCGTTTGTCAGTTCCCGCCTATCTTGAGCAGCCGTGTGACAGCACGGATATTGATCTCGCACGAGCGAAGAAACAGAGTGCCGGTGCAGTGATGCATCACCCGTCGAGATTCTTCAAATGACGAGCATTTAGAACTGGCGGCTCATTCGCACGCGAGTCCATCTCCTTCGCCATCGCCGTTGTTGCCGGTGCCGTTGGCGAACCAGTCGTAGATAGCGGCCTCTGCCGGGTTGTCTCGGGAGAACGGACCCGTGGGGTGGCCGTTGGGGTTCTTCTTGAGCTTCGTGCAGGACGTGTACTGCTTCCACCACTCATCGACGGCGGGCAGCTGGTTGGCGGCTTTCTGAGCGGCTTGCTGCTCCGCGGCCGGTCTCGCTTGTTCGGCTGCGTCGGAGGCCGCTTTGCACGCGACGGTCGTCACTGTTCCGGCGTCTCCGAGGACTGCCATTTGCGCGGTGTGGTAGTCCGCTTCCCGAGGGCGCCATGGATACCCGTCGGTCGAGTCGTAGCGTGCGACGACGACGCCCGCTGGCAGGAGGGACGAAGCGACATCCACGCCCTGCGTCGTGTCGACGTAGCGGAGCAGGCGACCGTACTTGTCTTCCTCGTTCTCCCCGTCAGGGAGCGTCAGGGTGACGGTGTCGCCCTCGGGCAGAAGTCCGGAGACGTAGGACGAGGCGTCGTCGTAACCGCACTCCCCGCGCTCGGGTGCATCGATGCCTATGATCCGCACCGTGCCCGCACTTGTCCCGACAGTGTCGCCGTCGGTGACGGAGACGACCACCGCAGCCGCCGCGCCAGGGGGAGCCGAGGGCTCGCCGGATGAAGAGGTCTCGTGTCGCTCACAGCGCAGTCAGCAGCTGTCGCGCGATGGCCTCTCCGAGAGGGACGCAGGTATGAGTTTATTGGCTCTTCGGACTTTAGGTGGGGGTGGTGGGGTCGAGGCCGCCGGCGATGAGGAGCATGCGGAGTCGGTAGTTGTCGTAGTTGCGGAAGCCGCGGGCGACGCGGCGGGCGA
>NZ_JAAGRY010000094.1 GCF_015707995.1 Microbacterium paulum
CGAGCCGCCCGCGCAGCCGGCGGACGATTCCGCCGCGCCGCCGGAGACAGAGCCGTCCGTGCAGGCCACGGGGCAGCAGCCGACGCCGCCCCCGGCGTCGCAGCCGGGGCAGCAGTATCCGGCCGGCCCGTATCCGCCCGCACAGTACCCGGCGGGCCAGTACGCACCCGGCGCGTACCCTCCGGGCGCCTACCCACCGGGCGCCTACCCACCCGGCGCGGCCCCGCAGCAGCCCTCCCCGTCAGGTGCCTACCCGCCGGGCGCGTACCCGCCGGGTGCATACGGGCAGGCGGCCTATGCCGCGCAGCCGGCGGCCAAGCCGCTCGGTGTGGGTGCGGGCGCGGGCATCGGGTGCGGTGCGCACGTGCTGGCCTTGTTCGTGGCGATGGGGCTGCTGAGCGTCGGCGGCGTGACCGGCTTCCTCGTGCCGTTCGTGCTCATCGCCGTCGCGGCGATCGTGATGATGTTCTTCCCGAAGACCCGCAGGTTCGCGACGGGCGTGCTCATCATCGTCGCTGCGGTCTGGATCATCGTGCTCGGCCCGTGCCTGGGGATGATGACCCAGCACTGACCGGGGCGGGCCTGCGCCCGAACCTGTGCGTATGCTCTCAGCCCGCCCACAACCACCGCCCCCGTAGACTTGAGGGATGCCCGCCGATCGCCTTCACCTCGTGCGCCACGGGGAGGTCTACAACCCCGATCGCGTGCTGTACGGGCGGTTGCCGAACTTCGCGCTGAGCGCCGAGGGTCGCCGGATGGCCGCCGCCGCGGCCGCGCACCTGCGGGGCCTCGACCGCCCCGTCAGCGCCCTGTACGCCTCGCCGCTGCAGCGCACCCGTGAGTCGGCCGAGCCCCTCACCGCGGCCTTCGGACTCACCCCGATCATCGACGAGCGCGTCATCGAGCCGACCAACGTGTTCGAGGGCAAGCAGATGCGCCGCGCCGTGCTGAGCCCCGCCAACTGGCGGTACCTGCGCGACCCGTCGATTCCGACGTGGGGCGAGCCCTACCTCGAGGTCGTGCAGCGGATGGATGCCGCGATGCGCGACGCCTGGGGGCAAGAAGACGGCGGCGACGTCGTGATCGTCTCGCACCAGCTGCCCATCTGGATCACCCACCTCGCCGTCGCCGGCGAGCCGCTGCGCCACGATCCGCGCAAGCGCCGGTGCGCACTGTCGAGCGTGACGAGCTTCGAGCGGCGCGGCCGCGAGTGGGTCGAGGTCGACTACGCCGAGCCCGCGGTCACCGCCGGCAGCGTCGATGTGGGAGCCGTCTGATGCGCCGCAGAATCTGGGCCTCGGTCGCCGCCCTCGCACTCGCCGCGACCCTGACCGCGTGCACGAGCGCCAACGACGGGCTCGTCGAGCAGTACCAGCAGGGCGGGGGCCAGGGTTTCATCTCGGGCGACGGTCGCGTGCAAGAGATCCCGGTCGACCAGCGGGGAGCCGCCGTCGACTTCTCGGGTACGGCGGTCGACGGCAGCACCGTCACGAGCGCCGACTACGCCGACACCGTGCTGGTCATGAACTTCTGGTACGCCGGGTGCGGACCGTGCCGTGCCGAGGCATCCACTCTGGAAGACACTTACCAGACGGTCTCGGCGAAGGGTGCGCGCTTTCTGGGCGTGAACATCTACGACGGCCCCGAGCAGGCGACCGCCTTCGAGCAGACCTACGGCATCACCTACCCGTCGCTCATCGCGAAGGAAGACGCCGACCTCAAGCTCGCCTTCGTCGACTGGACGCCGCTGCAGTCGGTGCCGATCACTCTCGTGCTCGACAAGCAGGGCCGCGTCGCGGCGCGGTTCATCGGCCAGATCGAGAGCGGCTCGATCCTGCGCACCGTCGTCGACGACGTGCTCGCCGAGACGTCGTGAGGCCCTCTGTCGTGAGCGGGCTCTCGTGAACGCCGGCTCGATCGTCTTCGACGGCGCGCTGTGGCTGGCGCTGCCGATCGCGATGCTCGCGGGGCTCGTCTCGTTCCTCTCGCCGTGCGTGCTGCCGCTCGTTCCGGGCTACCTCGGCTTTCTCGGGGGCTCCGTCGGCCTCGAAACCCGCAGGAATCCACGTACTTCGCAGGATTCCGGCGATTCTGTGCGGAGTTCGCGCGATTCTGCGGAGTCTGTGACCCGCGTCGCAGGGCGGGGGCGACTGCTCGCGGGCGTGCTCCTGTTCATCGCGGGGTTCACGGTCGTGTTCGTCGCGATGGGCGTGCTCGCCGGATCGCTCGGCCGGTTCTTCGTCCAGTACCAAGACGCGATCACGCGCGTGCTCGGCGTCGTCGTGATCGTGATGGGGTTCGTCTTCCTCGGAGTGTTCGGGTTCGCCCAGCGCACCGTCAAGCCGCAGGTGCGGTCGGGTCTCGGGCTGCTGGGGGCGCCGCTTCTCGGCGTCGCGATGGGCATCGGCTGGGCGCCGTGCATCGGCCCCACCTACACCGCGATCCTCTCCATCTCGCTCACGCAGGCCGATCCGTGGCGCGCGGTCGCGCTCGCCGTCGCGTATTCGCTGGGCCTCGGCATCCCGTTCCTGCTGCTCGCGATCGGGTTCGGCTGGGCCACTCGCTCGGTCGCATTCCTGCGTCGGCATATCCGCGTCGTCAACATCATCGGGGGCGTGCTGCTCGTGATCCTCGGTCTTCTCATGGTCACCGGCGTCTGGACGTCGGTCATGTCGCAGCTGCAGGGGGTGATCGGCAGTGTCGAACTCCCTCTCTGATCCGCTCCGCCCGTCCGATCACGCCGACGGCGTCGAGCGCATCGCGCAGCCGCGCCTCGGTCTCGTCGGCTGGCTGCGGTGGGGCTGGCGCCAGCTGACCAGTATGCGGACGGCGCTCGTGCTGCTGCTGCTGCTCGCGATCGCCGCGATCCCCGGCTCGATCGTGCCCCAGCGCACCGCCGACCCGAACGGCGTCACGCAGTACCGCACGAACAACCCCGACCTGTACCCGATCCTCGATCACCTGCAGCTGTTCGACGTGTACTCGTCGGCGTGGTTCTCGGCGATCTACATCCTGCTGTTCATCTCGCTGATCGGCTGCGTCATCCCGCGCACGACGCACCACTTCAAGGCCCTGCGCGCCCGCCCTCCCCGCACCCCCGCGCGGCTGTCGCGGCTCGACGACTACACCGAAGCCGTGCGAGTGGTTCCCGCGGGTGAGGATGCCGAGGCCGCGGCATCCCGCGCCGTCGACCTCGCCCAAGCGCAGCTGCGCAAGGCCGGGTACCGCGTCGAGCGGTACGACGCGCCCGCGACGGGCACGCGCCCGGCCGTGGCATCCGTGTCGGCCGAGCGCGGCTATGCGCGAGAGACCGGCAACCTCGTCTTCCACGGCGCGCTCGTGGGCGTGCTGATCGCCGTCGGGGTCGGCGGCGGGCTCACCTATACGGGGCAGACCGTGATCGTCGAGGGGGACAGCTTCGTCAACTCGCTCGGCCTCGGGTACACGTCGTTCAACCCGGGCCGTTTCGTCGACACCGAGAGTCTGTCGCCGTACTCGCTGACCCTCGACAGCTTCGACGTGTCGTACGTGCCGGTGGGCGAGGCGGGTCAGGGGATGGCGGGCGACTTCGCCGCGAACCTCACCACGCGACAGCCGGGGCAAGACGCGAAGCAGCAGACCGTGCGCGTCAACCACCCGGTCGACATGGCCGGCGACCGCGTGTATCTCATGGGCAACGGCTACGCGCCGACGATCACGGTGCGAAACCCTGCGGGCGACGTGGTGTTCCGCGAAGACGTCGAGTTCTTGCCGCAAGACACGAACATGACCTCGCTCGGCGTCGTGAAGGTGCCCGACGGTCTCGCGCAACAGGTGGGCCTCGTCGGCTTCTTCTACCCGACCGCCGCGACGCTGCACTCGGGGGCGTTCACCTCGGCCTACCCGGCGCTCGCGAACCCGCTCCTCACCGTCGACGTCTACGTCGGCGACCTCGGCATCGACGACGGCACCCCGCGCAACGTCTACGCCCTCGACACGAGCGGCATGACCCAGCTCACCGGACGCTCGATCGGCGTCGACTCGCTGAAGCTCGAGCCCGGGCAGACCGTCGACCTGCCGGACGGCCTCGGCACGATCACGTTCGACGACAACACCGCGACCGGCGGCGCCGAGACCGTGAAGCGCTACGTGTCGCTGTCGATCCACCGTGACGTCGGCGCCCCGTTCGTGCTGCTGTTCGCCGTGATCGCCCTGCTCGGGCTGCTCGCCGCGCTGTTCGTGCCCCGTCGCCGTCTCTGGGTGAAGGCCGTTCCGACGGGAGACGGCGCCGTCGCGATCGAGTACGCCGGTCTCGCCCGCGGCGAAGACCCCGCGCTCGGCGTCGCCGTCGCCGATCTGCAGCGCACCCACGGGCAGGCTCTGGATGCCGAGGGATGGCCCACCGGGGCATCCGCCGGGGCATCGAGTGCGGCGTCGGCCGGGGCATCCACTGCCCGCACCGATCCGACCGCTTCCGCGCCCGTTCGGGCCACGGACGACACGCACACCCCCGCGTAGACTGGACGCCATGCCCGCCTCCGACTTCTCGCTCGACGCCGTCTCGGTTCTGCTCGTCTGGACGGCCATCGCGATCTACGCGCTCGCCTTCATCGCCTACGCCGTCGACCTCGCACGCCGCTCCGACCTCGCGCTGCAGCACAAGGACGCCGCCGCGACGGATGCCGCACGCGCGCGCGAACTCGTCGGTGCGGCCGCCTCGGGCGCCGTCGGTGGTGCCCGCGTCGGCTCGGACGGATCGGCCGTCTCGCGCGTGCGCGCCGAAGAAGACGCCGCGGCGATCGACCTCGAAGCCCGGCCCTCGGCGCGCAAGCGCTACGTGTGGGCGCGCATCGGCACATCGCTGACGGTGCTCGGATTCCTGTTCCACGTCGCCGCCGACATCACCCGCGGCATCGCGGCGGGGCGCGTGCCGTGGTCGAACATGTACGAGTTCGCCCTGACTGGCACGATGCTCATTGTCGCCGTCTACCTCGTGGTGCTGCTGCGCTACGACCTGCGCTTCCTCGGAACGTTCATCACGGGCCTCGTGACCGTGCTGCTCGGCGCGACGGCGATCTGGTTCTACACGATCGTGGTGCCGCTGTCCGACCCGCTGAAGAGCGTGTGGCTCGTCATCCACGTGTTCGTCGCGTCGCTCGCGACGGCCCTGTTCGCCCTCGCGTTCGCGCTGTCGGTGCTGCAGCTGCTGCAGGCGCGGCGGGAGCGGCTCGCGATCGCAGCCGACGCGGTCGCCGCGGAGGAGCGGGATGCCGAGGCGTCCGTCGTCGCGGAGACGCCGGCGAACCCCGTGAGGACCGGCCCGCGCTTCCTGCGTACTTTGCCCTCCGCGGACGCCCTCGAATCCCTCGCTTACCGGTTCGCCATCATGGGCTTCATGTTCTGGTCCTTCACCCTCATCGCGGGGGCGATCTGGGCCAATGATGCTTGGAACCGCTATTGGGGATTCGATACCAAGGAAGTCTGGACCTTCGTCATCTGGGTGCTCTACGCGGGATACATCCACGCGCGCGCGACCCGCGGCTGGCGCGGCACGCGTTCGGCCTGGCTGTCGATCATCGGGTTCAGTGCCGTGATGTTCAACTTCACGATCGTGAACATGTTCTTTAAGGGCCTGCACGTCTACAGCGGCCTGAACTGAGGCACCCCGCGCCCCGCGCGCCCGTCCCCGCGCCACGAACCGGCATCCGCCACAGGTTTAACCTGCCGCGGATGCCGGTTTCTGTAGCGCGCCGCGTCTCTGTGAGCCTGTGGTGGCTGAGTCGGCTGCGGACCACAGCCCAGGCGCCAGCAACCGGCATCCGCTACAGGATTGTGCGCGGCAGGCTGGTACCGCACCAGGAACCGGCATCCGCTACAGGGTTAGCCTGGCGCGGATGCTGGTTTCTGTGGCGCCAACGGGAAGCCGCCGCCGGCCGCGGTGGCTACGCCAGCGCGGGGGCGGGCTGCAGCAGCGTCGATGGCTTCGCCGTGCGGCGGCGCGCCACGGCGATGATGGTCACGACGAGGGCGAGCGCGGCCCACACGATCATGCCGGCGAGTCCCGCGCCGAGGCCGCCCGCCGAGGTCAGCGCGGCGAGCATCGCGGTGTAGGCCGGCGTCGTCGGCATGAGCCCCGCCACCGCGGCGAGGACACCCGGCACCGTCGAGACGATCCCGGTCGCGACCGCCAGCACCCCGATGAGCGCAGACACCCACCGTCCCGCGCCGCCGAACACGGCGACGAGAGCCTGGTTGACGGCGGCGAAGGCGATCCCGGCGACGACGGCGAGACCCGCGAAGGTCCACCACGCGCCCGCGTCATAGCCGGCGGCCAGCTGCACCACCAGCGCGACGAGCAGACCCTGCACGGCGCCGATCGCGGCGGCCGGGGCGAAGGCGCGCAGCGCCAGCAGCACCGACGAGCGGCGCGAGCTGAGCGCGTGCCGCGGCACCGCCTGCAGCACGATGAACGATGCGAGACCGCCGAACCACAGCGCCAGCATCGCCAGCAACGGGATCGCCGACGCTCCGAACAGCGTCGTGCTCGCGCCGTCGGCGCGCACCGGGTCCGCCACGACCGACGCGAGGTCCTTCGCCTGCTGATCGGTGTACGAGGGGATCGAGGCGGATGCCTGGGTCAGGCCGTCGGCGAGCGACGCCGTTCCGGTGCTGAGCGCGCTCACGCCATCGGCGAGCGAGGTCGCGCCATCGGCGAGCTGGGTTCCCCCGGCGGAGAGCTGCGCGGCGCCGGAGGCGAGCCCGGTGGCCCCGGTCGCCGACTGGTCGAGGCCGTCGGCGATGGTGCCGAGTCCCGACTGCAGTCCGCTCGCGCCGGCGGTGAGCTGGTCGATGCCCGCGGCCGCGGTGCCGAGCCCCTTCTGCACGCCCGCAGCGTAGCCCGCCGAGTATCCCGCATTCGTGGCGGAGTCGGTGATGCCGGTCGCCAGCTGCCCGAGGGCGAGGCACACGGCGCCCTGCTCGGGCGTCGTCGGCGTCGCGGGCGGGATGCAGTTGTTGGCGGCGAGGAGCGTCTGGTAGGTGCCGGCGAGGCCCTGCGTGGCCGTCGCGGCGGCATTCGTGTACGAGACGTTCGTGGCGGCCGCCCCGCCGAGAGTGTCGGGAGCGGTGGAGGTGAGCTGACCCGACAGCTGTCCGAGACCCGCGGCGAGCTGGCCGGCGCCGCCCGCGGACTGACGGGTGCCGTCGGCGAGCTGGGTGAGGCCGCCCGAGAGCTCCGTCGCCCCCTCGCCGAGCTGGGTGGCACCGCTCGCGAGCGCGGTCGCCCCGGCCGGCAGCTGCGCGGCGCCGGCGGAGGCCTGCGCGGCCCCGTCGGCGAGCTGGTGGGCGCCGGTCGCGGCCTCGCCGAGCTTGTCACCGAGTGTCGTGAACCCGAGGAAGACGTTCTCGAGGTAGACGGTCGACAGCTGCGTGCCGAGCACGGATGCCGCAGCGCTCGCCACCTGCGAGGTGATCGCGTCGTCGACGATGAGGCTGTCGGGCGAGGTCTGCGCCGAGATCGTCGCCTTCTCGGGGGTGCCGCCCGACCCGTCCGAGGCGCCCGCGGTCGACGTCGCGGCCGCGGAGAAGTTCGCGGGGATCGTGATGACGGCGTCGTAGGTGCCGTCGGCGAGGCCGGCCGCGGCGTCGTCGGTGTTCGAGATCGTCCAGTCGAGGTTCGACGGCAGATCGTCCGAACCCCCGACGAGCCCGGCCGCGAGCTGGCGGCCGAGCGGCACGAGCTGTCCGTTGACGGTGACCGGCTCGTCGTTGTTCACGATCGCGGCGCGCATGCCGTCGAGACGTTCGACCGGGTCGTACAGGGCGGCGACGAGGATGCCACCGATCACGACCGGCAGCAGCACGATGCCGATCAGGGTCAGCCAGGTCACGGGACGGCGCGAACGCGCGCGCTCGAGGGAGAGGGTCATGAGATCACCTGCGAGGAGGTCGAAGCGGAAGCGGGAGCCGATGCGGAGCCCGCGGTCAGCGCGAGCGCGCTCACTCCGGGTCGGTGCGCGTCGGAGAGGAGGTCGAGCGCGGCGCCCTCGCGTCGCGCCGAGGCGACGATCGTGAGGGGGCGACCTGGGCCGCCGGCCGTCTCACCGTGGCGCGACCTTCGCCGGCGGGGAGCGGATGCCGCGCGCTCGGCGGCGTCGCG
>NZ_JAAGRY010000095.1 GCF_015707995.1 Microbacterium paulum
GACGCCCGGCGCCCCTGCCCGGGCGCCGCGCGCGCACGGCGTGAGCACGCGCCGCGGCTGCACGCGCCAATAGGCTGGGGGCGTGTCGACGCTCAGTGATCTCGTGTACGCCCAGGGCCGCTCCACCGATGCCGACGTCGAGTGGCTGCATCGCCTGGCGGGCGACGGCCAGCTGCTCGCCGACCTCGCCTTCGCCGACATCGTCATCTGGGTGCCGACGACCGACGACTCGTTCATCGCGGTAGCGCACACCCGTCCGTCGGGCGCGGCGACGCTCTTCTACCGCGACATCGTCGGCGACCTCGTGCGCCCGCAGTGGCGCACGCAGGTGCGGGATGCCTTCACGCGCGCCGAGATCGTCGATTCCGCCTCGCCCGACTGGTTCGAAGAGACGCCCACACGCGTGCGCGCGGTGCCGATCGTGCGCGAGCGCGGCACCGCTGAGCATCCCCCGACCGTCATCGGCGTGCTCACCCGCCACACGAACCTCGGCGAGACCCGCACCCCGTCGCGTCAGCAGATCACGTTCAACGACTGCGCCGACGACCTGTTCGGCATGATCGCCTCGAGCGACTTCCCCGATCTCGCCGCCCCGACGTCGCCCCGCCGTGGCGCGCCCCGGGCATCCGACGGTCTCATCCGGCTCGACGTCGACGGCATCACGACCTTCGCGAGCCCGAACGCGCTGTCGGCGTTCAACCGCCTCGGCTTCGACGACGAGCTCGAGGGCGAGTCGCTGCTCGAGGTCGCCACCGGCATCCTCCCCAAGGGGCGCGATTTCGACGAGTCGATGCCGATCGTGATGGCCGGCCGGGCGCCGTGGCGCGCCGACCTCGAGGCGCGCGGCGTCACGGTGTCGCTGCGGACGATCCCGCTGAAAGACAACGGGCACCGCGTGGGAGCGGTCGTACTGTGCCGCGACGTGACCGAGATCCGCCACCAGGAGCAGGAACTCATCACGAAGGATGCCACGATCCGCGAGATCCATCACCGCGTGAAGAACAACCTGCAGACCGTCGCGTCGCTGCTGCGCATCCAGTCGCGGCGCACGCACTCCGACGAGGCGCGCGACGCCCTCACCCACGCGATGCGGCGGGTGTCGGCGATCGCGGTCGTGCACGACACGCTCTCGGAGGGGCTCGCGCAGAACGTCGACTTCGACGACGTGTTCGACCGCGTGCTGAAGCTCATCGCCGAGGTCGCCGCCTCACCCAACACGCGCGCGCGCACGATCAAGACCGGCACGTTCGGCACGCTGCCGAGCGCCTACGCGACGCCGCTCGCCCTCGCGCTCACCGAGCTCGTCACGAACGCCGTCGAGCACGGCCTCGCAGATCAAGAAGGCGAGGTCGAGATCATCGCCGAGCGCACCGAAGACCGCCTCGACGTGAAGGTGCGCGACACCGGCGTGGGCCTGCCCGAAGGGCAGGTCGGCCGGGGCCTCGGCACACAGATCGTGCGCACGCTGATCCAGGGCGAACTGAGCGGCTCGATCGACTGGCACACGATCGTCGGGTCGGGCACCGAGGTGACCATCGACATTCCGATGCGCTACCTCGATCGGGGCTGAGGGGTCGCGCGTCGCGATGGCCCCTCGTGGGGCGTCGTCAGCTGGCGCGGCGGGCGCGGGCGGCGCGGCGCTTGAGCGCGCGACGCTCGTCTTCGGAGAGGCCACCCCAGACGCCGGAGTCCTGACCGGTCTCGAGCGCGTACTGCAGGCACACCTCGGTGACGGTGCAGCGAGCGCACACCGCCTTCGCCTTCTCGATCTGCTCGACCGCGGGGCCGGTGTTTCCGACCGGGAAGAACAGCTCGGGGTCGACCGTGAGGCAGGCAGACTTGTCGCGCCAGTCCATAGTGAATTGCTCCTTGATGGGGGAAGTGAGTGACATGCAGGGGCGGACTCGGGTGTCCGCTACCCTGGTGGGTGTGCGAGCTCGAAGGCTCGCCCCACGTCGCTGTGGGAGCACACTGGTTCATCTATGGTCCCACGCACATTCGGATGAATCAAGAGTGAACTGCGCATTTCCCGCCGGGGATTGCTGTGCATCTGCTCCACGCCGCGCCTCTCGCGCCGCGACGGACGATCCTTCCCGGCAGACGAGGAGTGCGCATGCAGGTCACCGCCGCCGAACGGACCGCCGCGATCCTCCTCGCCCTCGAAGGCCTCGCCCTGCTGTTCGTCGCGGGGTGGGAGATCGTCGCTCTCGTCGGCGGCGATGTCGAAGACGTGGGCAGCTCGATCGCGCTGATCGTGCTCACCGTCGTAGGTGCGGCGGCGGTGCTCGCCTTCGCGGTGGCCACTTCGCGCGGTCAATCGTGGGGGCGCTCGGGCGGCATCGTCACGCAGCTTCTCGTGCTCGCCGTCGCGCTCGGCGCGGTCACCGGGCCGGCGCCGTCGATCTCATTCGCCGTCGTCATCGCGGTGCCCGCGATCGCCGGGCTCGTCGTGCTGTTCGCCGCGGCGCGTCGCGCCGGAGCCCGACGCCGAACGGATGCCCCGGAGGGCTGATCCGCGTCAGCCGACGCCGAGCAGCGTGCGCAGGCGCGCGACGTGGCCGGTGGCCTTGACGTTGTACAGCGCGTCGACAAGGGTGCCGGAGGCATCCACGACGAACGTCGACCGGATGACCCCTTCGACCGTCTTGCCGTAGTTCATCTTCTCGCCCCACGCGCCGTAGGCCTCGTGCACGGCGTGGTCGGGGTCGCTCAGCAGGTCGTAGGTGAGGCCGTCGCGTTCGCGGAACGCACGGAGCTTCTCGGGGGCGTCGCGCGAGATGCCGACGACGGCGTAGCCGGCGGCCTGCAGGGGCGCGAGGCTGTCGCGGAAGTCGCATGCCTCGGTCGTGCAGCCCGGGGTCATCGCCGCGGGGTAGAAGAAGAGGATCACGCCGCGACCGCCGTCCGGGGTGTCGGCGCCGCGCAGCTCGCGGAGCGAGACGGAGCGCTCGTCTTGGTCGATCAGCGTGAAATCGGGGGCGGGGGTGCCGGGCTCGAGCTTCGTCATGGCATCCAGCCTACGAGGCGCCGCCGCCTCGTACGCCGCCCAGACGGCATGCAGCGCGCGAAACGGGCGGCCATATGACGCGCTGCATGCCGTTTCGGTGAACGGGGGCGGGGTGGGGCGGGGCGGGGGAGCGCCGGGGCGCGTCAGCCCGAGAACGTCGCGAGCAGGCGCTGCAGCGAGTCGAGGCGTGCCGCTCCGCGCTCGCCCAGGCGGCCCTCGGCGACCGCTTCGATGATCGCGCAGTCGGGGGCGTCGGGCAGGTGCGTGCAGCCGCGCGGGCAGTCCTCGGCGACGGCGGCGAGGTCGCTGAACGCCTTCAGGATGTTGGCGGGGTCGACGTGGCCGAGGCCGAACGAGCGCACGCCGGGGGTGTCGATCACCCAGCCGCGGCCGCCCTCGCCGACGTAGCGCAGCGAGACGGTCGAGCTCGACGTGTGCCGTCCGCGCCCGGTGACCTCGTTGACGTGGCCCGTGGCGCGCAGGGCGCTCGGCACGAGCGCGTTGACGAGCGTCGACTTGCCGACGCCGGAGTGCCCGACGAACACCGTCGAGTGGCCCACCAGGTGCCGGCCGATCTCGTCGACCGGCATGCCTCCCGCGCCGCTCGTGAACACGGTCAGATCGTCGACGCCCTCGAAGTGCGAGAGGAACGCGGTCGGGTCGGCGAGATCGGTCTTGGTCACGACGAGCATCGGATGGATGCCGGCGTCGAGCGCCGCGATGAGGTAGCGGTCGACGAGGCGCGGGCGGGGCTCGGGGTCGGCCGCGGCGACGACGATGAGCATCTGATCGGCGTTCGCGACGACGATGCGCTCGACCTGATCGGTGTCGTCGGCGCTGCGGCGCAGCAGCGACGTGCGCCCCTCGATGCCCACGATGCGGGCGAGGGTGCCCTCGTCGCCACTCGAATCGCCCACCACGCGGGCACGGTCGCCCGTGACGATGGGCTGCTTGCGCAGTTCGCGCGCGCGAGAGGCGAGGGCGACGTGCTCGTCGGGGCCGTCTTCGTCGATCAGCACCGTGTAGCGGCCGCGGTCGACGCCGAGCACGCGGGCGATGCGCGCGTCGGCGTGCGCGGGGCGGCGCTTGGTGCGCGGCCGGTTCGCCTTGGGGTTCGGGCGCACCCGCACGTCGGCTTCGTCGAACTCGGGTTCGTCCTCGTCGACGTCGTCGAGCCAGCTCACCTCATGCTCGGTTCACGCGGCGCCCGGGGCGTCGGAGGAGGCATCCGTCGGCCCCGCCTCGCCCTGCAGCAACTGAGCCCACAGCTGCGGGAACTCGGGCATGGTCTTGGCGGTCGTCGAGATGTCGTCGACCTCGACGCCCGGCACGCGGAGCCCGATCAGGGCGCCCGCGGTCGCGATGCGGTGGTCGTGGTGCGCGCGCCACAGGCCGCCGTGCAGAGGGCGCGGGGTGATGCGGATGCCGTCGGGCAGCTCTTCGGCCTCGCCGCCGAGCGCGCGCAGGTTGCCGATCAGGGCGTCGATGCGGTTCGTCTCGTGCCCGCGGATGTGGCCGATGCCGTGCAGCGTCGTCGGCGCATCGGCGAACGCCGCGAGGGCGAACAGGGTGGGCGAGAGCTCGCTCGCCGCCGACAAGTCGAGGTCGACGCCGGCGATGCGGCGCGTGCCGGTGACGGTGAGCGCGCCGCCCCGGCGGCCGGTGCGGGCACCGAGCAGCGAAAGGATCTCGGGCAGGAGTGCGCCGGGCTGCGTCGAGGCGGGCGGCCACCCGGGAATGGTGACCGAGCCGCCGGTCAGCAGGGCCGCGGCGAGGAACGGCGCGGCGTTCGACAGGTCGGGCTCGATCACGGCGTCGCGCCCGCGCGGCACGCCGGCGGGAACGACCCACTCGTTCGCGCTGGGGCGCTCGACCTGGACGCCTCGTCGGGCGAGGGTCTCGACGGTCATGTCGATGTGGGGCACCGAGGGCAGCCGGCTGCCGGAGTGGATCAGGTGGAGCCCGACGTCGAAGCGCGGAGCGGCCAGCAGCAGCCCCGAGACGAACTGGCTCGAGCCGCTCGCGTCGATCGTCACCTCGCCGCCGCGGACGTGACCGCGGCCGCGCACCGTGAACGGCAGCGCCCAGTGGCCGCCGTCATCGATGTCGGCACCGATCTCGCGCAGGGCCTTGATCATCTCACCCATCGGACGGTGCAGGGCGCTGGCGTGCGCGGTGATCGTGACATCGCCGGTGGCAAGACCGGCCAGCGGCGCGATGAAACGCATGACCGTGCCGGCCTGACCGCAGTCGATGGTGACCCCGCCGTGGAGCGCGGCAGGGGGCGTCACGTGGAGGTCGGGGCCGAATGCCCCGTCGCTGGGGACGAGCTCGATGCCCACCCCGAGCGTGCGCAACGCCTCGATCATGCGCGCCGAGTCGTCGGAGTGCAGGGGAGAGGTCAGGGTGCTGGGGCCGTCGGCGAGGGCCGCGAGCACCAGTTTGCGGTTGGTCAGCGACTTCGACGACGGCACCGCGACCGTCGCCTGCACTGGTGCGTCGGCGAGGGGCGCGGCCCACGGCGCCGACGAAGCGGGCTGTGTGAGGGAATACCCGGTCGTGGTCATCGAGTTCTACCCTAACGAACCCGTCCGCCACCAGAGAAAGCAGAGGTCACAGTTGACAGCGACCCTCGCACCCGTTGTCGCGGAACTGTCAGACGTAGACTGGGCCGCGATGGAAGAGCAGGCGGCCACAGACGCGCAGACGGCCCAGGACCCGCGCACCCAGTTCGAAGACCAGGCGCTCCCGTTCATGGACCAGCTCTACGCGGCTGCCATGCGCATGACCCGGAACCCCGCCGACGCGGCCGATCTCGTGCAAGAGACCTTCGTCAAGGCGTTCGCGTCGTGGGCCTCGTTCACCCAGGGCACGAACCTCAAGGCGTGGCTCTACCGCATCCTCACGAACACGTACATCAACACGTATCGCAAGAAGCAGCGCGAGCCCTACCAGGGCACGATCGACGAGCTCGAGGACTGGCAGCTCGGCGGCGCCGAGTCGACCACCGCGACCAGCTCGCGATCGGCCGAGGCCGAAGCGATCGACCACATGCCGGCATCCGTCGTGAAAGACGCGCTGCAGTCGATCCCCGAAGACTTCCGCCTGGCGGTCTACCTCGCCGACGTCGAGGGGTTCGCCTATCAAGAGATCGCCGACATCATGAAGACCCCCATCGGCACGGTCATGAGCCGTCTGCATCGTGGCAGACGCATGCTGCGCGACCTGTTGGCCGACTATGCGCGGGAGCGCGGCATCGATGTGCCCGCCACCGCGACCTCGAAGAGCACGAAATGACCGGGAGCACGAAATGAGCGACTGCGGCTGCGACAAAGCGCGCAAGGATCTGGAGGAGTACCTCCGTCACGAAGTCTGCAAGACGCAGCACTCCGACATCACCGAGCACCTCAAGAACTGCCCCGCGTGCCGTGACGAGGCGCTCGTCGCCACGACGCTGACCGCCGTGATCGCACGCGCGTGCAAAGAGACGGCCCCCGAGCAGCTGCGCGACCAGGTGCTGGCGCGCCTGCGCTCCGAGCAGGCGACCCACCACTGAGTTCCCGCCCGCGTCATCGTGTCGCGGGATTGCGACACGGCGGGTACCCGCCCGCGACACGGCTCTCGTAGCGTGGATGCCATGACCACCGCATCCCGCTTCCGCGTCTCCACCGTCGTCGCGTCTCTGGCCACCCTGTCGATGCTTACCGCCGCCGTGAGCGGCTGCGCCGTCCGCGTCGAAGACGCGGCACCCGCGCCCACGGCATCCATCGCCCCGCAGGCGACGCGCGCCACGCCCGCCCCCGCCTCGACCGGAGCCCCGACCAGCGGTGCATCCGGCAGCGCCTCTAACAGCGCAGCGCAGGGGCCCGTGGCAACCGTCGACGACGACAGCATGGCGCGCCTGCAGCGCGCGCAGTACACCTCGTCGGTGTCGCAGAGCCTCACGTGCGCGGGCGGCGAGGTGTCGATCGACAGCAACGCCGACGCGCTCGTCGTGTCGGTCACGGGCGACTGCGACCGGGTGACGATCCTCGCGGACGGCGCCATCGTGCTGCTCCCCGCCGTCGGCACCGTCGAGGTGCAGGGCGACGGCAACATCGTGATCACAGCGTCGGCGCAGCAGATCGAGCTGACCGGCGAAGCCGACGCGAACCTCGTCGGCTGGGAGGCGGGCACCTCCGTCGTCCGCGACAGCGGGGTGATGAACGCCACCACGCTGATCCGTTGATCGGTACCATCCGAGAGATGACCGCCCCGCCCCGCCTGCTGCTCGTCGACGACGAGCGCTCCATCACCGACGGGCTCGCGCCGTTCCTCACCCGCAGCGGCTTCGACGTGCGCGTCGCGGCAGACGGGCAGGATGCCTGGGATCAGGTGTGCACGTGGCATCCCGACATCGTCGTGAGCGACGTGGTCATGCCGGTCTTCGACGGACGCGAGCTCGTGCGCCGGCTGCGCGAGGCGGGCGACGACACGCCGACGATCCTGCTGACGCGGGTGGGCGAGTCGGGGGAGCGGTCGGCGGCGCTCGAGGAGGGCGCCGACGATTACCTGAACAAGCCGTTCGATCCGCAGGAGCTCGTCGCGCGGGTGCGGGCCGTGCTGCGCCGTGCCGCCGCAGGGGGAACGCCGCTGCTCACGTCGCAGACTCTCGTCGCCGAGGGCCTGCGCCTCGACCGACCGGGCAGGCGGGTCTGGCGGGACGATGCCGAGGTGACCCTCACGCCTAAGGCGTTCCAACTGCTCGAGTACCTCATGGCGCGCCCCGCCGAGGTGCACACCCGTGAGCGCCTGCTGTCGGCCCTGTGGGGATTCGACTTCGCGACCCACACCCGCGCCGTCGACCACCGGATCGCCGAACTGCGCGCAGCCCTCGGCGACGATGCCGGCGCGCCGCGCTACATCGAGACGAGCGCGGGCGTCGGCTACCGCTTTCGCGCGGCCGTGAGCCGCGCATGAGTGCGGCGCGCATGAGCGCGCCGCGTGGCGAGCGTTTCCGCCGGGCGGCCGTGATCGTGCTCGCTTTCGTGCCGGCGCTCGCGGTGGCGGTCGTCGCCGCGGCGGCGTGGGCGGGCGGCGATGACCGACGCATCGTCGTCGAGACGACGGTGCCCGCCCCGCT
>NZ_JAAGRY010000096.1 GCF_015707995.1 Microbacterium paulum
TTCAGACGTGGGCGCTGCCGATCGCGGCAGGGCGCGCCGGCGCGGGCGCCGCGCGGCGCGGCCCACGCACCTGAGCGACCTGCCGGTGCTCGTCGCCCGCGCGCGGCGACTGTTCGACCTCGACGCCGACCCGCTCGCCGTCGATGCGGCGCTGAACGCCCACCCCGAACTCGCCCCGCTCGTCGCCCGCGTGCCGGGCATCCGGGTGCCGGGCGCGGCCGACCCGCACGAGATGCTCATCCGCGCGATGGTCGGCCAGCAGATCACGGTGTCGGCGGCGACGACCGCCCTCGCAGCCCTCACCGACGCGCTGGGGGAGCGTGTCGAGGGGTTCGACGGCCACGACCGGTTGTTCCCGACGATGCAGGCGATCGCCGAGCACGGCGCCGAGGTGCTGCGCGGCCCGGGTGCGCGCAGCCGCGCGATAACCGCCGCGGCCGCCGCGCTCGCCGACGGGTCGCTCGTGCTGACGACCGGTGACGACGGCGCGGCGCAGCGCCAGGCCCTGCTCGCCCTGCCGGGCATCGGCCCGTGGACGGCCGACTACGTGCGCATGCGCGTGCTCGGCGACCCCGACGTGACCCTGCCGGGCGACGTGGCCGTGCGCGCGGGAGCGGCGGCGTCGGGCATCCCCGCCGACCCGCGTGGGTTCAACGCCTGGGCGGCGCGCACCGCGCCGTGGCGCAGCTACCTCACGGCCCACCTGTGGCGGGCCGTGCCGCCCCGGCCCGTCGCCATCGGTCGGAGCCGTGGGGCGGGTGTCGCCGCGCGCGTCACTCCCGACGACATCAGCCCCATCGATCCGACCGTTGGTGACGCACGGCCGACCCGCCAGCCTCCCCACGCCGCCCGCACCGCCCGCCGCGCCCCCCGACCCACCCCGCAGGAGACCCCGTGACCGCCATCATCCAGACCCTCGCGACGCCCGACGGCCCCTTCACCCTGCTCGTCGACGAGCGCCAGCGCGTGCTGGCCAGCGGCTGGACCGACGACCCCGCCGCGATCGCCGCGCGCCTGCGCACGCCGCCCGTGCGCATCGTCGACGGCGAGACGGATGCCGCGGCATCCGTCGCCCGCTACTACGCCGGCGACCTCACCGCGATCGACGACGTCGAGGTCGCCCAGCAGGGCACCGCGCTGCAGCTCGCCGGGTGGGCGGCGCTTCGCCGCATCACGCCGGGCGCCCCGCTCACCTACGCCGAGTTCGCGGCCGCGCTCGGCAGCCCGCGGGCGGTGCGGGCCGCCGCGTCGATTTGCGCGCGGAACGCTCCGGCGCTGTTCGTGCCGTGCCACCGGGTGCTGCGCACCGGGGGAGGGCTCGGCGGCTTCGCGTGGGGCACCCGGGTCAAGCGGGCCCTGCTCGACCGCGAGGCGGGCGAGGCGGGCGCCGCGGTCCTGTCCGCCTGACCGCCGGGACGCACCCGCCCGAAACCGGCTCTTGCACACAGCGAACTCTCAGGTCTAGGCTGGAGGGCTGTCGCGTCGTGTCGCACCCGTCCGGGTGAGCGCGCGCGACAGTCCCCGCCCACCGATTCCTGGAGGAAGCCATGTCCACGACCATCGTCGAGACGAAGCCCGCTGTCCTCCGCCCGTTCGGGGCCGTGGGAGTCGCGCGTCCGCGAGGGTGACGCACTCGCGTTCCTCATCGGCGGCATAGTCCCGCCGCACGCTGCGTTCTCTTCATCGCGTCCTCCCCGCCGGGGCCACGTGTCTCCTCCGCGCCGTCGCGCAGTCGACCTGCCCTTCACCTGTCCGCCGACCACCGTTCTCGGCATCCGCACCACCACCCCACAAGGATCATGACCTCCGCCACCGAGAGACAATCCGCTCTTTCCACTCCCCGGGCGCTCGCCCGGCTCTACCCGTTCGCCAAGCCGGTGCTGCCGCGCCTGGCCCTCGGCGCCGCGAGCGCGCTCGTCGCGAGCCTGCTCGCCCTCTCCATCCCGCTCGTGCTCGAAGTGCTCGTGCAGGGCCCGATCGCCTCGGGCGACCTCTCCCAGCTCGCCTGGGGCGCCGCGCTCATCCTCGTGCTGGGCCTGCTCGAAGCCCTCATGGTGTGGTTGCGGCGCTGGTTCGTGCTCGGCCCGTCGACCTCGGTCGAGTACGACATGCGCACGAGCTTCTACGAGCGCCTGCAGCGCCTGCCCGTCGCGTTCCACGACCGCTGGCAGTCGGGCCAGCTGCTCAGCCGCATGATGCAAGACATCAGCATGCTGCGCCGGTGGCTCGCCTTCGGGCTCGTGCTCCTCGTCGTCAACATGCTGACGATCCTCGTCGGCATGGTGCTGCTGTTCCGCTGGCACTGGGCGCTGGGGCTCACGTTCCTGGTCGTCTGCGCGCCGCTCTGGTACGCCGGCTACCGGTTCGAGAAGACCTACGGCACGCTCGCCCGGCAGAGCCAGGACCAGGCGGGCGACCTCGCCACGAGCGTCGAGGAGTCGGTGCACGGCATCCGCGTGCTCAAGGCGTTCGGCCGCGGCAAGCACGCGCTCGTCAAGTTCGCCCGGCAGGCCGAGACCCTGCGCGAGACCGAGCTCAGCAAGGCGCGCGCCGTCGGCTGGATCTGGTTCTGGCTGGTGCTGCTGCCCGACCTGGCGTTCGCGCTGTGCCTCGGCGTCGGCATCGTGCTGGTCCAGACCGGGCAGCTGCAGGTCGCCGAGCTCGTCGCGTTCTTCGCGATGGCGACGGTGCTGCGCTGGCCGATGGAGTCGATCGGCTTCCTCTTCTCGTTCCTCCTCGACGCGCGCACCGCGACCGACCGCATCTTCGAGGTGTTCGACGAGGAGAACACGATCACCGATCCCGCCGCGCCGAAGACGATCGCCGAACCGCGCGGAGCGCTCGCCTTCGAGGGCGTGCACTTCCGGTATCAGGATGCCTCGGCATCCGAGCGCGACCTCCTCGACGGCATCGACCTGGCGCTCGAGCCGGGCGAGACGATGGCGCTCGTCGGGCTCACCGGTTCGGGCAAGACGACCCTCACGACCCTGCCGGCGCGCCTGTACGACGTCACCGGTGGGCGGGTGACGATCGACGGTGTCGACGTACGCGACCTGACCCTGCACGAGCTGCGCACCCACGTGGGCATGGCGTTCGAAGACTCGACGCTCTTCTCGCAGACGGTGCGCGAGAACGTGCTGCTCGGCCGCGAGGACCTCGAGCCGGGGAGCGCCGAGGCCGAGCGGGTGCTGCGCGAAGCGCTCGCCGTCGCGCAGGCCGGGTTCGTCGACGACCTGCCCGACGGCGTCGACACGGTCATCGGCGAAGAGGGGCTGTCGCTCTCGGGCGGCCAGCGCCAGCGCCTCGCGCTCGCGCGCGCGGTGGCCGCACGCCCCGCCGTGCTCGTGCTCGACGACCCGCTGTCGGCGCTCGACGTCGACACCGAGGCGCTCGTCGAAGACGCGCTGCGCGAGGTGATGGCCGACACCACGACGCTCGTGATCGCGCACCGCCCGTCGACCGTGACCCTCGCCGACCGGGTAGCCCTGCTGCAAGAGGGCCGCGTCACGGCGGTCGGGCGGCACAGCGACCTGCTGCGCGAGAGCGAGCACTACCGCCACGTGATCTCGAGCCTCGAAGAGTCCGGCCGCGAGGCATCCGACCGCCGCGCACCCGCGGGCGGCGCGAACGACCGCGAACACGCGAATGAGGAGGTGACGCGATGACCACGGCATCGGTCGCCGGCACGACCGGCGAAGACCGCTCCGACTACACGCGCGACGAGTCGCGCACTATCCGCCGCCGCTCGCTGCGGCTGCTGGGTTCGCTCGTGGCGCCGCTGCGCTGGCAGCTGGTGCTCGCGGGCGCCGTGCTCGTCATCTCGACGGCGCTCCGGGTCGCCGGCCCGGCGCTCATCGCGTACGGCCTCAACACGGCGCTGCCGCGCGTGATCGACTACGGCGACTGGATGCCGACGATCATGATCGTCGCCGTCTACCTCGTCTCGGGTGTCGGCGGCGCCGCCCTCATCGGGTGGTACGCGGTGGTCGCCGCGCGCCTCACGCAAGCCGTCATGCTCGACCTGCGCAAGCGCATCTTCGTGCACACGCAGCGCCTCAGCCTCGAGTTCCACGAGTCGTACACGTCGGGGCGCATCATCTCGCGTCAGACGAGCGACCTCGACTCGATCCGGGAGCTCCTCGACGGCGGGCTCAACGAGCTCGTCTCGGGCGTGCTCTACGGCGGGTTCACGCTGATCGCGCTGCTGCTGATCGACTGGCGGTCGGGCCTCGTGCTCGTCGTCGCCGCGGTGCCGCTGTACTTCTTGATGCGCTGGTTCTACGTGAACTCGCAGCGGGCCTACCGCGAGTCGCGCGTCGTGAGCGCGAAGGTCATCGTCAAGTTCGTCGAGACGATGACCGGCATCCGCGCCGTCAAGGCGTTCCGCAAAGAAGAGCGCAACGACGACGAGTTCGGCGACCTGTCGGGCCAGTACCGCGATGTGAACATGCGGTCGCTGCGCCTGTTCGGCACGTTCGAGCCGGGCATGATGGCCGTCTCGGCGTTCGCCGTCGCGGGCGTGCTCCTGTGGGGAGGCATCCGTGTCGCCGACGGCACCCTGCTCGTCGGAACCCTGCTGGCGGCGGTGCTGTACGTGCGGAACTTCTTCGCACCGCTGCAGGAGGTGGCGATGTTCCTCAACTCGTACCAGTCGGCGACGGCCGCGCTCGAGAAGGTGTCGGGCGTGCTCGACGAAGAACCGACGGTGCCCGACCCGGTCGATCCGGTCGACCTCTGGACCTCGCGCGGGCACGTCGAGTTCCGCGATGTCGTCTTCGGGTATTCGGGCGACCGCACGATCCTGCCGCACTTCTCGCTCGACATCCCCGCCGGGCAGACGGTGGCCCTCGTCGGCACGACGGGTGCGGGCAAGTCGACGCTCGCGAAGCTCGTGTCGCGGTTCTACGACCCGTCGCGCGGTCAGGTGACGCTCGACGGGGTTGATCTGCGGTCGCTCCACCCGAAAGATCTGCGCCGTGCGATCGTCATGGTCACGCAAGAGGCGTACCTGTTCAGCGGCACGGTCGCCGACAACATCGCGCTCGGCAAGCCTGACGCGACGCTCGACGAGATCAAGGCCGCCGCGCGCGCCGTGGGGGCGGATGCCTTCATCGAGCGCCTGCCCGACGGCTACGGCACCGACGTGAACAAGCGCGGCGGGCGCGTGTCGGCGGGGCAGCGGCAGCTGATCTCGTTCGCCCGCGCGTTCCTCGCCGATCCGGCGGTGCTGATCCTCGACGAGGCGACCGCGTCGCTCGACATCCCCAGCGAGCGGCAGATCCAGCACGCGCTGCAGACGCTGCTCGGCGGGCGCACCGCGATCATCATCGCGCACCGCCTATCGACGGTTGCGATCGCCGACCGGGTGCTCGTGATGGAGCACGGCGAGATCATCGAGGACGACACCCCCGAGGCCCTCATCGCGGGCACCGGCAAGTTCGCCCAGCTGCACGCCGCCTGGCGCGAGTCGCTGGTCTGACCCGCGCCGCCCGCGCCTGTCCGCCCCGCCCGCGCCTGTGCGCGCCGCGTGACAACCCTCGTCCCCTTCGGGGCGGGGCTTGTCCCGTTTGCGGCGGGGGTCGTCCCAGAAACGGCTGGTTCAGCGCCCGTCAGGCGACCACATGTGGGACACAAGGCCTCGCAGAGAGGCGATGAACGGATGCCGGTGGCCCCGGCCCGCCCGCGTCAGAGCCGGATCTCGGCGACGACCTCGCCGTACTCCGTCTCGTCGACCGGCACGAAGCCGACCCGGGTGAAGAACTGCTCGGGACCGTCTTCGCCGGCTTCGTAGATCACGGTGACGCGGTCTGCGCCTCGCGTGCGCGCCTCGTCGAGCAGCTTCTCGACGGCGTAGCGGCCGACGCCGCGGCCTTGATCGTCGGCATCCACATTGATGCGCCACAGCACCGAGCGGAACCGGTCTTCGTCGGCGTCGTCGTCGAAGTTCGCGCTGACGAAGCCCACGACCTCGTCGCCGTCGAGCACGACCCGCTGCCACGCGGTGGCGGGGTTGGTCACCGCGCCGGCGACGGCATAGCTGGTCGGCGCGATGAACTGCTCCTGCCCGGGCTTGAGCGACAGCGCGTTCACAGCGACGATCGTGGTGGCGGACAGTTCCTCGAGGCGCAGCTCGGTCATGTGCACAGGCTACCCGCTCCGCCGATGCCCCGGCGTCGTCCAAACGTCGGAAAAAAGCTCGCCGCCGCTCGGCTATCGTGAAGCCGTGAGCAGCGAGTGGACGCGTCGCGTGCTGGTGGTCGAAGACCAGGCGGCGTTGCGCGTGCTCGTGTGCGAGATGCTCGCTCAGCGCGGGTGGGAGACGGCCGCCGCCGCCGACGCGGCCTAGGCGACCCGGCTGTTCGCTGAGTTCGACCCCGATGCGCTCATGACCGACATCGACCTCGGGTCACGCCCGTCGGGGGCAGAGCTCGCGGCCATGCTGTCGCAGTTCGCTCCGCACCTCGGCATCGTCTTCTTGAGCAGCTATCCGCGCGCCGCGGCGGGAGCGAAGGCCATGGGCATCGAACGCGCCGTGTTCGTCTCGAAGCAAGACCTCGGCTCGCCCGACGACATGGTCGCCGCGCTCGAGCGCGCCCTGTCGTCGCGCCCCGCGCCCGAGGTCGAGATTCCGGCGGCGGCAGACCCCCTCGGCGAGCTCACCCGCCATCAGCTCGAGGTGCTCGCGATGATCGCGCGCGGGTGGTCGAACGACCAGATCGCGGCCGCCTCGTCGTCGACGGTGCGCGCGGTGGAGCGCTCGGTGAGCCGCATCTTCGACCGGCTCGGCGTGACGGGGGATGCCTCGGTCAGCCCGCGCGTCGCGGCGGCCACCCTCTATCTGTCGGCCTTCGGACCTGCCCGCGACTCGTCGTGGTGACCGTTTCGTGAACGGTTGAGGGGGGTGGCGGCGGTGCGGAGCGTGACCATCGCGGTGCCGTCGCGATGACCCGGCTGGTCGCAGCGACCCGGTCGGCGCTCGCCTCGGGGCGGTTCATCTCGGCGTGGACGATCGGCGCCTCGCTGCTGCTCTCGCTCACGGTGATGGCTCCGGCCGTGTCGGGCCCGGCCGCGCAGGTCTTCGCCGCCGGGTTTCTCACCTGGGTGTGCTTCGCGGCCGCGCTCGCGGTCCTCGGCGCGCTCGAGCGCGTCTGCGGGCGCGGGGCGGCGCCGCACCGCGCCGCCCGGGTGCGCACGACCATCGTCGTGGTGGGTGTCGCGCTGATCGCCGCCGCGCGACCCGCCGTGCAGGATGCCTGGCTGTGCAGCGTCGGCGTCACGCCGCCCGAGGAGTGGCAGCTGCTCTTCCGGGTGGCGACCAACGTCGCCGTGTGGGTCGTGGTGTTCACGGCCATCGCCATCGTCGTGGGTGCGCTGCGGTCGCTTCGAGACACCAACGCACTGCTGCGCGCGGCGGTCGCCGAACGTGCCGACCTCGACCGGCGCACGGCCGCGTTCGACGCAGTGGCGCGCGACAGCGTGCACCGGGCGATCGGCGACGTGTCGCGTGCGCTCACTGTGCTCGCCGCCTCTGACCATGCGGGCGCCGACGACGTGCGCGCGTTCGCGGTCGACGAGGTGCGACCCGCCAGCCACGCGCTCGCTGAACTCGCCCACGCCCCCGTCCCCGCCCTCGCGCCGCCGCCCGACCCCGCCGCCCCGGGCACCGCGCCCGACGCCCGCGACGCCCGCGACGCCCGCGCCCCCGCCGCCCCCTCCGACGCCCGCGCCCCCGTCACCCGCGCGATGCGGCTGCGCGTTCCGCCGCGGTGGGCGGTGGCGGTGCTCTACGCGGCGTGCGTGTTGCCGTATGCGCTCCGGGCGACCTCGCTGCTCGAGATCGGCGCGGGGGTGCTCGTGGCCATCGGCGGCGGAGCCCTGATCGACGGCGCGAGCCGTCACCGAGGCATCCGGCACCGCGAAGCGGTCTTCGTCGTCGGCTCGATCGCGTGCGCGGTGCTGCTCGCGCTCGTCGCGCTCGCGTGCGGCGCGCCGCTCGGCCTTGCCCTCGCCGAAGGCGAGCAGGAACAGGTGCCCCGCCTCGAGGATCGTGCCGAGGCCCTGCGTGATGCAGTGCATGGGCACGTCGTCGATCGAGTCG
>NZ_JAAGRY010000097.1 GCF_015707995.1 Microbacterium paulum
GAGCGCGTCGGCGTGCGCGGCGAGCGCGACGCGCGTGCCGTACGGGCGGGCCGCGACGACGGCCTCGACCCAGGCGGGCACCGCCGCCCACACGGCGACGAGCGCTCGCGCCGACGACGGGTCGAGGGCGTCGAAGTCGGCGATCGGCAGGGGGGCGGTCATGCTCAGTGGGCTCCGTGGACGATGAGCCAGCGCGCCACGACCGGTTCGGACGAGTCGTTGTGCAGGCGGTGCGGACGGGAGCAGGGGTAGCTGATCGCGTCGCCCGCGCGTAGTATCACGCGTTCGTCGTCGAAGTCGATCGTGAGCTCTCCCGAGATCACCGTGCCCACCTCGTAGCCCTCGTGCCGGAACAGGTCGGAACCGCCGTGCGCGGCGGTTCCGGGCGGATAGGTGGATTCGAAGTAGTCGACGCCCGGCGTCGGAATGGGGGAGACCCGGCGGAACGAGACGCCGCTGTCGAGGGTGAGGGGGTTGTCATGGTCGGCGCGGCGCAGCCCGAAGCTCAGCGGCGCCTCCACCTCGGGTTCTGCCGCCGCGTCGAACACCGAGGTCAGTGGCACCTCGAGTTCGTCGGTGATGGCGATGAGGCGGGAGATGCTCGGCCGCATCACGCCGCGCTCGATCTGCGAGACGGCGCTCGGCGAGATGCCGAGCCGCTTCGCCAGATCGCGCGCCGAGATCCCCCGCGCCGTGCGCAGCGCACGCAGGCGCGCGCCGAGATCGTTGGCGAGGTCGTCGGCGAGGTCGCCGACGCGGCCGTCCACGCTGTCGCTGACGTCGACGATGCCGCGCTCCGCATCGCGCTCCGGCGGGTCGATGGCGGTGGCGCGGGTCATGCCCAGATCGTATCGGGCGGTGACGGCGGGGCGCGCGGGTCGCTGCCGCGCGACGTTTGTTCGTCACATATGAAGCCCCGACTTCACACGCAGGTAACAGTGTCGAAACCGCGCCGATCCGGTGAAGTTATAACTTCACATCAACGCACCACCAGGCCTCGGACTCCATGTCGCGGTCCGCTCCACTCCGTCACCCATCGGACACACCTGGAAGGCACCATGACCTCTCACACCCCGCCTCAAACCGGCGCCTACGACATCGTCGAGGCCGCCGGCATGCCCGTCGGCTCGGGCAACATGAAGCCGCACTACGACGAGCGCCTCGCCAACGAGGACCTCGCCCCGCTCCGCAAGCAGAACTGGAGCTCGTACAACATCTTCGCGTTCTGGATGAGCGACGTGCACTCGGTGGGTGGCTACGTCACCGCCGGGTCGCTGTTCGCCCTCGGCCTGCAGAGCTGGCAGGTGCTGATCGCTCTCGTGGTCGGCATCGTCATCGTGCAGTACTTCGCGAACCTCGTCGCCAAACCCAGTCAGAAGACCGGCGTCCCCTACCCCGTGGTCAACCGCGCGATCTTCGGAATCCGCGGCGCGAACATCCCCGCGATCATCCGCGGCCTCATCGCGATCGCCTGGTACGGCGTGCAGACCTTCCTCGCGGCCGAATCGCTCAACATCGTGTTCCTCAAGTTCGTGCCGGGCTCTGCAGCGCTGCTCGACGTGTCGTTCCTGGGGCTGTCGGCGCTCGGCTGGATCTCGTACGGCATCCTCTGGGTCGCGCAGTTCCTGTTGTTCTGGAACGGCATGGAGGTGATCCGTCGCTTCATCGACTTCGCGGGGCCCGCGGTCTACCTCGTGATGATCGCCCTCGCGATCTACCTCGTCTCGCAGGCGGGCATCCAGAACATCTCGTTCAGCCTGTCGACGAAGGAGCTCGACTTCTGGTCGTCGATTCCCGTCATGTGCGGCGCCGTGGCGCTGGTCGTCGCCTACTTCTCGGGACCGATGCTGAACTTCGGCGACTTCGCCCGCTACGGAAAGAGCTTCGAGGCGGTCAAGCGGGGCAACTTCTGGGGCCTCCCGATCAACTTCCTCTTCTTCTCGCTGCTGACCGTCATCACCGCGTCGGCGACCGTGCCGGTGTTCGGTGAGCTCATCACCGACCCCATCAAGACGGTCGAGGCGATTGACGGATGGTTCGCGATCCTCCTCGGCGGACTGACCTTCGTCACGGCGACCGTCGGTATCAACATCGTCGCGAACTTCATCTCGCCCGCCTTCGACTTCTCCAACGTCGCCCCGAAGAAGATCTCGTGGCGTGCGGGCGGCATGATCGCGGCGGTCGGGTCGGTGTTCCTGACACCGTGGAACTGGTACGCCAACGACGCTGCGATCCACTACACGCTGGGTCTGCTCGGCGCCCTGATCGGTCCGCTCTTCGGCATCCTCATCGCCGGCTACTACGTCGTCGCGCACCAGCGCATCAAGACCGACGCGATGTTCACGATGGATGTCCACGGGCCGTACTGGTACAAGGACGGCTTCAACCCGAACGCCATGAAGGCGCTGCTGGTGGCCGGCATCCCCGCCGTGTTCTTCGGTGTCTTCCCGAAGCTGTTCGCCGACATGGGCCTGTTCAACATCGCGTGGATCAGCGACTACAGCTGGTTCATCGGATGCGGCCTCGGCTACGCGTCGTTCGTGTTCTTCGAGCGTCGCGACCCGCAGGTGCCGGACTTCTCCGGCGAGGTCGTCGGCATCTCGGACGGCTCGATCCACGGCGCGGCATACACCGCGGCATCCGAGCCGCCGGCGATCTCGGTCGAGGTGCCGGTCGTCGCCGACGCCGAGGCCCCCGCCACGCAGAAGGCGACGCCCGCTCCGTGAGGATTCTGCTGCTGAACCCCAACACCTCCCGGGCGATGACCGCGAAGATCGCGGACGCCGCCCGGGAGGTGGCGGGGCCCGGCGTCGAGATCGAGGCCGTGTGTCCCGCTCCCGGCCACGGCCCCGCCGCGGTCGAGACGCATGTCGACGAGGTGCGGGCGGCGGCCGCCGTGCTCGACCTCATCGAGGCCGACCTCGCCGCGGGGGGCAGCGACGCGTACGTGATCGCCTGCTTCGGAGACCCGGGGCTCGACGCCGCACGGGTGCTCGTCGACGTGCCGGTGGTCGGTATCGCCGAGGCGGCGATGCACGTCGCCGCCGTCGCGGGCCGACGCTTCGGTATCGTCACGACCCTCGCGCGCACGCTCGGCCGCGCGCGCGACCTCGTCGCCCGCTACGGCATGGAGAACGCCTGCGGATCGTATGCCGCGGTCGAGATCCCCGTGCTCGAGCTCGAAGAGACGACTGAGGCGTGCGTCGCCCTGATCGGCCGGGAATGCGCGGCGGCGGTCAACCCGCCGCGCGGCGAGGGGGTGGATGCCATCGTGCTCGGCTGCGCCGGCATGGCAGACCTCTGCGACGTGCTCACCGCGCGGGTCGGTGTGCCCGTCGTCGACGGCGTCGCCGCCGCCGTCGGCCTCGCGGCGGGCATGGTGCGCATGGGCCTGCGCACGAGTCAGCGCGGCGAATACGCCGCCCCACCCGGGCGGAAACACGAGCGAAACGCTCGGCAGCTAGCCTCCAAGAGTTCGTGACGAGAGGCGGCGCGGTGACAGACAGTGCGGTGATCCGGGCGGAGCGCGCGTGGATCGACGGGGCCTTCCATCCCGTGCAGGTGCGCGTGACCGACGGCGTGATCAGCGAGATCTCCGAGCCCGTCGGACCCCCGCGCGGCGCCGTGCAGATCGCCGACGACGCGGTGCTGCTGCCGGGTCTGGTCGACTCGCACGTGCACGTCAACGAGCCGGGCCGCACCGAGTGGGAGGGCTTCCGCTCCGCGACCCTCGCCGCCGCCGCGGGCGGAGTGACGACGATCGTCGACATGCCGCTGAACTCGATCCCGCCCACCACCACCGTCGCCGCCCTGCAGATCAAGCGCGACGCCGCCGCCGCATCGGCCCACGTCGACATCGGCTTCTGGGGTGGAGCGGTGCCCGAGAACCTCGGCGGGCTCGGCCCCGTCCACGACGCCGGCGTCTTCGGCTTCAAGAGCTTTCTCGCCCCGAGCGGCGTCGACGAGTTCGGACACCTCGACCGCGCGCAGCTGGGCGCCGCGATGGACGAGATCGCCCGCATCGGCTCGCGCCTCATCGTGCACGCCGAAGATCCCGACCTCCTCGGCGACGGCGGTGCGCTCGGTCGCGGGTACGCCGCCTTCCTGGCATCCCGCCCGCCGGCGAGCGAAGAGGCCGCGATCGACGCGGTGATCGCCGCCGCGCGCGGCACGGGCGGGCGCGCGCACATCTTGCACCTGAGCGATGCGGGGGCCCTGCCCGCGATCCGTGCCGCGAAGGCCGAGGGCGTCGACCTGACGGTCGAGACCTGTCCGCATTACCTGACGATCACGGCGGAGGAGATCCCCGACGGGGCGAGCGAGTTCAAATGCTGCCCGCCGATCCGCGAAGTCGGCAACCGAGATCTCCTGTGGGAGGGCGTCGTCGACGGCACGATCGACGCGATCGTCAGCGACCACTCGCCGTCGACCGTCGAGCGCAAACGCGCCGGGTCGGGCGATTTCGGGCTCGCATGGGGCGGCATCTCGGGTCTGCAGGTGGGACTGTCGGCGGTGTGGACCGAGGCGCGCCGGCGAGGCATCCCCCTCGCGACGCTCCTGCCCCTGTTCACGACGGGACCCGCCCGGGTCGCGGGGCTCGAGAAGGCCGGCCGTATCGAGGTCGGCGCTCCCGCGCACCTCACGGTGTTCGGCCTCGACGACCCGCTCCGGATCGACGCGCGCGCCCTGCAGCACCGCAACCCCATCTCGGCGTACGACGGCAAGGTGCTGACGGGCAAGATCCGGCGCACCTGGCTGCACGGCAACAGCGTGTTCGATGCAAGCGAAGGCGGCGCGGGCGAGGAGCCGTGGTTCCGGCGCCCTCCGGGTGGACGGCTTCTGACGAGGGGGATGGCATGACGATTCTGCAGCCGGGTGTCGGCGAGATCACGGGCGACCACTACGTGGCCGCGACGCCCGGGAACGTGCTGTGGGGGCGGCTGCCCTGCGCGGCCGATGCGCCCGTGCTCGAGGTCGCACCGGGAGCCACCGTGACCTTCGACACGATCAGCCACGAAGGCATCCTGCCCGACCAGGGCCAAGACCCCCTCGCCTACTTCACGGGGCACGGCGTGCCCGCCGATCAGGTGCTCAACGACGCGATCGAGGTCGCGGCGACCGTCGCGCGCGACGCCGTCGCCGACGGGCCGCACGTCGTCACGGGGCCCGTGCGGGTGGCGGGCGCCGAGCCGGGCGACCTGCTGAAGATCACGGTGGTCGACCTTCGCCCCCGCGTGCCGTACGGCGTCATCTCGAACCGGCACGGCAAGGGCGCCCTCGTCGGCACACTTCCTCGCGGGCCCGAGAACGTCAGCGTCTTCACCCCCGTCGAAGACGGCGCCGGCGCCCTGCCGCTCGTCGAGGGTGGCGATCGCGTCGTGCGCTTTCCGCTCGCGCCCTTCCTCGGCACGATGGGCGTCGCCGTCGCGGGCGACGAGCGCCCGCACTCCGTCCCGCCGGGAGCGCACGGCGGCAACATCGACATCAACCTGCTCGTCGAGGGCACGGTGCTCTACCTGCCCGTGCAGGTGCCCGGCGCCCTCGCCTACGTCGGCGACCCGCACTTCGCGCAGGGCGACGGCGAGGTCGCGCTGACGGCCCTCGAAGCGTCGCTGCGCGCCACCCTGCGCTTCGACGTCGTGCCGCGGGCCGAGGCGCTCGCCGCCTTCGGCGAGGTGACCGGACCCCTCGTCCGCACCCCCGACTACCTCGTGCCGACGGGCCTCGACCCCGATCTGAACGAGGCGATGCGCAAGGCCGTGCGCGCCGCCCTCGACCTGCTGCAGGCGCGCTACGGCATGGACGAGCACCTCGCCTACGCCTATCTCTCGGCCGCGACCGACTTCGACATCTCGCAGGTCGTCGACATCGTGTGCGGGGTGCACGCCCGCATTCGCGAATCGGACTTCGCCGCCGTGCGCACGGCCGAGACCGGCGGAGCGTCGTGAGCCCGGCCGCCGCGGGCACGGGCGCGGGCGAGGAGACCCGCTCGTGAGCGCGATGCCGGAAGACCTGCCGGATGACCTGCGCGCTGCCTTCGACGCCTACGAGCGGGCGATCATGGCCAACGACCTCGACGCGCTCGACGCGGCCTTCGCCACCGGCGCCGGAACCCTCCGCGGCGACGCGGCGGGCCTGCTCGTCGGCCACGACGCCATCAGCGGGTTCCGGGGCCTGCGCGGCGGGGTCGCGCCCCGCACGATCGAGAGCATCGAATACCGGCCGCTCGGAGGCGATGCGGCCCTGCTCGTCTCGGTCTCGCGGTACGTAGCGGGCGGCACCGGACTGCAGACCCAGCTCTGGCAGCGCATCGACGGCCGGTGGCTCATCACCGCCGCGCACGTGACCTCGCGCGCCCCCGCGTTCGACCGCGCCGTGTGGCGCACCGTCGGCGATCCGCTTTACCAGGGGGCCTGGGAGGGACCGCTGGAAGGGCTCACGGTCGCCGTCAAAGACCTGTTCGCCATCAAGGGCTACCGGATCGGCGCGGGAAACCCCGCCTACCTCCAATCCGCGCGCGCCGAGACCACGAGCGCGCCCGCCGTCGGCGATCTGCTCCGCGGTGGCGCGTCGCTGCGGGGCATCGCCCGCACCGACGAGTTCGCCTATTCGATCGCGGGCGACAACGTGCACTACGGCACGCCGCCCAACGGGGCCGTACCGGGGGCGCTGCCGGGCGGCTCGTCGAGCGGTCCGGCCTCGGCGGTCGCGCTCGGGCAGGCCGACGTCGCCCTCGCGACCGACACGGCCGGCTCGGTGCGCGTGCCCGCGTCGTATCAGGGCCTCTGGGGTCTGCGCACGACGCACGGTCTCGTGCCGCGCCAGGGTCTTCTTCCCCTCGCGCAGTCGTTCGACACCGTGGGCTGGCTCACGCGCGACGGCGACACGCTGCAGGCGGTCGCCGACTGGTGCCTCAGCTACGACGGGTCGGGCTCGACCGAGTCGGTGCTCGGCGCCTCGGGCGACGACCTCCCTTGGCGGTTCCGCGTGCCCGTCGAGGCGCTCGCCGCCGTCGCGCCCGCGACCCGCGCCGCCTTCGAGGCGTTCGTCGAGGCATCCGAGCTGCCCGTCGACGAGGTGTCGATCGGCGACCTCGACGACTACCTCGTGCCCTTCCGCACGGTGCAGGGCGCTGAGGCGTGGCGGAACAACGGCGAGTGGCTGCGCGCCCACCCGGGCACGACCGGCGCCGCCGTCGCAGAGCGCTTCCGCGCCGCCGCGGCGGTCACCGCCGCCGACGAGGCCG
>NZ_JAAGRY010000098.1 GCF_015707995.1 Microbacterium paulum
GACGCCGCGACGTCGCTCAGCGACGCCGTCACCGGCCCGTCCCCGCGAGGTCGGCCAGCTCGCCCGCGCCGCGGTCCAGGAGCTCGGCGACCACACGTTCGGCGGCATCCTCGCGCCCGGCCGCGCCCTGCGCCTCGATCTTCGGAACGTTGCGCTCCACGCGGACGCTCTGCGCGCCGTCGAGCGCATAGACCTCCACCACGAGCCGGACGACGGCCCGGCTGCCGGCTCCCGCCGCGTCCCCGCCATCGTCCCCGTGCTCGTCCCGCGTCTCGAGCGTCGCGGCGATGCCGACCGGCGCCGCACACCCCGCCTCGAGCCGGCGCAGCACGGCGCGTTCGAGAAGGGCAGTCACCTCGGCATCCGGGTCGGTGATGCGCGCGACGTCGTCGCCGACCGCGTCGCCCGCGCGTACCTCGACCGCGAGCGCGCCCTGGCCGGCGGACGGCGGCCAGCCGTCGGCGCCGAAACGCTCGGCGATGCGGTCGGTGCGACCGATGCGCACGAGCCCCGCCTCGGCGAGCACGATCGCGTCGTACTCGCCCTCGTCGACTTTGCGCAGACGCGTGTCGACGTTCCCGCGGATGCCGCGCACGACGAGGTCGGGCCGGCGCCGCAACAGTTGGGCGACCCGGCGCGGCGAACCGCTCCCGACGACCGCACCGCGCGGCAGGGTGGCGAGGTTCAGCCCGTCACGGCTGCACAACACGTCGCCGACCGGGGCACGCTCCGGCACCGCGCCGATCTCGAGCCCCTCGACCGCACCGGTCGGAAGGTCTTTCATCGAGTGCACGACGAGGTCGCAGTCACCGCGCAGCAGCGCATCGCGGAGGGCCGCGACGAACACCCCCGTGCCGCCGAGCTGCGCCAGCGGCCCGGTCAGCACGTCGCCGTCGGTCGTGATCGGCACGAGTTCGACCTCGCGGCCGGTGGCGGCGCGCAGGGCGTCGGCCACCGTGCCCGACTGGGTGCGCGCGAGCAGGCTCGCCCGCGTGCCGAGCCGGAGCGGCGCCGTGTCGGGCGTCATTCCGTGAGCCCCGCGAGCGCCGGCTGGAAACCGAGGCGCTTGTTCTCGCAGCACCCCGTGCGGCACACGTCGTACCAGGGGCCGAGGTCGGTGAGGTGCGGGCGCTCCGCGGGCGGGGTCGCCGCGAGGCGCTCCTCGATCAGGTCGACGAGACCCGCGACGTAGGCGGGGTGCGTGCCGGGCGTGGGCGTGCGCACCGCGACCAGGTCGAGCCGCTCGGCGGTCTCCATCGCCTCGGTGTCGAGGTCCCACAGCACCTCCATGTGGTCGCTGACGAACCCGAGCGGCACGATCACGACGGCCTTGCGTCCGAGCGCGGGCAGTTCTTCCATGGCGTCGTTGATGTCGGGCTCGAGCCACGGCACCTGCGGCGGGCCGGAGCGGCTCTGGAAGACGACCTGCCACGGGGCATCCGACCCGAGCTCCGTCATGATGCGCTCGGCGACGGCGGCGTGCTGCGCGACGTAGGCACCGCCGGGGCCGAGGCGGTTCTCAGGCGGGCCCGAGCGGTCGGCGTCGGCGTTCGGAATCGAGTGGGTCGAGAAGAGCACTTCGACCTCGGTGTCGAGATCGAAGCCCCGCGCACGCAGATCGTCGAACGCGCCGCGCACGCCTTCGACGAACGGGCCCACGAACCCCGGGTGGTCGAAGAACGGCCGCACCTTGTCGATCTGCACCTTGAGCGACAGCTCGGTCGCCTCGACGGCGTCGGCGAGGTCTTCGCGGTACTGCCGGCACGACGAGTACGACGAGTACGCGCTCGTGGCGATCGAGAGGAACCGCCGGTGCCCGTCGTCGTAGGCCTGCTGCAGCGCGTCGGAGACGTAGGGCATCCAGTTGCGGTTGCCCCAGTAGACCGGCAGGCCGAGCCCGCGCGCGGCGATCTCGGCGTCGAGGGCGGCCTTCAGCTCACGGTTGTGCTCGTTGATCGGCGAGATGCCGCCGAAGTGGCGGTAGTGATGCGCGACCTCTTCGAGGCGTTCGTCGGGGATGCCTCGGCCACCCGTCACGTTCCGCAGGTACGGGATCACGTCGTCTTGACCCTCGGGGCCGCCGAAGCCGAGCAGCAGCACGGCGTCGTACGCGACCGGCTCGGTGGCGTAGGGCTCGCCGGCGCAGGTCGCGGCGGTCGCGCCCGCGACGCGGCATCCGTCTGCGACGGCGGCGTGGGTCGCGCGCGGGGGCTTCGGCCGGAACGGTTCGGGTTCGGTCGTGGATGCCAGTCGTTCGGCGGCCATCAGCTCAGCACCTCCGCAAGCTCGGTGATCTCGACGCGCCGCCCGGTGTAGAACGGCACTTCTTCGCGCACGTGCCGGCGCGCGTCGGTCGCACGCAGGTCGCGCATGAGGTCGACGAGGTGGATCGGGTCGTCGGCCTCGAGCGGCAGCAGCCACTCGTAGTCGCTGAGGGCGAAGGTCGACACGGTGTTGGCGACGACCTCGGTGAACTTCGCCCCGCGGCGGCCGTGTTGGGCGAGCATGGCCGAGCGATCCTCTTCGGGCAGCAGGTACCACTCGTAGCTGCGCACGAAGGGGTAGAGGCACAGCCAGCCGCGCGCGTGCTCGCCGCGCAGATATCCGGGCACGTGGCGCTTGTTGAACTCGGCCTCGCGATGCACGCCCATCGCGCTCCACACGTTCTCGAAAGCAGAGAGCGCCGTCGTGCGTCGCAGGGCGCGCAGCGCCTGCTGCAGCTGGGCCGGGTCGTCGACCGATCCCGGCGTCGTGTGCAGCCAGACCATCAGGTCGGCCTCGGCGCGCATGCCGGTGACGTCGTAGAAGCCTCGCAGCGTCACCCCGTCTGCGGCGAGGCCGCCGACGACGCTCTCGAGCTCGGCGAGCGCCGCGTCGCCCGGCGCCGTGCGCGGACGGGGGCCCGCCAGCACGGCGAACAGCGTGTAGCCGAGCGGAACGGATTCGGTCATGCGTGACTCCTCTGAGGATGGGATGCGGAGCGGGTGGCGGTGGCGACAGGCGCCGCGGCGACGGGCCCCGCGGCGAGATCGGCGATGAGGGCGGCAGCGAGGGCGCGAGCGTGCGGAACGACCGACGCGAGGCCGGTGCCGGCGACGCTCGCGCCGGCGAGGCGCACGGCGGGGTCGACCGGTGAGCGGTCCGCGGCGGCGAGGAGCGCCGCGGTGCGAGCGGATGCCACGGCATCCGTCCACTCCTGAGGCACGATGTCGACGACGTCGGCCGGGGCGATGTCGAGGCCCGTGAGCTGCGACACCTCGCGCGCGATGTCGGCCGGGGTCTCAAGGCCCGTCGGGTCGGTGCCGCGCGCCGAGAGGCGCACGAGGTGACGCCCCGCGGGCGCCGCGGCCTGCGCCCACGCCCACTTGGCGGTGACGTGGGTGAGCGCCTTCGCGCGCGTGGGCAGGGCCGGGTCGACGATGACGCCCGAACCGACCGGGAACGCGTCGAGACCGGTGTGATCGATCGCGGCGGCGATCACCTGCACCCGGGCGGGGGCCGTCGCGCCGGTGTCGTCCGTCGCTTCGGTGTCGGGGGTCGCCCCGGTGTCGATACCGAGCAATCGCGCGGCGACGGCGGGGCCGGTGGCGATCACGACGGCGCGCGCCGTGATGACGGCGGCCGAGGTCTGCAGCACAGTGATCGCCGTGTCACCGGCGTCGGCGACCCCACGGCCGATGCCGTGCACCGTGACCCCCGTGCGGATATCCGCGCCGTGCGCCTGCGCGGCCTCGGCCAGAGCGACCGGCAGGCGCCACATACCGCCCGCGATGCCTCCGACGGCAGCACCGGCGCGGGCGCCGGTCGCGATGGTGTCGGCACCGGCGATCAGCGAACCCTCCGCGCGGGCGGCGGCCCACAGCGCAGGATGCAGCTCCGAGAGCGTCACGTCGGTCGCGGGGCGCGAATAGACGCTGCGGCACAGTGTGTCGACGAGGCGCTCGGCCACGACCCGGCCCGACCGATCGGCGACGAGGTCGAACAGCGACGGCTCGACGGCGTCGAGGTCGAGCGGGGGCAGGTCTCGCTCGGCCGCCGCGCGCGCCGCGGCATCCGCGCCGATGAGCGCGACGACGTCAGCGGCGAGCGGGTCGGCCGGAATGCCGAGCACCGTCCGCCGCGGCAGGGGTGCCCGCACGATCTGCGCCGCGCCACCCGGCGCCGCGGCCGGCGCGGCGACGGCGAGATGCGCACCGCCCGGCCGCGGAGAAACGAGCTCCAGGCCGAGCCCCGCATCGGCGACGAGGGCGGGTACGGCGTCGGTGCGGGTCGCGAACGACTCGGCGCCGAGATCGAGGTCGACGCCTCCGACCCGGCCCCGCCGCAGCAGCCCGCCGACGGCATCCGAGGCCTCGCACACGATCACGCGCAGGCCCGCGCGAACCAGGTCGTGCGCGACCGTGAGGCCGCCCATGCCGCCGCCGACGACGACGACATCGGCGTCCGTCGCCACGTGCGGCACGGTGATCGCGTGCGGCGCGGTGGTCGTGCCGCTCACGCTGCTCCCGGTGCGCGCCAGTCGTGCACCGTACTCACGAGGTCGGTCAGCACGTCGGGGTCGGTGTCCATGGGCACACCGTGGCCGAGGTTGAAGACGTGCGCGCGCGCCGCGAGTCCCGCCTCGAGCGCCGCGTGCACCGCAGCCTTGCGTGCAGCGGCCGGGGCGAACAGCAGCGCCGGGTCGAGGTTGCCCTGCAGCGTGACCTCTGAACCGCGCGCGCCGAGCCGGTCGACGGCCACATCGAGGGGCACGCGATAGTCGACGCCGAGCGCATCCACACCGATGGATGCCATGTCGGCGAGGATCTCGCCCGTGCCGACCCCGAAGTGGATGAGCGGCACTCCCTCGGGCGCGCCGGGAAGATCGAGCGCGCGCACGGGCTCGAGCGCCTTCGCCGAGGCGGGCAGCACGGCGCGGCGGTAGTCGGCGGGGGCGATCGCGCCCGCCCACGAGTCGAAGAGCTGACCGGCGCTCGCGCCCGCCTGCACCTGCAGGGCGAGGAAGCGCCCCGTCACCTCGGCGAGCCATGCGGTGAGGTCGCTCCACGCGGCGGGATCGGAGTGGATGAGGCTGCGGGCGCCGAGGTGGTCTTTCGAGGGTCCGCCCTCGACGAGGTAGGCGGCCAGGGTGAAGGGCGCCCCCGCGAAGCCGATCAGCGGCAGCGGCTCACCGCGCACGGCCGATTCTTCGGCGAGCATCGCCGTGGTGCGGGCGACCGCCTCGGCGACCTCCGCGCCGCGCTCGGTGACCAGGGCAGGATCGATCCGCACGACGTCGGCGATCTGCGCGGCCGTGCGCACGGGCTCGGCGAACACGGGGCCGCGGCCCGCGACGATCTCGACGTCGAGGCCCACGAGCTTGAGCGGCACCACGATGTCGCTGAAGAACACCGCGGCATCCACCTTGTGCCGGCGCACCGGCTGCATCGTGATCTCGCTCGCGAGGGCGGGGTCGAGGCACGCGTCGAGCATCGATCCGCCGGTCGCGCGGAGCGCCCGGTATTCGGGCAGCGAGCGGCCGGCCTGCCGCATGAACCAGACCGGCGTCACCTCGGGGCGGTGCCCGCGCAGGGCCTGCACGAGGCGAGACGAGGCGGTGTCGTGCAGAGCGAGCGGGTGCGTGGAGGGCAAGACGGAAGCCTTCGATTCGAGGGTGGAGTTAATCGTTATACTACTCACGATCCGAAAGAGGTTGCCTCGCGTGCTCGTCTGTCTGTCTGCCCACCAGCGCACCACTCCGCTCGAAGACCTCGAGCGCCTGTCGGTCATCGGCGACGCCGCGGCATCCGAGCTCAGCGATGCCCACGAGGCGATCCGCGGCGCGGTCGTCCTCGCGACTTGCAACCGCTTCGAGGCCTACTTCGACGTCGACGAGGCACACGGCGCGTCGCCGCTGCCGGCGATGGATGCCGCGATGGAACGCCTCGCGAGCCTCACCGCACTCCCCTACCGGCACGTGCGCGACACGGTCGAGTTCGCCCACGGCAACGGCGTCGCCCAGCATCTCTTCTCGGTCGCGGCGGGACTCGACTCCGTCGCCCTCGGTGAGGACGAGATCTCGGGGCAGGTCGGCCGCGCGCTCGAGACGGCGCGCCGCGAAGGGGCCACCACCGGCCCCCTCGAACACCTCTTCCAGCGCGCCACCGAGACCTCGCGCGCCGTGAAGAACTCCACACGGCTCGGCGAATCGGGACGCTCGCTCGTGCGTCTCGCGGTCGAGCTCGCCGGCTCGCGGGTTGGCGCGTGGCAAGACGCGCGTGTGCTCCTCGTCGGCACGGGGCGCTACGCCGCGGCATCCCTCGCCGCCCTCCGCGCCGTCGGAGCCGTCGACATCCGCGTGCACTCCCCCTCGGGGCGGCGGAAGTTCGCGCAGCGCGAGCACCTCACGGTCGTCTCCGCCGAGCGCTTCGCCGCCGAGGCCGCCGCAGCCGACGTCATCGTCACCTGCACGACCACGACCGACACCTACGCGCTGACCGCGGAAGGCCACCGCGCCGCACGCGCCGGGGGCGATGCCGCCCAGCTCGTGATCGATCTCGGCATGCCGCGCAACGTCGACCCGGGCCTGCGCGGCCTCGCGGGTGTCGAGCTGCTCGACCTCGACACGATCCGCGTGCACGCGCCGATCGACGAGTTCGCCACCATGAACGAGGCTCGCCTCATCGTGCACACCGCCGCCCAGCGTCACGCCGCCGCGCGTCGCGTGCACGAGGTCTCGCCCGCCGTCGTCGACATGCGTCGCTACGTGCACGAAGTGCTCGACGCCGAGATCGCCCGCACCCGCGCCCGGAGCGGCGACCCCGAGATCGAGGCGGCACTCCGACACTTCTCGGGCGCGCTGCTGCACGGCCTCATCGCGCAGGGACACGGCCTCGCCGCGCAGGGCGAGGGCGCCGCGTGGCGCGACGCGGTGCGTGCGGTGTTCCCGGGCGGCGCGGCGGGCGACGAC
>NZ_JAAGRY010000099.1 GCF_015707995.1 Microbacterium paulum
CGCCCGACGGCCGACCAGGAGCATGCACAGCGGCGCGGCGAGGATCGCGATGCCGACCATGAGCCAGGCGGGCGGAGCGCCCCCGCCCGAGAGTGTGTGGGCGGTTCCGGCGATGAGCACCGCGGTGCCGGCGGCGACCGTGCCGCGGACGGCACGCGCGCCGCGCGATGCCCGTGCGTGCGCCTCGATCCCCCTCACACCGAGGAGCCTAACGGAGCGGGCGCTCCCGCGCGGCTCGGCAAACTCAAAGCGGCGCGCGATAGCGTCGCCTGTTGTGACCGTCATCGCTTTCGTCATCGGGGTCGCGCTGCTCGTCGTCGGGCTCGCGGTGTCGATCGCCCTGCACGAACTCGGTCACCTCATCCCCGCCAAGCGCTTCGGGGTGCGCGTGGGGCAGTACATGATCGGCTTCGGCCGCACGCTGTGGTCGCGCCGCATCGGCGAGACCGAATACGGCGTCAAGGCCATTCCGCTCGGGGGCTACATCTCGATGGCGGGCATGTACCCGCCCTCGCCCGCGGCCGACGGAGCGGCCGACGGAGCAGCCACCGACGGGAAAGCCGGCGGCGGATTCTTCGCCACCATGGTGCAAGACGCGCGCGCCGTCAACGACCAGACCCTCGACGGCGACGACGGAAAGCACACCTTCTACGACCTGCCGGTCTACAAGCGGGTCATCATCATGCTCGGCGGTCCGGTGATGAACCTCCTGCTCGCGATGGTGCTGTTCGCCATCGTGTTCAGCGGCATCGGGCTGCAGACCGCCACGACCACGATCGCCTCGGTCAACGAGTGCGTACTGCCGGCGGGCACCACCCAGACCGCCTGCACCGCCGACGACCCCGCTTCGCCCGCCGCAGCGGCGGGCCTTCGCCCGGGAGATGTGATCGTCTCGGTCGACGGCACGGCCGTGCAGACCTTCGCCGAGGCATCCGCGATCATTCAGGCCGCGCCGAACCGCACCCTCCCCATCGTCGTGCGGCGAAACGGGGCCGAGCAGACGCTGCAGGTCACCCCGATGCTCGCCGAGCGTCAGATCGCGGGGCCGGACGGCACCGCGCAGACGGCCGAGGTTGGCTTCGTCGGCATGACGGCGACCGTCGAATACGTGCGTCAGCCCCTGTGGGACGGCCCTCAGGCCGCGCTCGCGCAGACCGGCCAGGTCGCGGGGGTCATCTGGCAGCTACCGGTGCGGGTGTACGACACCGCCGTCGACCTTTTCACGGGACAGAGCCGCGACCCGAACAGTCCGCTGTCGGTCGTCGGCGCGGGGCGCCTGGCGGGCGAGGTCGCCGCGACCGACGCGCCGATCCTGAACCGCGTCGCGAGCCTGCTGACGATTCTCGGTTCGCTCAACGTCGCCCTGTTCGTCTTCAATCTGGTGCCGCTGCTTCCCCTCGACGGCGGGCACGTCGTGGTCGCCCTGTGGGACGGCCTGCGCCGCGCCTGGGCGAAGCTGTGGCGCCGCCCGCCGCCCGCACCCGTCGACGCGACCAAGCTCGTGCCGGTCACGTTCGTCGTCGTGGTCGCGCTCATCGCGATGACGGTCGTGCTCGTCGCCGCCGACCTCTTCAACCCCGTCAAGCTGCTCGGGGGCTGATCCCGCGTCTCGGGTGATCCCGCAGCCTCAGGCGAGCGCGTGCGTCACGAGGCGGTCGAGGGTGTCGAGACCGTCGCGCGAGAGGATCGATTCGAGGTGCCCCTGGATCGAGGCGTAGCCGGGGCCGCGCAGGGCGTAGACGTCGCCGCATGCCGCGTCGGCCGCGATCTCGGTCTCGCCGAGCGCGGCCGTGCCGGGAGCGACCCGCGCCGTGAATGTGTTGTAGAAGCCGATGGATGCCTCGCTCCCGAACACGTCGACCTGCTTCTGCAACCCTTGGTGGGGCGAGGCGAGAGGCGCGAGCCCGATGCCGAGCGCGTCGGCGAGGATCTGGTGGCTGAGGCACACGGCCAAGAGCGGCTTACCCGCCGTGAGCCGCCCCGTGACGACCTGCCGCATGCGCGCGATCCGGGGGCTCGCCTCGTCGCGCGGATCGCCCGGCCCGGGGCCGGCGACCACGATGTCGGCCTCGGCGACGGCGGCATCGGTCACCGCGCTCCACGGGGTGACCTCGACCGCGAAGCCGAGGTGGCGCAGCTGGTGCGCGAGCATCGTGGTGAAGCGGTCTTCGGCATCCACGACGAGCGCGGTGCGGCCGGCGAATGACCCCTGGCTCTCCCCGCCCTGCGGGTTGAGCCAGAACGGCGCGAGCCGGTCGTTGCGGGCGGCGAGGAGCGCCGCGATGTCGGGATCATCGGCCAGCACGCGCGGCGCCGCGGCGGGGGCGTCTTCGTCGAGCGCCGCACGCTCGGCCACCTCGTCCCGGGCGATCGCGCCGATCGCGCCGAGCACCCCGGCGGCCTTGCCGTGGGTCTCGCCCACCTCGCCGTCGGGGTCGGAGTGGCGCACCAGGGTCGCGCCGACGGGCACCCGCAGGCGGCCGTCCACCAGGTACGCGGTGCGGATGAGGATCGGCGCGTCGAGATCGTGCGTGCCCGCAGCGGTCGGCGTGAACAGGGCCGCGACGCCCGAATAGTAGCCGCGCGGCGCTTTCTCGTGCCGTGTGATGACCGTGCACGCGTTCTGCATCGGCGACCCCGTGACCGTCGGGGCGAACATCGTCTCGCGCAGGATGTCGCGCGGGTCCATCGTGCTCTGCCCGCGCAGCATGTACTCGGTGTGCGTGAGGCGCGACATCTCCTTCAGGTGCGGCCCCGTGATGCGGCCACCGTCGCTGCAGACCGCCGACATCATCTTGAGCTCTTCGTCGACGACCATGAAGAGCTCTTCGGTCTCTTTGGTCGACGAGAGGAACTCGGTGAGCGTTTCGGCGGTCGCCCCGCCCGCCGGGTGGCGGAAGGTGCCCGAGATCGGATTCATCGTGACGACACCGTCGTGCGCGCTGACGTGCGCTTCGGGGCTCGCCCCGACGGCGAGGTGGCCGGGGGTCGAGACGAGGAACGTCCAGTAGGCGCCGCGCTCGTGCTCGAGCAGAGCGCGGAACCACGTGAGCCCCGCCGTCAGCGGATCGACGTCGATGGATGCCTCGAAGTCGCGCCGGATCACGAAGTTCGCGCCCTCGCCGCGGCCGATCTCGTCGGCGATCACGGTGCGCACGATGTCGGCGTATTCCTCGTCGGGAATGTCGAAGCCGGCGCCCTCGAGCGACACGGGCGCGGTGGGGAGCGCGGCGATCACCTCGTCGCGTGGCAGCACGTGGTGCGCGCCCACGACGAGGCAGCGCAGCGGCGCCTGGTCGTCGTGGCAGTCGAACCCGCGCTCGACGACCTGGCGGAACGGCACCAGCGCGAGCACCTCGCGCGGGGTGCCCGAGGCATCCATGAGCGGGATGTCGGCGAGCAGCTGGACGTCGACCACGTCGCCGGTGAGCAATTCAACGGTGTCGGTGTCGCGCGCGATCAGGGCGAACGGGCTGCCGGAGCGCACCGTGGCCTCCAGCAGGGAGGGGCTCGGGGTCATCGCCGGGCCTTTCTTCAGGTCGGGCGGGCTGCATTCGTCCGGGAACGAAAAGACCGCCTCGAGGGCGGTCTGTGTCACAGGTTACGAGCACACCGCCGTCAGCGGGTGGGCCACCAGGAGGCGCTCGTGAACATGCGGTCACCCTAGCAGAACGTGCGCCGCCGCCGCTCACAGCCTCGCTCCGGCCGGTGCGGCGTAGGCTGGAGCGCGTGCCAGCAGTGAATCTCGGGATGCCGCGTGTGCCGGACGTCCTCGCCCCGCGTCGCAAGAGCCGTCAGATCAAGGTCGGCAAGGTGCTCGTGGGCGGCGATGCCCCCATCAGCGTGCAGTCGATGTGCACGACGCCGACGACGAACATCAACGCGACGCTGCAGCAGATCGCCGAACTGACCGCGTCGGGGTGCGAGATCGTGCGCGTGGCGGTGCCCAGCCAAGACGACGCCGATGTGCTGCACATCATCGCCAAGAAGAGCCAGATCCCGGTGATCGCCGACATCCACTTCCAGCCGAAGTACGTGTTCCAGGCGATCGACGCAGGCTGCGCCGCGGTGCGCGTGAACCCGGGGAACATCCGCAAGTTCGACGACCAGGTCGGCGCGATCGCGAAGGCAGCGAAGGATGCCGGTGTGTCGCTCCGCATCGGCGTGAACGCGGGATCGCTCGACCGGCGCCTGCTCGAGAAGTACGGCAAGGCGACGCCGGAGGCGCTCTGCGAGAGCGCCGTCTGGGAGGCATCCCTCTTCGAAGAGCACGACTTCCATGACTTCAAGATCTCGGTCAAGCACAACGACCCGATCGTGATGGTGAAGGCCTACCGCCTGCTCGCCGAGCGCGGCGACTGGCCCCTGCACCTCGGGGTCACCGAGGCGGGCCCGGCCTTCCAGGGCACGATCAAGAGCGCGACGGCCTTCGGCATTCTGCTCGGAGAGGGCATCGGTGACACGATCCGCGTGTCGCTTTCGGCCCCGCCCGCCGAAGAGGTCAAGGTCGGCCACCAGATCCTGCAGTCGCTGAACCTGCGCGAACGCAAGCTCGAGATCGTCTCGTGCCCCTCGTGCGGGCGCGCCCAGGTCGACGTGTACTCGCTGGCCGAGAACGTCACCGAGGGCCTCAAAGACGTCACGGTGCCGTTGCGCGTCGCCGTCATGGGCTGCGTCGTCAACGGCCCCGGCGAGGCCCGCGAGGCCGACCTCGGTGTGGCCTCGGGCAACGGCAAGGGTCAGATCTTCGTCAAGGGCGAGGTCATCAAGACCGTGCCCGAGTCGGAGATCGTCGCGACCCTCATCGAAGAGGCGCGCCGCATCGCCGACGAGATGGGCCCCGATGCCCAGATCGGCACGGCGCAGGTCATCACCGCCTGACGGCCCTGCGTCAGCCTGCCGGGTCCCACAGGGAGTGGTAGGCGTCGATCGCGGGCTGGCCGCCCAGGTGCGCGTAGAGCACGGTCGAGTCCTTCGGGATGTCGCCCGATGACACGAGGTCGATGAGGCCAGCGAGCGACTTTCCCTCCTAGACCGGGTCGGTGATCATCGCCTCGAGACGGGCTCCGGTGGCCATGGCATCCATCGTCGACGCCACCGGAATGCCGTAGAGGTCACCGGCCCACCCCTCGAGCACCTGGATCTCGTCGTCGCGCAGGTCGCGACCGAGTTCGATGAGCTCGGCCGTGTGCCGCGCGATGCGGGCGACCTGGTCGCGCGTCTTCGCGATCGTGGCCGACGCGTCGATGCCGATGACCCGGCGCCGCACGCCGGTGAGCTCTTCGAGCGCCGCGAACCCCGCGATCATGCCCGCGTGGGTCGAACCGGTGACGGTGCAGACGACGATCGTGTCGAAGAACACACCGAACTGCTTCTCTTGCTCGGCCACCTCGAACGCCCAGTTGGCGAACCCGAGCCCGCCGAGCCGATGCTCGCTGGCGCCCGCCGGGATGGCGTACGGCGTGCCGCCCGACGCCTCGACGTCGGCGAGGGCCTGCTTCCATGAATCGCGGATGCCGATGTCGAACCCCGCGTCGTCGAGTCTCGAATCGGCGCCCATCATGCGCGAGAGCAGGATGTTGCCCACCTGCGTGTTCGCCGGGTCGTCCCACGGCACCCACTTCTCCTGCACGAGGCGGGCCTTGAGCCCCAGGTGCGCGGCGACGGCGGCGACCTGGCGCGTGTGGTTCGACTGGTACCCGCCGATCGAGACGAGCGTGTCGGCGCCCGAGGCGAGCACGTCGGGGACGATGTACTCGAGCTTGCGCACCTTGTTGCCGCCGAACGCGAGGCCGCTCGCGACGTCTTCGCGCTTGGCCCACACCTCGGCGCCGCCGAGGTGCTGCGTGAGGCGCTTCAGCGGCTGCAGCGGGCTCGGCCCGAACGTGAGCGGGTGGCGGGGGAACTCGTGCAGCTTCATACGGGGTCCTCGGTCTCAGGGGCGGGGTGCGGTGTCGGGCTCGGGTGCGGGTGCGGGTGCGGGTTCGGACTCGGGTGCCAGGGTCTGCCAGGTCTCGGCGGCGAGGCGCGCGGCGCCCTCGGCGTCGCCCGCGGCGCACAGTGCGATGAGGCGCGCGTGGCGCTCTGCCGAGGCGGCGCCCTCGTGCGAGGCGAAGCGCAGCCGCTCGGCGCGGCGGAGCACCGGCTCGTACTGCGCGAGCACGTCGGCGACGGCGGTGTTGCCCGCCGCGGCGACCGCGACCCGGTGGAACCGGTCGTCGGCCTCGAGCGCACCCTGCAGATCGCCCGCGCGTTGCGCCGCGGCGAACGCGTCGTTCGCCGCGCGCATCTCGTCGAGGTGCGCCTCGGTGAGGCGGGGCACCGCGGCGCGCACGGCGACCGCG
>NZ_JAAGRY010000100.1 GCF_015707995.1 Microbacterium paulum
ACACCCTGCACGAACACACAGAACCCGCCCGCCCCGAGCTCTACCTCACCGCCTGACCACCACCCACCCACAGGGAACAACGGAATGACACCACGCCACGGGACTTGACCGTTCTGCAGCTGTTGCTGCTGCGCGTCCTGGCAGTGATCTGGCAGCAGAACACACTCAGCCGGGAGCTGTTCGATACGAGGCGGACGCTGACACTGGGGCTGATGGGGCCGCCCTCCACCAAAGGTCGCAGTCGGCGTTGACCGGCTCTGCTCAGCATTGGAATTCTGACCTGCGCATGAGCGTCACCGTGGACAACATGAAAGGAAGTAGTGAAATGAACGCAATCATCAAGAAGGGCATCTCGGCCGTACTGCTGGCCGGCGCCCTCGTGGGGGGAACGGCCGCCGTCGCACAGGCCGAGACGGTGTACTACAAAGGCTCCGCGCTCAGCTTCGACCACGGGCGCAGCTGGGGGGTCTACAGCGAGTCGACCGTCCAGTCGGGCGTCTACGACCACAGCACCACCGCAAACACGACGTTCTCTGGATGGGAGAAGCCGGGTACGGCTGCCCACGCCATCGAGTTCGTCGGGACGGGTCAGGCCACCGCCTACTGGAACGCGCGCGGCTGACGAACATCGGGGTGGCATTCTGTCACCCTCAGAGAAGGAGCCACGGTGATGCTCATGTCCTTCTGGTCAAGACTCGTTAGTTCGGTCTTGGTCGTCCTGATCGGGGCGACGGCGAGCGTGTTGTTCGTGTTGAACCAGGGTGTCGGGCTGCAGCAGGAAGTCGACCGATTTCCGGCAAACTCGACGGCGATCTACCTGTACGGCGTTTCCGAAGACCATTCAGCCGGCGTCCTGTCCGCACTCGGCCGATTCGCCGATGCAGATGGACGGGCGGTCGTCCGAGTCGACCATCAGACGTCCAAGGTCGATGGAGGCCTGAGCGCTCTACGGGTCGGAGTGCTTGCGAACCCTCGCACGCCGCCCGCCGCGCTGGATCTGCGATTCCTCGGCACCCCATTGTTCGACGCCATGACGATCTCGAAGCTCCTCACGAGCGATCCCTCGAAGTCCGTGGGCTTGGATGCGAACGCGAGGGACGCGATCGCCACGATCCCCGAGCTCGCGTTCGCCCCTCGGCTTTCCGTCGTGCATCTGTCGCACCTGATCGACACCTCGGGAACGATCAACGGCACGTATCGTGTCGTCGGCGCAGACGCTGCCCAGGCGAACGAGTTACTGACCTCGCTCGCCGCTGTCACAGGCCAGTCGGCGCAGAGCATGCTTGCCCCGCTGCATGGGCAGGCCACCGACAGTGGACTGCTCCCCGTGATCTTGCTCGGCTGCGTGATCGCAGCGGTGATACTGCTTCTCCTCGTTCTCGTGGTTGAGGCTCTGCGCTCGTTTCCCGTCCTTGGCGTGCACCTGCTGCTCGGACGGTCCACATGGGGTTTCGCGATCAGGATGTTCCGACCCGTGCTTCTGACCGCGGTGGGGGCGGCAGTACTGTCGATGCTTCTCACCGTTGGGCTGGCGCAGGGCTATCAGCTCAACGCGACCCTCTTGGCGGCGGCATGGAGTTGCGCCGTCGCGGGGGCAGTACCCGTGCTGGCATGTGTCGCCGTCGCGGTCTTCGTGATCACCTCGACCAAGCCGGTCAACGCGATCCTCGGACGCTATTCAAAGAGGGTTCTACTGTGGACACTCGGCGGTCTCTACGTAGCTGCAATCGCCGGGTTCGCGTTCATGCTCGTCTACATCGATGGTCCCATCAAGGAGGCCGGCAAGCTCGCGGACGTCAGCCGCACCTGGTCGGCCGTGGAGAACCAGCAGATCCTCTATCAGCTGAGCCCCGGAAACGACGACGCCAGCATCGGCGGGCAGTCCACCCAGCTGGCGAAGGACTTCTACGACTGGTACAGCTCGATCGCGGACAAGCCCGGCGTCAGCCTCACCCACACCGCGTACTACGGCCAGCAGACACTGGACCAGTGGTCCGGGGTGTACAAGTCCGTGCCAGAGCAGCCGTTCTGGTACATCGCCGCCTCGCCCAGCTCCCTCGCCGCACAAGGATTCCACATCAGCCCAGAAGCTCTGGCCCGTGCCGAGCGGGGCGAACGGGTCTTCCTCCTGCCCGATACCTGGACAGGCACGGCGAAGACCTCGATGCAGGGATGGCTGACAGAAGACAGCCACCCGAAATACGCGCCGTCGATCCGCACCACGTACTTCGACCATGAGACGGTCGTGTTCGAGGACTACGCCCCGAAGACTCCGCTGTTCTCATGGACGACGGAACCGTCCCAGCCGCAGACCGTCGCCGATCCGGTGATCCTCATCAGCACCCCCGCGAACATGATCCCCTTTGAAAGCGAGAGCCTGTATGCGGTGGGACTGGAGAACAGCTACATCAAGCTGAGCACGGCAGCGGCGCACGAGTACACCAGCAATCAGTATCTCGCCACGTACCATCTCGACGACAACAAGGTCGAATTCCTTCCGGTCAGCGAGTTCACCGCGGGCCTCACCAAGACCATCCAAGGCACTCTGCAACTGTTCGGTGGCGTGATCGTCTTCCTGTTCCTCCTCGTAGCTGTGGCGCTCGTTGCCCTTCTGCGGCTCTTCTCGAACACCTACCGAGAGTCACTCGTGGTGAAACGCATGCTCGGCTACCCGCTGATCCGGCTCTTCGCGCCGGCACTCGTCGTGATCACCGTGACAGGTACGGTCGCCGTGGTCGTGGCGAGCCTGCTGCAATCCAAGAGCGCGATCCTGGGCAGCATCATCCTGCTCGCGATCCAGCTCGCGCTCGTCACGTTCCTCATCCGGCGGTACTCGCGCCTGCAACTGAGCTCCGCGCTCAAAGAATAGGAGTCGTCTTGACTGCTCTGCTCACTGTCGAGAACCTCACCAAAGCGTACGGTTCCCGCACCATCCTCGATCAGGTGAACCTGGAGGTGTCACAGGGAGAATCCGTGGCGATCGTGGGACCTTCCGGCTCGGGGAAGTCGACGCTGCTGAACATCGTCGGGCTGCTGGAGAGCCCAACCTCGGGCGCCATCCTTGTCGGAGGGAAGCGGCTGCCGCGCATCAACAGCCATGCGGCCAGCGCGTTGCGTCGGGACCGGATCAACTACCTCTTCCAGTCGTTTGCGCTCATCAACTCTGCGACCGCGCTGCAGAACGTCCTGATCGGGATGCACAGCGTGAAACGGAGCAAGCCGGCGAAGAAGAAGCAGATCATCGAGCTGCTCGCACGACTCGGGTTGGACGACGTGGTGTACGACAAGGTCATGACCCTTTCCGGGGGTGAGAGGCAGCGCGCCGCGCTCGCGCGATGCCTGCTCAAGCCGGGAGAGCTGATCCTCGCCGATGAGCCCACCGGCGCTCTCGACGACGCCTTGGCCGATGTCGCGGTGACGGAGATGCTTGCCCTGCAGAAAGAGTATGGCAAGTCGCTCGTCGTGGTGACGCACGATCACCGGGTGGCGGCGCGATGCGACCGCGTCTTCACCCTGCCTTCAGCGAGAACGGCCCAGTAGCCGCGGAGCGCCCACTCGTTTCCTGGAGAGCGCCTGGAGCCAGCCTGCTGCTGGCGCCCTGAGCGCTGGCGTGCTCACAGCTGGCTGTGGCGGGGGATCCGTATCGAGACTACCCAGGAATCGCCGTCCGGCCCGATGACGCAACTGCCCCCGAGGCGCGTGATGCGCTCGGAGATCCGGATGGTGCCGAAACCCGGCTCGGTCGGCGTCTGCACGTCCGGAAGGGTATTGGTTACGTCGAAGCAGACGATGTCGTCGACGACGGACAGACCGATGCGGATCGGGCTCTGCCCATGGTGTTTGAGGACGTTGGTCACGGCCTCCCGGAGGGTCCGTGAGAGGGTGGCCGACACCAAGCGACCCACCCGTTCGTCCCCCGGATCGCCTTCGACCTCGACACGGAGGTTCGCGGTCGCCAGTTCGCGACGGGCGTCGTCGAAAGCGGCCGTCAGAGCACGCATGGGCTGCTCGTCGATCGCGGTTCCCTGCTGCATGATGAGGCGGATGTCGTCGAGGACTTTGCGGGTGGTGTCGCCGAGCACGGACATCGCAAGGGCTCGGGTCGCCGGGTCGATTCCCTCCTCCTGGTCCTGTTCGAGCACGCTGATGTAGGTCGAGATCACGGTGAGATCGTGCGCGATGTCATCATGGAGCTCGTCGCTGATGAGCTGTCGTTCCTCGGCGCGAATCTCCTGTTCCGTCTGGATCCGGCGCTGCAGTTCTGCGGTCAGCGTCCGCGCCCGTCCGAGAGCGATTCGGAGGCTCGCGCCGATGACGCTGCTGATCAACGCGACGAACGGGACCCCGACGAGAACATTCAGGCCGTATGTCGACTGCGCGGTGGCCGCGACGGTTGCCACACCTCCCGCGATGAGCGCGACGAGCCCGGCGATGGTACGGATGCTGCCCACGCGAACGATGACGCACGCGGAGAGCGCGATCGCTGACAGGACGACCGCTTGCTCGTGGTACGGGAAAGACACCGCCAGCGCGACCGCGTACACCAGCAGACCCGCCCAGGGCCATCGGGCCGCGACAACGAAAGCGACGCAGAACACGGCATCGATCACGGCCGAGAGCGAGTCGGGGGCCGGCTGTGTCAGGTCCAAGATCGGGCCGGCGATCACCCCAATGCCAGCCAGCGCGAAAACAACCCACCACTCCGGTGCGGACAGCGGGGTCTGCGTCCGCCACGACGTGGGCGGACGTTGGTGCCTCCGCCTGCGCGCTGCCTTGAGTGACATCGCTCCAGCAGACCCGACGACGGATTGATCTGTCAACTTGGTGTGTGGCCGGGCCGGCGGCCCGGCCACCTTCCACTTACCCGCACGTGCGCACGATCTGGCACCACCAGGGATCGAGGACCTGCACCGTGTGGGCGACCCGTAGCAGAATGAATCCGAGCATGTATCGATTCCCCTCTTCACGTCGTCTTTCTCTTCACGACGTTTCTCGATTCCGACGACATGACGCTTTCACTCAAGGGCCGTACGGGGAAACGAGACTCCTACTTTCGTCTAGGTAGGAACGCCGTGTACCCGGACTCTCGTAAAATCCAGCTATGACGGGTGTCCGGGTTCTCATCGTCGATGACGACCCGGTGATGCGCATCGGGCTGCGAACGCTCATCCATCATCCGCCTTCCTTCACCGTCATCGGGGAGGCCGAGGACGGGGGCGCCGCGATCTGTGCGATGCAGCTCGATGCGGTCGATGTGGTGCTGATGGACCTGCAGATGCCAGGTGTGAACGGCGTCCAAGCCACTGCCGAGATCACCCGACGCTGGCCGTCGGCGAGGGTTCTTGTCATGACGGCTTTCGCCGCTTTGGACGCTATCGTGCCGCCATTGCGGGCGGGCGCGTCCGGGTACCTGCTGAAAGGCGCTACGCGCGCGGAACTCTTGCAGGCGATCAGAGGGGTTGTGACCGGCACCACCGTACTCGAGCCTCGTGTTGCGAGCCTCCTCGTCTCGTCGCTTCGCCGGTCTTCACGTCCACAACCGGAGGCGTTGGGTCCTGAAGTTCTGACGCCCCGTGAGGCCGAAGCTGTCGCATATCTTGCCCGGGGGATGTCGAACGCAGAGATCGCCCGCGCGATCAACATCTCCGAGGCGACCGTGAAGTCGCACCTAGGGAGCGTCGCGCGCAAGTGGAGTGTTCGAGATCGTACACAGATCCTCATCCGCGCTGCCGAGATCGGGATGATCCACCTCGGGTGAGTCCGAGCTGCTGTCTTCGCAGCAGCGGATCAAGCCCCGATCGCGATGTCTCCGCCCGGTCGTAGCTTTCCTGCCATGTCGTTACCGCCTCGTGACCCCGGAATCAGCCCAGCGTCCTACCGTCTGCGACGATGTCCCGCAAGCGGACGTCCTTCGCACACGGCGGAGCGGACGGTCGGTCGCCGCCCGTGGATACGACTTCTGGACCGAGTTCCTCCGCAGCCTCCGCGACCGCGGCCTGAAGGTCGCCACCGACGCCGACCCGCTCGGGGTTGCCCTGGTCACGTCCGACGCGCACGCCGGCAT
>NZ_JAAGRY010000101.1 GCF_015707995.1 Microbacterium paulum
CCTGCGCTGGGCAGGTCGCCTGCGCTCGGCGGGGCGCCCGCGGGCGCAGGCCGCCGCGTCAGCGGCCGGTGCCGGCGTGCACGACGGCCTCGACGTCGCCGTCGAGCCCGAACGCGGTGTGCACGACGCGGGCGGCCTCGGCGAGGTCGTCACCGCGCACGACCACCGAGATGCGGATCTCGGAGGTCGAGATCATCTCGATGTTCACGCCCGTCGTCGACAGCGCCTCGAAGAGGGTCGCCGAGACGCCCGAGTGGGTGCGCATGCCGGCGCCGACGACCGAGAGCTTGCCGATCTGATCGTCGTGGATGAGGTTCTCGAACCCGATCCCGGACTGCTCGGCGGCGAGGGCGCGCAAGGCCAGCGAGGCATCCGGCTTGGGCACGGTGAACGAGATGTCGGTGCGTCCCGTGGCGGCGGCCGACACGTTCTGCACGATCATGTCGACGTTGGCGCCGCTCTTGGCGACGACGGTGAAGATCTCGGCGGCCTTGCCGGGCACGTCGGGCACTCCGACGACCGTGACCTTCGCCTGACCGAGGTCGGTTGCGACGCCGGCGACGATGGGCTCTTCCATGGCGGACTCCTCTAGCGTGGCCGCCACGGCGGCGGGGATGGACATTCCGGCGCCGAGCACGAACGTGCCCTGGCTGGAACTGAAGGTGGAGCGGGCGTTGATCATCACGCCGTGCCGGCGTGCATACTCGACGGCGCGGATGTAGAGCACCTTGGCACCGTTCGCGGCGAGCTCGAGCATCTCTTCGGCCGACACCACGTCGAGCTTGCGGGCCTTCGGCACGACGCGGGGGTCGGCGGTGTAGATGCCGTCGACGTCGCTGTAGATCTCGCACACGTCGGCGTCGAGCGCGGCGGCGAGCGCGACGGCCGTCGTGTCGGAGCCACCGCGGCCGAGCGTCGTGACGTCGCGGGTGTCGCGGTTGAACCCCTGGAAGCCGGCGACGATCACAATCGCGCCCTCGTCGAGCGCTTCGCGCAGACGCACCGGGGTGACGTCGACGATGCGGGCGGCGCCGTGCGTGGCATCCGTGATCATGCCCGCCTGGCTGCCGGTGAACGAGCGCGCCTCGAAACCCATCGAGTGGATCGCCATCGCGAGCAGCGCCATCGAGATGCGCTCACCCGAACTCAGCAGCATGTCGAGCTCGCGCGGCGCCGAGATAGGCGCGACCTGGTGGGCGAGGTCGAGCAGCTCGTCGGTCGTGTCGCCCATGGCGCTCACCGCCACGACGACGTCGTGCCCGGCACGGCGCGTGTCGACGATGCGCTTGGCGACGCGTTTGATGCTCTCGGCGTCGGCGACGGACGAGCCGCCGTACTTCTGGACGATCAGCGCCACGTGTGGAACTCCCGGCGTGTCATTCGTGGGGATGGATGCCCCCATTCTAGAGATCGCGCGATGCCCGCCCGGCCATATGACAGGCGACAGCGGGCACCGCCGGCCACTAGCATCCGAACATGGGGGCACTGGAGCAGTGGCACGAGTTCGACGTCGCGATGCTCGGCGCCGCCGCGGCCCTCGCCGGGCTCGTGATCGTCGCGGCGAGCGTGAACATCCAGGTGATCATCGCGGCACCCTCGCTCACCTCGCGCCTCGCTTCGGCCATCTCGGGGCTGGTGCTCGCGATCGTCGTCTGCGCGGTGGGACTCGTCCCGGAGATCTCGACGGCCGCGTTCGGGATCGTCGTGATCGCCGCAAGTCTCGTCGCCGCCGCGTTCGCGGTCGACGCCTCGGTGCGCATCTTCCAGAACCATCACCCCGAGAACCGCCTGCGCGCCGGCAAGGCGACCGTGACGTTCGTGACCCCGGGTCTCTACCTCGTCGGTGGCGTCCTTCTGCTCGTCGGCGACGCGGGTGGGCTCGTGTGGCTCGCCGCGGGGGCGATCGCGGCGATCGTCGCGGCCCTGTTCGTGTCGTGGGTGGTGCTCGTCGAAGTGCTCCGCTGACCGCCGCAGCTCTCGCTGAGAGGCCCGTTCAGGGGCGTCGCCTAGCATCGTCAGCGTGCGGGCAGACGAGAAGGCGACGGTGGATGCCCGTGACCCCGGCTCCCGTCGTCGGCTCTCGTCGTCGCGGCGATCGCTGCTGCTGCAGGGCAGCGACGCGGCCGCGCACACGACGGCGATCCCCGTGCTCGACCAGCAGCTCGCGACGCGCGTCATCGAGCTCGCGGTGCGGACGGGCGAGACGATGCTCGTCGCGGGGGCACCGGCGAGCGAGGTGACCCGCACGATCGTGCGCATCGCCGCCGCCTACGGCCTGCACCCGCTGCACGTCGACGTGACGTACAACTCGATCACCGCGGCGGGCCGCGCGGCCGATGGCGCCCCCGTGACGACGCTGCGCGTCGTGCGCGGCGCGGCGCCCGACCACGCGAAGCTGCAGCGGCTGCAGGCGTTGCAGGCCGAGATCTCGGCGGGCCTGCCGCTGGTCGAGGCCGAAGAGCGCTGCCGCACGATCCGGCGCACCCCGTTCCGCTACCGCCCGGTGGTCGTCATCGCGGCGCAGGCGCTGCTGGCGGTCGGGGTCGCGGTGATGTTCGGCGTGAACCCGCTGAACATGGCGCTCGCGTTCGTCGCCGCGGCCCTCGCCGCGCTCACCCAGTACCTGCTCGCCCGGGCGAGCGTGCCGTTCTTCTTCAGCCAGATCGCGGGCGGCTTCGTGCTCACCCTCGTCGCGGCGCTGACACCCCTGCTCGCGCGCGCCGGGTGGGATCAGGCGGCATCCATTCGCCCGTCGGTGATCGTCGCGTCGGGCATCGTGCTCATGCTCGCAGGGCTCACCGTGGTCGGCGCCGCGCAAGACGCGATCGACGGGTTCGCCCTCACCGCGCTCGGGCGCCTGCTCGAACTCGTCACTCAGACGGTGGGCGTCGTCCTCGGCATCCTGCTCGGCCTCGAACTCGCCCGCCTGCTCGGCTTCGCGATGGCGCCGCCGAGCCAGGCCCTTCCCCTCGGGCCGCTCGGACTGCAGTTTCTCGGCGCCGCGATCATCGCCGTCGCGGTCGCCGTGTACAACGGCGCGGGGCTGCGCATCGTCGTCATCAGCGCGGCGCTCAGCTTCGTCGCGTGGGCAGGTTTCGTCGCGGCGAGCGCGCTCGGCTTCGACACCGCCGCCGCGAGCGGTGCGGGCGCGTTCCTCGGCAGTGTGCTCGGCATCGTCATCGCCTTCCGTTTGCACGTGCCGTCGGTCGCGATCACGATCGCGGCGATCCTGCCGATGGTGCCCGGCGCCGCCGTGTTCCGCGGTCTGCTGACGATCGTCGAGTCGGGCGATGACCCGACGCTGCTGCTTGCCGGCGCCGTGACCCTCGCCGCCGCCGCGACCGTCGGCGTGTCGCTCGCCGTCGGGGCATCCCTCGGCATCTACCTCGGTCAGCCGCTCACGGCGACCCTGCGCGGCGTCACCCGGTCGCGCGCGCGACTGCGCCGGTGAGGGAGCGGTCTTCGCTCGCTAGTCCGTCGCCACCGGCTCGGGCAGCGCCGGAAGGTCGTCGCCGCGCGCCCCGGCGCGCGGGCGCAACCGCCCACCCGTCGCCGCCAACCAGCAGCCGACGATGACGAGCGGGAACCCCACCAGCAGCCCCAGCGACAACGACTCGCCGAGCACCAGCACGCCGAGGAGGATCGCCACGATCGGGTTCACGTAGGTGAACAGCGGCGCGCGCGCCGGCCCCACCTCGCCGATGAGGGCGAAGAACCCGAGGAACGCGAGCGCCGTGCAGAAGATGCCGAGGGCGGCGAGCGAGACGCCGCTGCGGATGGTCGGCACCTCGTGCTGGGTGAGCAGCGCGAACGGCAGGTACGCGACGCCGACGGCCAGCAGCGACAGCGTGATCGTGCCGAGCGAGGGCACGTGGGCGAGCTTGGTCGCGACGATGAACGGCGCGGTCGCGTAGAGGAGCGCCACGAGCAGCACTTCGCCGACGGCGGCCAGCGCCGTCGCCGGGTCGGCGACCGAGAGCCCGGGACCCGCGACGATCACGACCACCCCGGCGAACCCGACGGCGAGCCCGAGCGCACGCGCGGGCGAGAGCATGGTGCGGTCGCCGCGCGCGAGCGCGATGCCCGCGGCGAAGAGGGGCACCGTGGCCACGAGCAAACCGGTGAGCCCCGACGGCAGCGTCTGCTCGGCGTGGCTGAGCAGGAAGAACGGGCCGGCCATCTCGATCGCGCCGAAGGCGAGCACCCACGGCCAGAGCTTCAGCGCGGGCCGCAGGGCGCGGCGGTGCAGGGCGATCGGCAGCAGCACGGCGGCGCCGAGCAGGGTGCGCCCGGCCACGATCGCGGCGGGCGAGAACGAGTCGACGGCCTCTTTGATGAACAGGTACGGGATGCCCCACAGCACCGCCATCAGCGCGTACAGGCCCCACGCGCGCGCCGGGACGCCGCCGGTCATCAGACGCTCCGTCGCCCCTCGAACGCGCGCCCGAGCGTGACCTCGTCGGCGTATTCGAGGTCGCCGCCGACGGGCAGCCCCGACGCGAGACGCGTGACGCGGATCTCGAGGGTGTGCAGCAGCCGGCTGAGGTAGGTGGCGGTCGCCTCGCCCTCGAGGTTGGGGTTGGTGGCGAGGATCACTTCTTGCACGGTGCCGTCGGCGAGGCGCTGCATGAGCTGGGTGATGCGCAGATCGTCAGGGCCGATGCCAGCGATGGGACTGATCGCACCACCGAGCACGTGGTAGAGACCGCGGAACTCGCGCGTGCGCTCGATGGCCGAGACATCCTTCGCGTCTTCGACGACGCAGATCAGCGTGCCGTCACGGCGCGGGTCGCGGCAGATCGCGCAGCGCTCCTGTTCGCTGACGTTTCCGCACACCTCGCAGAAGCGCACGCGCTCGCGCAGTTCGCCGAGCAGCTGCGAGAGCCGCGCGACGTCGAACGTGGGCGTCTGCAGGATGTGGAATGCGATGCGCTGGGCCGACTTCGGGCCGATGCCCGGAAGCCGCCCGAACTCGTCGATGAGATCTTGGACGATGCCGTCGTACATGCGTTAGTTGAACCTCGTGGCCGGTGTGTGCGGCTCTTCTCTGACGAACGTCGCGCCGAGCACCTGGCGCACGACCGACTCGCCGACCCGCTCGATGGAGTTCCGGCGGGCGTTCGGCGCCGAGGCCGCACTCTGCGTCGGGGTGGCGACCGGGCGGTTCGCGGCGGGGGCCTGGTGCCCCGCGACCGGTAGCCGCGGCGGCACGGGCGCATCGTCGTCGGGCGGCGGCGGCACGTCGTCTTCGTCGTCGGGCGGGATGTCGGCGTAGGGCATGACCTCGCCGTCGCGCTCGAGGGTCAGGGTGCGCACCGGCGCGACGGCCGCGTCTTCGGGCTCGTCGTCGACGGCGAACTGCGGTGCGGGCGGCGCGGATGCGTCTTCGGACGGGATCGCCGCGACGGCCCACTCCGTTACGGGGGCCACGGCCGAGGGTGCTGCAGACGATCGGGCGGAGGCCGGACGGGTGGATGCCACGGGCTCGCCGCCGCGCGGCGCCGCACCCCCCGCCGGAGACGCTCCGGCGCGGTCAGGGGCGCCCTGCGCCGGAGCGCTGTGCGGGGCATCCGCAATATTCGACGTGCCGGACGGTCTCGGCGAGGGCGACTCGCTCGGTGCTCCCCCGGGACCCGTCCCGGGGGCGGCCTCGTGGCGGGCGACGTACTTCACGCGCACCCCGAGCACCGCGAGGATCGCACCGCGCAGGTCTTCGCTCGGGCCTTTGCCGCCGGCGAGCTTCTTGAACGCCGCCACGTCGGCCTGGCTCTGGAAGACGAGCGTGAGCACGTCGTCGGCGAACGCGACCGGGGTCGCCGCCGTGGCGAGCATCCACGATGAACGGCTGACGGGCTCGAGCTGCTGCAGCACCTCGGGCCACGCGTCGCGCACCTGCGCGATCGAGATCGGGCCCTCCGGCGGCGTCGGCGCGGGCGCCGCGGCGGGCTCGGGCTCGGGCTCCGGGGATGCCGGAGTCGCCGCGGTCGGCGCGGTC
>NZ_JAAGRY010000102.1 GCF_015707995.1 Microbacterium paulum
CGGCGGTCACGGCCGCGCTGTCGGGCGGCTCCGACGCCGACGTGCTTGCGGCGTTCGGCGGTGCGGCGGCGTTCCGCGCCGCGGTCGCCGGCGGCACGGCGCCGTGCGTCGACCTCAGCGACTCGCGGCGAGTGTGGGTGGTCGTCGACAAGAAGCGGCCCCTCGTGCCGGTCGACTTCGAGCCCGCCGAGGTCACCGCTCCCGCGAACATGCCGCACACGGTCGACGGGCGGCTGCAGCCCGCGGCATCCGACGCTCTCACCGCGCTCGTCGCGGCGGCAGCGGCCGAGGGCGCCGGCTCGATCGGGCTCAACAGCGCCTACCGCTCGTACGACGTGCAGACGCGCACCTACAACGGCTACGTCGGCTCGATGGGGCGCGAGCAGGCCGACCTGCAGAGCGCCCGCCCGGGTTTCAGTGAGCATCAGACCGGGCTCGCCACCGACATCACCGCGTGCAACAGCGGCTGCGCCGCGATCGAATCGTTCGGCGGCACCCCGCAGAGCGCCTGGGTCGCCGCCAACGCCTGGCGGTTCGGGTTCATCGTGCGCTACGAAGACGGCTACACCCCGATCACCGGCTACGAGTGGGAGGCGTGGCACCTGCGCTACATCGGCCCCGAACTGGCGCAGGTGTACCACGACGGCGGGTTCCACACCCTCGAGGACTTCTTCGGGCTGCCGGCGGCGCCGACGTACTGAGCGAATCTGCGGCATCCATCGCTCTCGTCCGCTGTGCGCGCGGGGTGAAACCCAGTACCATAGACGCTGGGATTGCATCCCACCCACGTCACACACTCGACGACGAGACACGGAAGGCAGGCGCAGCATGGAGCGCGAGATCTACGACGAGGACCACGAGGCGTTCCGCGACGTCGTCAAAGAGTTCGTGAAGCGCTACGCCACCGAAGAGAAGCGCAAGCAGTGGGAGGCCGACGGCGAGATCGACCGCGCCACCATGCTCGCCGCGGGCGAGGCGGGCATCATCGGCCTGAGCGTTCCCGAAGAGTTCGGCGGCGCCGGAATGCTGCAGGACTACCGCTTCCGCGCGATCGTGCTCGAAGAGGTCATCAAGGCCGGCCAGGGCTCGCTCGCCGGCGCCTTCGGCATTCAGGACGACCTCGCCGTTCCCTACATCGTGCACATGGGCACGCAGGAGCAGAAAGAGAAGTGGCTGCCGGGCATGGCGACCGGCGAGATCCTCGGCGCCCTCGCGATGACCGAGCCCGGCGCGGGGTCTGACCTCCGCGGCATCAAGACGACCGCCAAGAAGGTCGACGGCGGCTACCTCGTCAACGGCGCGAAGACGTTCATCTCGTCGGGCAAGACGGCCGACATCGTCGTCACCTTCGTCAAGACCGGTGAGGGCAACCGGCCGGATGCCTTCAGCCTGCTGATCCTCGAAGACGGCATGGAGGGCTTCGAGCACGGCAAGAAGCTCGAGAAGATGGGCTTTCACGGGTGGGACACCGCCGAGCTCTCATTCACCGACGTCTTCGTTCCCGAAGAGAACCTCATCGGCGGCAAAGAAGGCCTCGGCTTCATCCAGCTCATGATGAACCTGCCCCTCGAGCGCCTGTCGATCGGTGTCGCCGCAGCGGCGGCCGGTGAGGCCGCATTCGACTGGACGCGCGACTACGTCATCAGCCGCGAGGCCTTCGGCGAGCGCATCGCCGACTTCCAGAACACCCGCTTCCGCCTCGCCGACATGGCGACGACCGTCGACGTGATGTGGGCCTACATCGACCGCGCGATGGAGCTCTACGCCGAGAAGAAGCTCACCGCCGAAGAGGCCGCCAAGGTCAAGTTCTGGGCGACCGACCGCGAGGCCGAGCTGCTCGACGTGGGCGTGCAGCTGCACGGCGGCTACGGCTACATCACCGAGTACCCGATCGCCCGCGCCTACCTCGACGCGCGCGTGCACCGCATCTACGGCGGTACGAACGAGATCATGCGCGACCTCGTCGCCCGCCAGATCGTCGGCAAGCGCTGACCCTCATGTGAGGCGCGCTCGTCGCAGGCGCAGAACGGATGCCGGGGCCGCGAGCCCCGGCATCCGTCGTTTCCGGTGGACGGCTGTCGGCGTGGTGCCGAAAGCAGGGCGAACCGGCCGGTTCGGGGCGCAGAAGCCGCTCGCGGGCCGATCCGCCCTGCTTTCGCCACGGCACTGCTCCGGCACGGCTGTGCTCAGGCGGTGGGAGGTCGGCGTCCGGGCCGCGGGCGCCGGCGGCCGGTAGAACGGGCCCGACCCGGCGCCGGGCCCCGGAAGGTCAGTGCTGACCGGCGGGACCGGCCCCGCGGCCGAGCCCACGAGCCGCGTTTCCGCGGCGACGGGCGAGGCGGGCGACGCCCGCGGCGCGCAGCCGGTCGGCGATCACGAGGCCGAGGGCGACGGCGCCGAGCTCCGAGGCGAACAGCGCCACGACATAGAGCACGACCACCCACACGGGGAAGGCCTGCATGTTGGCGGCGGTGACCGTCCACACCGCGTAGAACGCGGCGAGCAGCGACGCGCCCGCGTAGTACAGCCCCCGCGACCAGCGGCGGTACAGCGTCACGAGGAACGGGAGCTCGATGAACGCCGCGAACATGACGTTCGTGATCACGATCGCGGGCCCGGTGGTCGACAGCGGGGTCGCGACGAGCCCCGAGATCAGCCCGGTGAGTACCGCCGCACCGGGGCGTTCGATGAGTCGCATCGCGACGACGAACCCGATCACCCACGCGCCCGCGACGAGCGCCGACACAGGTGGCAGCGTCGCGTAGGTCGCCGTCGAGAACGCCGTCGCGGGGATGATGAGCAGGCCCGTCGCCACGCCGATCGCGGCGCACGTGAGCAGGTACACGGTCGTCGCGCGGCCCATCAGTGGCCACCCTCGGTCGCCGCGGCGGGTCTCGCCTGTTCCGACTTGGGTGCGGGCGACGCGGCGCCGACCCGCCAATAGCCGACGAAGCTGATGCGGTCTTTGCCGAGACCCTGCGCGACCAGGTGGCGGCGCGCGGCGGTGGGCAGCGACTGCTCCCCGACGATGAAGGCGTGCGTGTCGGATGCCGGTGCCTCGAGCTTCTCGAGTTCGGCGAGCGCGAGCGAACCCGGCTTCGCCGAGGCATCCCGCACCAGCCACCGCACCTCGACGCCCGCGGGCGCGTCGAACGGCAGGACATCCTCGGCCGAGGCCGCCTCGATCAGGGCGACGCCCGTTGCAGACGACGGCAGCGAGGTGCAGATGCCGGCTACGGCGGGCGCACCCGTCTCATCAGCCACAAGCAGCAGTTTTTCGACACCGCGTTCGGGGTTGAACCCCAGACCCTCGTCGATCACGACGACCGACTCGCCGGGAGCGGCGGCTTCGGCCCACCGCGACGCGGGGCCGGCGGTGGGGCCAGACCCGTGCAGCACGAAGTCGACGTCGATCTCGGGCCCGCCGCTCGCGCCCGCGGCGCGGTAGGCGCGCACCGTGTAGTTGCGCATGACCGGCCGCACCCCGTCGGGAATGCGCAGGTACTTCAGGTATCCGAAGATCTTGTTGGCCTTCGCCGGAATGCGCTCGAGCGCCTCATCGCCGCCCTCGCCCGAGTGGGGCAGGAAGAGGCGGAACCACTGATCGAAGCCCATCGGCGCGAAGCGGTCGATCTCGCCGCCGCCGAGGGTGATGCGCATCCAGTGCGGGCTGAGCCGCTCGGTGCGCAGTACTTCGAGGCGCAGGAGTTCTTGCGAAGCGGGCTTCACGAGGCTGGAGGACCGGGCCATGCGGGTGTCCTTTCGGTCGGGCGGGATCGGGTGGCGCAGTCGAGCGGGCCGGATCGCGGCTCAGAGAGTCCAGGGGAAGAAGGCGATGAGGATGCCGGCGCTCACGATCCAGAACACGGCGACGAACACGGCGTCGCGCACCCGCCACGGCACGAGGTGCCGTTCGGTGCGGTCGGGGTGGGCGCCGAAGGCGCGGGCATCCATGGCGAGCGCCACCCGCTCGGCGTGCCGGATCGCGCCCGCGAGGAGGGGCACGATGTAGCCCCACCAGCGGGCGGCGGCGGCGAACGGCCCGCGCCCGCCGTGCGCGCCGCGCACCCGATGCGCCTGACGGATCACCTCGAGCTCGTAGCCGAACCGGGGCACGAACCGGAACGCCGCGAGAGCCGTGTAGCCGATGCGGTAGGGCACGCGCAGCTGCTGCACCGCGGCGCGCACGAGGTCGGGGCCGGTGCTCGTGAGGCCCGCGATGAGGGCCAGCGCGATGATCGCGACCAGCCGCACGCCGGTGGCGAGGCCGATCATCAGGGCGCCGCCGTAGAGGCTCCAGCCGCCGATCTGCACGATCGTCACCGAGGTGTCGACGCGCGAGGCATCGACCCAGAGCGACATGCCGAAGCCGATCACCGCGGCGCCGAGCGGCAGCGCCACGACCAGCAGCAGGCCGAGCCGGGCGGTGAGGCGCGCGCCCGTCAGCAGCACCAGATAGGCGAGGGCGGTGAGGGCGAGCGGCGTCGCGAGGTCGCGCACGAACACCAGCACGATCATCGCGGGCAGCGGAGCGGCGAGCTTGGCGAGCGGGTTCAGGCCGTACAGTCCGCGCGCCGACGGGGCGGCGGTCGCGTACGGGTCGATCGCGACGGCGCTCACGAGGGGTCCTCGGTGGGGGCGGGGGTGGGCGCGCTGGCGGGTGCGGGTGCGAGTGCGGCGCCGGTCGCGCCCTCGCCGTCCACGACCCCGGCAACCTCGGCAACCCCCGCGAGGTCGGCGAGCCGTGTGACTCCCGCGAACTCCGGATGCCTCGTCAGCCCCGCGAACGCGCGGCGCAGCGGCGGCGGCCGCAGCCCCGCCGCACGCAGCAGGGTCTCGTCGGCGAACACGTCGGGGGTCGAGGCATCCGCGATGATGCGACCGTCGCCGACGACGACCGTGCGGTGCGCGTATTCGGTGACCAGCTGCATGTCGTGGGTGACGACGATGACCGTCGTGCCGTCGCTGTTCAGGTCGCGGAGGAGTCCCAGCAGCTCGTCGGCGCGGGCGCGGTCCTGCCCGAAGGTGGGCTCGTCGAGGGCCAGCACGGGGGCGCCGGCGACGAGCGCCGTGCCGACCGACAGGCGCCTCTTCTGCCCGCCCGACAGCAAGAACGGGTGCACGTCGGCCTTGTCGTCGAGTCCGAAGCGGCGCAGCACGTCGTCGGCGCGCGCCCGCACCTCGTCCTCGGGCAGCTTCTGCAGCCGCAGGCCGTGGGCGAGCTCGTCGAAGACGGTGGGCGCGATGAACTGGTGCTCGGGGTTCTGGAACACGAACCCGATCCGGCGTGACAGCGTGCGCAGATCGGTGCGCGAGACATCCGTTCCCGCGATGCTCACCTGGCCGCGCGGCACGGGCACGACCCCGGCGATCGACTGCAGCAGCGTCGTCTTGCCGGCGCCGTTGGCCCCGACGATCGCGACGAACTCGCCCTCGGCGACGTCGAGATCGACGCCGTGCAGGATCTCGGTCTTGCCGCGGCGCGTGCGCAGGCCCCGCACCCGGATCAGCGGCGCCGGGGTGCTTTGGATGTTCTGGGCGGAGGCGTGCTGGGGGGAGGTGTGCTGAGCGGAGGTGTGCTGGGCGGAGGTGTGCTGGGCGGAGGGGATGGAGCGAGCGGAGGATGCCTCGGGGCGCGCCGGCCCTCCCTGCGTCGCATCCCCTCCCGCCGGCGCGGCCAGCTCCGGCGAGGCCAGCCCCGGCGCGGCGCCGCCGCGGGCAACGGA
>NZ_JAAGRY010000103.1 GCF_015707995.1 Microbacterium paulum
GGCGGCGGGCGTCGCCGAGGCGGCGTCGGCGGCCGGCTGCGCCGGGACGGGCGGGCGGGAGGCGTCGGTTGGCTGCTGCGGGTCGTTCGTGGTGGGGACGTTGTCGCTCATCAGTGGTTCCTTCTTCTCAAGACACCCTCAGCATGGCGCGCGATCCTGTGTGTTGCGCATGGCCAGACCCTGCTGACCCTATGTAAACCTATGGGTTCGGCGCAAGGGAGCCGGTAGCGTGGGCGCGTGCGACAGATCCCCGGCGCCTGGCGCCGCACCGCGCGGGGCGCGGGCCTGCTCGGGCCCGGCGACGTGCCCGCCCCGACCATCTTCGCCGAGATGACCGCGCTCGCAGCCCGGACGGGCGCCGTGAACCTCGGGCAGGGCTTTCCCGACGAAGACGGCCCCGCCGAGGTGCTCGCTGCGGCGCAGGAGGCTATCAGGGCGGGGGCGAACCAGTACGCGCCCGGAAGAGGCGTGCCCGAGCTTCTGCAATCCGTCGCCGCCCACCAGAAGAGGTTCTACGGCCTCGACGTCGATCCCGACCGCGAGGTGGTCGTCACCGCGGGAGCGACAGAGGCGCTCGCGGCGACGCTCCTCGCCCTGGTCGACGGCCCGGCCGACGAGGTCGTCGTTTTCGAGCCGTACTACGACGCGTACGCGGCGCTCGTCGCGCTCTCCGGGGCGACGCTCGTACCGGTGCCGCTGCGCTTTCCCGACTTCCAGCCCGACCTCGACGAACTCGCACGCGCCGTCACCGACCGCACGCGCCTCATCATCGTGAACGACCCGCACAACCCGACCGGTGCCGTGTTCTCGGCCGAGGCGCGCGCCGAGATCGTGCGCCTCGCCGAGCGGCACGACGCGTGGATCGTCACCGACGAGGTGTACGAGCACCTCGTCTTCGACGGCGCCCACGTGCCCCTCGCGACGCTGCCGGGCGCGGCCGAACGCACGCTGTCGATCTCTTCGGGCGGCAAGACGTTCTCGGCCACGGGCTGGAAGGTGGGCTGGGTGACCGGCCCCGCCGACCTCGTCGATGCCGTGCTCGCCGTCAAGCAGTTCCTCACCTACACGAACGCCACGCCGTTCCAGCACGCGATCGCCGCCGGCCTCGCGCTGCCGGGCGCCTACTTCGCCGGCATCGCCGCGACCTTGCGCGCCAAGCGCGACCTGCTCGCGGCGGGCCTGCACGATGCCGGCTACGCCGTCTCCCCCGCGGCGGGCACCTACTTCACCGTCGCCGACGCGTCTCACGAACTCGAGCCGGGGCAGGATGCCGGGGACTTCTGCCGCGCGCTCCCCGGCCGTGTCGGGGTCGCCGCCATCCCGCTGACCGCCTTCGTCTCACCGGCGCACCGGAGCGAGTACGCCTCGCTCGTGCGGTTCGCGGCGTGCAAGCGGCTCGAGGTCATCGCCGAGGCATCCGCCCGCCTGCGAGGGAGCGCCTGAGCCGCGCTCGCCCGCGCCGTCAGTCCAGGGGCTCGACGCGGAAGCGGCGCAGGGCCAGGGCCGGGTTCACGCGGCGCAAGCGGTCGATGACCTCGGCATCCACGAAGGCGACGGCGACGTCGGTCGCGGTGCCGACACCGGCGAGCTCGACGCCCTGCGGGTCGACAATGAGGGATGCCCCGACGCCGAGCGGCGGCGGGTGGTCGGCGCCCGTGACGTACAGCGTGTTCTCGATCGCGCGGGCGTGCACGAGGGTGCGCCAGTGGTGCTCTTTGAGGGGACCGCGCACCCACTCGGCGGCGGTCAGCACGACGTGCGCGCCGGCGTCGGCGAGCACACGCGCCACCTCGGGAAAACGCAGGTCGTAACAGGTCATCAGCGCGAAGCGCAGACCGCCGACCTCGAAGGTCTCGGGTGCACCGTGCTCGCCCGGCTCGACCCAGTCCGACTCGCGCTGGCCGAAGGCGTCGTAGAGGTGCAGCTTGCGGTACGCCGCGAGCACCCGGTCGCCGTCGACGGCGACGACGGCGTTGCGCACCCGTCCCCCGCCGGCGCGTTCGACGAGCCCCGCCACGATGACGACCCCGTGCCGGCGTGCGCAGTCGCGGAGCGCCCGCGTGAAGGCGCCGTCGAGATCTTGCGCGTGCGCGGCGAGGGTTTCGTCGAACGGGTCGACGAAGTAGCTCGCGTACTCCGGGAAGAGCACGACGCGGGCGCCGCGCTCGGCCGCCCGCGCGGTCAGCTCGTCGATCACGGCCAGATTGGCGCGCTCGTCCGCCGTCGGCGCGAACTGCGCCACCGCCACGCCGACCGCGCCGCCCGCCCCGCCGCTCATGCGCCCGCTCCCCGGGAGCGGAGCATCACGGGGATCGCGATCCACAGCACGACGACCACGACGCCGGCGACGACACCGACGGTCACCGCGGCGGCGCCGCCCAGCACGATGTCGAAGACGAACGCCACGACGCCGACGAGCAGAGCCCCCACGGTGGCGAGCGCCGCGACGAGGGCGGCATGTCCGTAGGCGACGACGATGTTCTTCTCGCGCCGGGCGAACAGCACCCTGTGCAGCGCCACCGGCGCCAGTGCGACGATCGCGCTCAGCGCCGCGAGCACCACCAGCACCAGATAGAAGGTGCGCTGCCCCTGCGACAGCGCCACGAAGGCCGGCTGGAACGCCAGCGCCAAGAGGAACCCGGTCAGAATCTGGGTGCCGGTCTGCAGCACCCGCAGCTCCTGCAGCACCTCGGCCCAGTTGCGGTCGGCGCGTTCGTTCGGCGTCTCATCGCGTCCGTCTGCGAAGCCGTCGACAGACGCAGCCTGGCTCGCCGAGGCATCCGGAATCATGCGCTCATCCTCCCCCGCCGCGACGGATGCCCGCAATGTGCACGGAGCACTCCGAACCCGTGCTAGGCTTTCATCTTGTGCCGCGGGGTGGAGCAGCTCGGTAGCTCGCTGGGCTCATAACCCAGAGGTCGCAGGTTCAAATCCTGTCCCCGCAACGAAAGCAAGGCCAGAAAAGCGCCGGAGATCATCTCCGGCGCTTTTCTGTATGTGCGCTCTCCCCCGCAGATCCCGCGGAATCGCTAGGGCGATCGGCCCGTTCGTCGCTACTGTGAGCGCATGCACACGAAGGTCGCCCTTCCCGTCGTCGCCCTGTTCGTCGCCGCTGCGGCGCTGCTGGGCGGATGCTCGGCGTCGACGCCCGCCTCCTCCGAGGCATCCGTCGCGTCGAGCCCGGAGCAGACGACCGTCTCGACACCCGCGGCGACACCCGCGGCCACCGCCGACGTGAACGCCGAGACCGGCGACTGCATCCCCGCCGACGTGCAGAGCGCCGGCATCCCGATCGTGTCGGGCACTGTCGTCTGCGAGCTCGTGCGCGGGCAGCTCGCCGACGGCACGCTGTCGATCGTCGTGCAGGTCGCCTCGACCGACGCCGGCTTCACGGCGGCCACCGACGCGCTCGAGGAGGCCGGTTACACCTCGGGCATCAAACTCTCCGACACGGCGACCTATACGAACGGCACCTACGACGTCATGCTCACCTCGACCGAGCAGGCACCCTACGGCGCAGTCATCACCTACGTGATCGCCCCCGAGTGACCCCGCGCGCGGCGGCGCGCGCACCAGATCACCGCACCAGGTCACTCGGCGAGCACCGTCTCCATCTCGCCCAGAAAGCGCACGATCGCGCGCAGCTCGTCGTCGCTGAACGCACTCATGCTGTCGCGCATGCGCCCCATGCGCTCGCCGAAATGCCGGTAGAACTCCGCGCGCGCGGCATCCGTCAGCACCACCACCCGCGCACGCCGATCGCTCGGGTGCGGGCGGCGTTCGAGGTGCCCGCTCGCCGTCAGCCGGTCGAGCAGCTTGGTGGTCGACGCCGTCGAGATCGACAGGTGGCTCGCGATCTGGTGCGGCGAGACCCACTCGCCGCGCTGCTCGCGCACCACCATCAGTCGCATGGCCGCGAGGTCGGTCGCGTTCATGTCCATCTCGCCCCGGATGCCGCTGTGCATGCGGTCCATCGCATCGGAGAACGCGCGCACGGCGGTCATCGCCTCGAGCACGAGTTCGTCTCGCGGCGTCTGCGGCAGCCATCTCTCGCTCACGTGTGGACACCTCCCTGCCCCCCAGGTAGTATCGCTGAAACTCGCTAGATAAACTAGCGAAAGGAGAAACTCGTGCCCCCCACCGATATCGCCACCGACTTCGTCGTCCTGTTGGGCGAAGACGGGAGCGAGATCGGCGTCGCTCCCAAGGCCAGCGTGCACGGCAGCGATACCGCGCTGCACCTGGCCTTCTCGTGCCACGTCTACAACGCGCGCGGCGAGACCCTCGTCACCCGCCGCGCCCTCGACAAGAAGACCTGGCCGGGCGTCTGGACCAACTCCTTCTGCGGCCACCCGCGACCCGCCGAACCCGTGATCGACGCCGTGCACCGGCACGCCGAGCACGAACTCGGGCTGACCCTCCGCGATCTCAGGCCCGTGCTGCCGTTCTTCCGCTACCGGGCCGTGGATGCCTCGGGGATCGTCGAACACGAGGTGTGCCCCGTCTACACGGCGCTCGTCGACGACGAGCCGCACCTGAACCCGAGCGAGGTCGTCGAGGCCCGCTGGGTCGACCCGTCCGACCTCGCCGTGTCGCTCCGTGCGACGCCCTGGGCGTTCAGCCCGTGGCTCGTTCTGCAGGCCGAGCAGATGCACGTGTTCGACGCCGCGCGCTCGCCGGAGGCGATCCGATGATCGCGCTCTCACCCGCCGACCGCGCCGGAGTCGACGACGCGATCGCCGCCGCACTCGATCGCCTGCAAGCCCGGGCGGCCGCGCTCGGCGACGGTGCGGGCGCCCTGGCATCCGCCGTCGCCCACGCGGCGGGCGGCGGCAAACGGGTGCGGCCCGCGCTCGTGATCACCGCGTACCGTGCGCTCGCGGACGGCGCGGACGGCGCGGACGGCGCAGGCGACGCGCAGGGTGACGCGAGGGCCGATGCGGCCGTGTGGCAGACCGCCGCCGCGTTCGAGCTGCTGCACTCGGCGTTCGTGGTGCACGACGACCTCATCGACCGCGACCTCGAGCGGCGCGGCGAGCCGAACGTGGCCGGGCGCTTCCGCGTCCGCGCGGGCCACTACGGCGCGGCAGCCGACGATGCGGCCCTCGTGGGCGATGCGGCGGCGGTGCTCGCGGGCGACCTGCTGCTGTTCGAGGCGACGCGTCTCATCGCGACCGTCGACGCCGAGCCCGCCGCGCGCGACGCCCTGCTGCAGATCTTCGACGACGCCATCCTCGTCTCGGCGGCCGGTGAGCTCGCCGATGTCGAGAACGCGGCGCGCACCGATGTTCCCGACACAGACGCCCTGCTCGGCGTCGCGCACGACAAGACCGCGGCCTACTCGTTCGAGGCGCCGTTGCTGGCCGGCGCCGCGCTCGCGGGTGCTTCGGCTCCGGCGCGCGCCGCCCTCGGGGCCGCCGCCGGCGACCTGGGCCTCGCGTTTCAGCTCGTCGACGACCTGATCGGCACGTTCGGCACACGCCGCCAAGCGGGGCGCGCACCGGGCGCCGACCTGCGCGAAGCCAAGCGCACGCCGCTCATCGGCTTCGCCCGCGGCGGCGATGCCTGGCCGCAGGTGCGCTCCGCCCT
>NZ_JAAGRY010000104.1 GCF_015707995.1 Microbacterium paulum
GTGTAAGGTAGAGAAGTTGCCCTTCTGGGATGCCGTGAGGTGTTGTGGGGGGAGCGTCCGATCCTTGAGAACTCAACAGCGTGCACTTGTCAAATGCCAAATAACCTCGATTCAACTTCGGTTGAATGAGATTCCTTTGGATCAAAGTCCGGCACTCCGGTGCCGGCAACGGATAGTCAGCAATGACATCCCTTTGGTCAGTTCAAACTCGCTCGGTCAGTCAATTTCCGGTTGATCGCAGCAACATTTCTTTACGGAGAGTTTGATCCTGGCTCAGGATGAACGCTGGCGGCGTGCTTAACACATGCAAGTCGAACGGTGAAGGCGGAGCTTGCTCTGCTGGATCAGTGGCGAACGGGTGAGTAACACGTGAGCAATCTGCCCCTGACTCTGGGATAAGCGCTGGAAACGGCGTCTAATACTGGATACGAGCTGCGAAGGCATCTTCAGCAGCTGGAAAGAACTTCGGTCAGGGATGAGCTCGCGGCCTATCAGCTTGTTGGTGAGGTAATGGCTCACCAAGGCGTCGACGGGTAGCCGGCCTGAGAGGGTGACCGGCCACACTGGGACTGAGACACGGCCCAGACTCCTACGGGAGGCAGCAGTGGGGAATATTGCACAATGGGCGCAAGCCTGATGCAGCAACGCCGCGTGAGGGACGACGGCCTTCGGGTTGTAAACCTCTTTTAGCAGGGAAGAAGCGAAAGTGACGGTACCTGCAGAAAAAGCGCCGGCTAACTACGTGCCAGCAGCCGCGGTAATACGTAGGGCGCAAGCGTTATCCGGAATTATTGGGCGTAAAGAGCTCGTAGGCGGTTTGTCGCGTCTGCTGTGAAATCCCGAGGCTCAACCTCGGGTCTGCAGTGGGTACGGGCAGACTAGAGTGCGGTAGGGGAGATTGGAATTCCTGGTGTAGCGGTGGAATGCGCAGATATCAGGAGGAACACCGATGGCGAAGGCAGATCTCTGGGCCGTAACTGACGCTGAGGAGCGAAAGGGTGGGGAGCAAACAGGCTTAGATACCCTGGTAGTCCACCCCGTAAACGTTGGGAACTAGTTGTGGGGTCCATTCCACGGATTCCGTGACGCAGCTAACGCATTAAGTTCCCCGCCTGGGGAGTACGGCCGCAAGGCTAAAACTCAAAGGAATTGACGGGGACCCGCACAAGCGGCGGAGCATGCGGATTAATTCGATGCAACGCGAAGAACCTTACCAAGGCTTGACATATACGAGAACGGGCCAGAAATGGTCAACTCTTTGGACACTCGTAAACAGGTGGTGCATGGTTGTCGTCAGCTCGTGTCGTGAGATGTTGGGTTAAGTCCCGCAACGAGCGCAACCCTCGTTCTATGTTGCCAGCACGTAATGGTGGGAACTCATGGGATACTGCCGGGGTCAACTCGGAGGAAGGTGGGGATGACGTCAAATCATCATGCCCCTTATGTCTTGGGCTTCACGCATGCTACAATGGCCGGTACAAAGGGCTGCAATACCGTAAGGTGGAGCGAATCCCAAAAAGCCGGTCCCAGTTCGGATTGAGGTCTGCAACTCGACCTCATGAAGTCGGAGTCGCTAGTAATCGCAGATCAGCAACGCTGCGGTGAATACGTTCCCGGGTCTTGTACACACCGCCCGTCAAGTCATGAAAGTCGGTAACACCTGAAGCCGGTGGCCCAACCCTTGTGGAGGGAGCCGTCGAAGGTGGGATCGGTAATTAGGACTAAGTCGTAACAAGGTAGCCGTACCGGAAGGTGCGGCTGGATCACCTCCTTTCTAAGGAGCATCTGAAGTCTTCGGGCTTCCAGAACCCTGATCAGAGCGAATGTCTCTGCAGGGAGCTCATGGGTGGAACATTTGACGAGGTGCCGAGGAGCGAACCTCGAGCAAGTACGACCTTCGGGTCTGGAACGTTCGAATCGAGCAAGTCGGCACATGCACGCTGTTGGGTCCTGAGGGACCGGATGCCGCTTCGGCGGTGACCATCCTCAGGACCTTTTCTGTTGCCGGCGGTGCTGGTGGCGGGGAGGGTACCGCCCGTACTTTGAGAACTACACAGTGGACGCGAGCATCTTCGAGATGAGTAATCATCTCGTGAAGATGATCTTAAAGATCATTAGTCAATTTCGATTGACGATTCGAACTCATGTGATTTCAAGTCTTTAAGAGCAAACGGTGGATGCCTTGGCATCTGGAGCCGAAGAAGGACGTAGCAATCTGCGATAAGCCTCGGGGAGTGGATAAGCACACTGTGATCCGAGGGTCTCCGAATGGGGAAACCCCGCTGGGCGGCGTGCCGACCCAGTGACTCCCGCCTGAATATATAGGGCGGGTAGAGGGAACGTGGGGAAGTGAAACATCTCAGTACCCACAGGAAGAGAAAGCAACCGCGATTCCGTTAGTAGTGGCGAGCGAAACCGGAACAGGCTAAACCGAGTACGTGTGATATCCGGCAGGAGTTGCGTATTCGGGGTTGTGGGACTTTTCTGGTTGTTCTGCCGAGCAGCCGGCGTTACAAGAAGGTATAGACGAACTGGATTGAAAGCCAGGTCATAGAGGGTGCCAACCCCGTAGTCGAAATGCCTCTCTTGACGCGAAGAGTATCCCAAGTAGCACGGGGCCCGAGAAATCCCGTGTGAATCTGTCAGGACCACCTGATAAGCCTAAATACTCCCAGATGACCGATAGCGGACAAGTACCGTGAGGGAAAGGTGAAAAGTACCCCGGGAGGGGAGTGAAATAGTACCTGAAACCGTTTGCTTACAAACCGTTGGAGCAGCCCTGGTAGCTGTGACAGCGTGCCTTTTGAAGAATGAGCCTGCGAGTTAGCGATACGTGGCGAGGTTAACCCGTGTGGGGTAGCCGTAGCGAAAGCGAGTCTGAATAGGGCGATTCAGTCGCGTGTCCTAGACCCGAAGCGAAGTGATCTATCCATGGCCAGGTTGAAGCGACGGTAAGACGTCGTGGAGGACCGAACCCACTTAGGTTGAAAACTGAGGGGATGAGCTGTGGATAGGGGTGAAAGGCCAATCAAACTTCGTGATAGCTGGTTCTCTCCGAAATGCATTTAGGTGCAGCGTTGCGTGTTTCTTGCCGGAGGTAGAGCTACTGGATGGCCGATGGGCCCTACAAGGTTACTGACGTCAGCCAAACTCCGAATGCCGGTAAGTGAGAGCGCAGCAGTGAGACTGTGGGGGATAAGCTTCATAGTCGAGAGGGAAACAACCCAGACCACCAACTAAGGTCCCAAAGCGCGTGCTAAGTGGGAAAGGATGTGGAGTTGCCTTGACAACCAGGAGGTTGGCTTAGAAGCAGCCACCCTTGAAAGAGTGCGTAATAGCTCACTGGTCAAGTGATTCCGCGCCGACAATGTAACGGGGCTCAAGCACGCCACCGAAGTTGTGGCATTGACATTATTGGTAGGCCTTCGTGGTCCAGCCGTGTTGATGGGTAGGAGAGCGTCGTGTGGCCAGCGAAGCGGCGGTGTGAACCAGCCGTGGAGGCTACACGAGTGAGAATGCAGGCATGAGTAGCGAAAGACATGTGAGAAACATGTCCTCCGAAAGACCAAGGGTTCCAGGGTCAAGCTAATCTTCCCTGGGTAAGTCGGGACCTAAGGCGAGGCCGACAGGCGTAGTCGATGGACAACGGGTTGATATTCCCGTACCGGCGAAGAACCGCCCAAGCTAATCCAGTAGTGCTAAGTGTCTGAATCCCATTGACGGATCCCTTCGGGGTGAAGCGTTGGGCCTAGCGCACGACCCCATTCTGGTGCGGTTAGCGTATTAACAGGTGTGACGCAGGAAGGTAGCCCAACCCGGGCGATGGTTGTCCCGGGGCAAGTGCGTAGGCCGAGAGATAGGCAAATCCGTCTCTCACATAGGCTGAGACACGATGCGGATAAAAAGTGGGTGATCCTATGCTGCCAAGAAAAGCATCGACGCGAGGTTCTAGCCGCCCGTACCCCAAACCGACTCAGGTGGTCAGGTAGAGAATACCAAGGAGATCGAGAGAATCGTGGTTAAGGAACTCGGCAAAATGCCCCCGTAACTTCGGGAGAAGGGGGGCCATCCACTTATTAGGACTTGCTCCGAAAGGGTGTGGTGGCCGCAGAGACTAGTGGGTAGCGACTGTTTATTAAAAACACAGGTCCGTGCCAAGTCGCAAGACGATGTATACGGACTGACGCCTGCCCGGTGCTGGAAGGTTAAGAGGACCGGTTAGCCGCAAGGCGAAGCTGAGAATTTAAGCCCCAGTAAACGGCGGTGGTAACTATAACCATCCTAAGGTAGCGAAATTCCTTGTCGGGTAAGTTCCGACCTGCACGAATGGCGTAACGACTTCCCAACTGTCTCAACCGCGAACTCGGCGAAATTGCACTACGAGTAAAGATGCTCGTTACGCGCAGCAGGACGGAAAGACCCCGTGACCTTTACTACAGCTTGGTATTGGTGTTCGGTGTGGCTTGTGTAGGATAGGTGGGAGACTGTGAAGCGGTGACGCCAGTTACCGTGGAGTCATTGTTGAAATACCACTCTGGTCACTCTGGATATCTAACTTCGAACCGTAATCCGGTTCAGGGACAGTGCCTGGTGGGTAGTTTAACTGGGGCGGTTGCCTCCCAAAAAGTAACGGAGGCGCCCAAAGGTTCCCTCAACCTGGTTGGCAATCAGGTGTCGAGTGTAAGTGCACAAGGGAGCTTGACTGTGAGACTGACAGGTCGAGCAGGGACGAAAGTCGGGACTAGTGATCCGGCAGTGGCTTGTGGAAGCGCTGTCGCTCAACGGATAAAAGGTACCTCGGGGATAACAGGCTGATCTTGCCCAAGAGTCCATATCGACGGCATGGTTTGGCACCTCGATGTCGGCTCGTCGCATCCTGGGGCTGGAGTAGGTCCCAAGGGTTGGGCTGTTCGCCCATTAAAGCGGTACGCGAGCTGGGTTTAGAACGTCGTGAGACAGTTCGGTCCCTATCCGCTGCGCGCGTAGGAAATTTGAGAGGATCTGACCCTAGTACGAGAGGACCGGGTTGGACGAACCTCTGGTGTGCCAGTTGTTCTGCCAAGAGCACCGCTGGTTAGCTACGTTCGGGATGGATAACCGCTGAAAGCATCTAAGCGGGAAGCCGGCCTCAAGATGAGATTTCCATGCCTTCGGGCGAGAGGCTCCCAGCCAGACTACTGGGTTGATAGGCCGGATGTGGAAGCGCGGTAACGCGTGAAGCTGACCGGTACTAATAAGCCGATGACTTGATAACACACCGTTTTGGTGCTTGCGTCCACTGAGTGGTTCTCGATGTACGGTCGAGAACCGCATGACAATGATTTTGTTGTGCAGACTGAAACATCAATAGTGTTTCGGCGGCCATAGCGTGAGGGAAACGCCCGGTTACATTCCGAACCCGGAAGCTAAGCCTCACAGCGCCGATGGTACTGCAGGGGGGACCCTGTGGGAGAGTAGGACACCGCCGGACTTCTTCCGTGAAATGGCCACCCAATGCTGGGTGGCCATTTCCCGTTAACACGGTCCACCGC
>NZ_JAAGRY010000105.1 GCF_015707995.1 Microbacterium paulum
GGGGGGGGGGGGGGGGGGGGGGGGGGGGGGGGGGGGGGGGGGGGGGGGGGGGGGGGGGGGGGGGGTGGGTTGGCCTTTGTGGGCTGATGGTGGGTGGGGGGGTGGGGGGGGGGGGGGGGGTGGGTGTGGGGGGGGGGGGGGGCGTGGGTGTGGCGGTGGGCGTCGGTGTCGGTGTGGGTGAGGGCGTCGGTGCTGCGGTATCCGAGATGAGCGCGAAGGAGCGGGCCACATGGACGAGGCTGGGACTCTCTTCGCCTCGGGGAAACGCGAAGGCGGGATTGTCCGACGGCTGCGCATCCGCGAGCGTGAATCCCGTGGCCGGCTCGAAGCGGATGCTGTAATCGGCGGTGGATGTCGTCGGCAACCATCCTGATCGGAATGCGCCGCTTGCGGCGACGGCGGCACGCTGCACTGCCGTGCCGCCACTGAGGATGGTGACGCTCGCGCCCGAGAGGTCGGTGAGAGGGGAGGCATTCGACGTCGCGGTCACCGCGCCGCTGATCTCACCGAAAGAGCCCTCCAGCGGGAGGGTGACGGCATCTCCCAGCGTGGGGTTGAACTCCCTCCTCACCGCGGGTTCGAGGAGGTCGCCGACGGCGCCGGGCCAGGATGCCTCGGCGATGAAGCTGGTGTCCGTCGCGGGTATGCGCACCGACACGGTTCCGTCTGCCGAGGTGGTGCCGGTGGCGATGACCTGGTCGAACTCGCCGGTGGAGAGCACGGTCACCGTCGCGCCGCCGAGCGGAGCGGATGCCGTCCCGTCGGAGAGGGTCGTCGTGATGAGTATGTGGCCTGCTTCGGACTCCGCGGCGCTGGCGATCGCGGGCAGCCCCACCAAGACAAGGCCGGCGGCTACGGACAGCACACCTGCGGTGCGTAGCGGGGAGAGCAGATTCCGACGTCGTCGTGCGACGGTGTGAGGCATGGCGATCCTTTCTGATGGTTCATGGCTAAGTATGGACGCAGGCCAAACTTGTACGCAACCCAGGGAGGTTGATCTAGGGTGGGATGAACAGAGAGAAGGGACGGCGATGACGGAAGGGCTCCGCGAGAAAAAGATGCGCGTCGCGCGTCGGGCCATGGAGGAGGCCGCGGTCGGAATCGCCTATGAGGAAGGCGTTCACGCCGTGACGGTCGACCGCATCTGCGAAGTGGCGATGGTGTCGCGCAGCACGTTCTTCAACTACTTCCCCTCGCTCGAGCACGCGATCTTCGGATCCGCCCTGGTCTACGACCCTGTGCTCACTGAGCGCATCCTGAGCGCGCACCGAGACGACCTCGTGATCGCCGCCTCGCGGATCGTGATGGAGACCGTCCGCGGGCAGGGTGACGACGAACTCCTGCGCAAGCGGTTCGCGCTTTTTGCCCGGGAACCGGGCACGGCGACGAAGGTGTCGTGGGCGGCCGGGACGAGCCGCGCCGGACTGCAGGACGTGATCGTGAACTGGCTCGATGCACATCCGGCATCGGCTCGCCTGGCGGACGCCGATCACGCCACCGAGGCGCGGATGATCGTGAACTTCTCCATCACGCTCGGCGACGAGGTCATGCGGCTGGTGGGTGAGGACGGCGGGGACTTCCCGTTCGGCCCCGCCGTGTTTCGCGCGGTGCGCGAGCGGATGAGGGCGCTGAGCGTACCCGCACGGTGAACGCCCCGCACCGCGATCAGCGGTACGACGTGTTCGGGACCGCCGCTACTTGACCTGCGCCGAGATGACACTCATGACGGCGGTGTCGGCGAGGGTCGTCGTGTCGCCGACCTCGCGGCCTTCGGCGACGTCGCGGAGGAGGCGCCGCATGATCTTGCCCGAGCGCGTCTTCGGCAGTTCGCCGACGATGTAGACGTCGCGGGGGCGGGCGATCGGGCCGATCTGCTCGCCGACCCACTTGCGCAGCGCGTCCGCGAGGCCTTCCGGCGAGTGCGTTTCGAGGTAGCTCTGCTTGACGATCACGAACGCGACCACCGCCTGGCCGGTGGTCTCGTCGTTCGCTCCCACGACCGCCGCCTCGGCGACGGCTTCGTTGCCCACGAGTGCCGATTCGATCTCGGTGGTCGACAGGCGGTGGCCCGACACGTTCATGACGTCGTCGACGCGGCCGAGGAACCAGATGTCGCCGTCCTCGTCGAGGCGGGCGCCGTCGCCGGCGAAGTAGTAGCCCTTGTCCTGGAATTTCTCCCAGTAGGTCTCGACGAAGCGGTCGGGGTCGCCCCAGATGCCGCGCAGCATCGACGGCCACGGCTTCGTGATCACGAGCAGCCCGCCGTTGCCGTTGCCGACGTGCTCGCCCGCGTCGTCGACGACGTCGATCGCGATACCCGGGATCGGCACCTGCGCACTGCCGGGCTTGGTCTCGGTGACGCCGGGCAGGGCCGACACCATGATCGAGCCCGTCTCGGTCTGCCACCACGTGTCGACGATCGGGGTCTGGTCGGCGCCGATGACGTGGCGGTACCACATCCACGCCTCGGGGTTGATGGGTTCGCCGACCGAGCCGAGCAGGCGCAGCGACGACAGGTCGAAGCGGTTCGGGATCTCGCGCCCGAGCTTCATGAACGAGCGGATCGCGGTCGGCGCGGTGTAGAGGATCGTGACGCCGTACTTCTCCACCAGTTCCCACCAGCGGCCCGGGTGCGGGGCATCCGGTGTGCCTTCGTAGAGAACCTGCGTCGCGCCGTTGGCGAGCGGTCCGTAGGTGACGTAGGAGTGCCCGGTGATCCAGCCGATATCGGCTGTGCACCAGAACACGTCGGTCTCGGGGTGGATGTCGTGCACCACGCGGTTCGTGAACGACGCCTGGGTCAGGTAGCCGCCGGACGTGTGCAGAATGCCCTTGGGCTTTCCGGTCGTGCCCGAGGTGTAGAGGATGAACAGCGGGTTCTCGGCGGGGAAGGGCTGGGCGACGTGGTCGGCGGATGCCGAGGCCACCGCCTCGTGCCACCAGAGGTCGCGCCCCTCGCTCCAGCCGACCTCGTTCTCGGTGCGGCGCACCACCAGCACGTGCTCGACGGTGGCCTGCGGACCGTTGCCGCGGTCGGCGAGCGCCCGGTCGACGGCGGGCTTGAGCGGCGACACGCGGCCCTTGCGGTAGCCGCCGTCGGCCGTGATGACGACCTTCGCGCCGGCGTCGTCGATGCGGGTGCGCAGGCTGTCGGCCGAGAAGCCGCCGAAGATGACGGAGTGGATCGCGCCGAGGCGCGCGACGGCGAGCATCGCGGCGATCGCCTCGGGGATCATCGGCAGGTAGATCGCGATGCGGTCGCCCGCGACGACGCCGAGGTCTTCGAGCACGTTCGCGACGCGCTTGACCTCGTCGGTGAGCTCGGCGTAGGTGATGCGTCGCGAATCGCCGGGCTCGCCTTCCCACAGGAGCGCGACGCGGTCGCCGTTACCCGCCTCGACGTGCCGGTCGAGGCAGTTGTAGGCGACGTTGAGCTCGCCGTCGGCGAACCACTGCGCGAACGGCGGGTTCGACCAGTCGAGCACCTGCGCGAACGGCGTGTGCCAGTGCAGGGCTCGGGCCTGCTCGGCCCAGAACCCCTCGCGGTCGGCGTCGGCCTGGTCGTACAGGTCGGCCGCTCCGACGGCGGCGGCCGCGAAGTCGGGCGACGGCGCGAACCGGCGGTTCTCGGTCAGCAGGTGGTCGATCTGGCTGCTCATCTTGCGCGCTCCTTTGCGGCGAGGTTCCCCGGAGGGGACGTAGGTCGGGACGATTCCGTCATCTAGTCATACCTCCGCCCCGGGCCACTACCGCCGATAGTAAGGAGCGGCTCGGACAGCCGACCGATATATCTCCGCGCAGAGGCGGGTTTTCGATCTGGGTCCTGACAATCCCTGCGTATGCTCATGAGCGGCCGAACTTCTGATTCTGGCGTCGCAGCGCCCACCCCCCACTTGGGGCGCTGCGTGTGGCGGCATCCCATTCCCCCAATGGGATGCCGCCCTTTTTTGTTGCGCCGGTGGCGGCGCGAGCGGGCGGCCCGTCATCGCCTCCTCCCCAATGGGGAGATCGGGGAGTCTCTCCACCGATCACGCCCGCGCAGGGCTCGGCGGCGGTGCCCGGGCCTACCGTCGGGGCATGTCCGAAGCGTTCGTCGTCCGGCCCCGCGTTCCCGAAGCGGTGCGCCGCGCAGCCCCTCTCGCCCGCGCTGCGAGCGCCGCGACGCCTGCGCTCGGTGTGCTCGGTGTGTCCGATGTGCTCGCCGTGCGGGTGCAGCCGGCCGCGGCGCCTGCTCGCCCGCCCGCGCGGCGCGAACTGCCCGATCATCCCGCCCTCGCGCCGCTGCGCGACGTGCTCTCCGATCCGGCCGTGACCGACGTGTTCGTCAACGGCACCGACGGGCTGTTCGTCGACCGCGGCCGCGGCGTCGAGCCGGTGCCGGGGTGGCGGGCGGGTGCCGACGAGCTGCGCGCGCTCGCCGTCGCCCTCATCGGCGTCGGAGGTCGACACCTCGATGACGGCACGCCGCTCGTCGACGTGCGCTGGGAGCACGGCGCCCGCGTGCACGCCGTGCTGCCGCCGGTGGCCTGCTCGGGGGCGGCGATCTCGATCCGCCTGCCCGACGTCGACGTTCCCGACCTCGACGAGCTCGGCCGGCGGGGCATGTTCGATGCCGCCACCGGCGCGCGGCTCGAGGCGCTTGTGGCGCAGCGCGCGAACCTGCTCGTGACGGGTGCGACGGGCGCGGGCAAGACCACCCTCCTTGCGGCGCTGCTCGGACGCGTGCCCGCGTCGGAGCGCATCGTCACGATCGAAGACGTCGCCGAACTGCGCATCTCGCATCCGCATCACGTGCGGCTCGAGGCGCGCCAGCCGAACCTCGAGGGCGCGGGGGCCGTGCCGCTCGCGCGCCTCGTGCGCGAGGCCCTGCGGATGCGCCCGGACCGACTGGTCGTGGGGGAGTGCCGCGGCGAAGAGGTGCGCGAACTGCTCATGGCGCTCAACACCGGGCACGACGGCGGCGCGGGAACCGTGCACGCCGGCAGCATCCGCGACCTTCCCGCCCGCCTCGACGCCCTTGGCGCGCTCGCCGGGCTCGACGATCACGCGACGGCGAGGCAGGTGGTCAGCGCCATCGGCGTCGTCGTGCACGTCGAACGCGGCGCCGACGGGGTGAGGCGCATCGCCGGGTTCGCGCGCCCGGTGCTCGACGACGGCCGGCTCGGAGTCGAGGTGCTGCCGTGACGACGAAGACGACGGATGCCGCGGACGCGGCGGCCTCGGTGCAGCGACTGGCCGTGCTGCTCGAAGCGGGCGTGACGCCGCCGAGGGCGTGGGGGCTGCTCGCCGACTCGGGCGATGACGTCGCCGCCGAGGTGTCGGAGGCACCGCCGGGGCGTGCGGCGGCCGAAGTGCTCGCCGAGCGCGGCGGCGCGTGGGGCGAG
>NZ_JAAGRY010000106.1 GCF_015707995.1 Microbacterium paulum
AGTCTAGATCGACGCCGTTAGTGCCCCGCACGAGGCACCAACACCCCCGGAAAATCAAGCCTCAACGATCCTCAACCCGCGAAATCACCCGACGGTGACACGATCCAGGTCTGACGGCCGAAGCGACGACAACCTGAGGGCGGGCACATGGCCCGCCCTTTTTGCAGGCGAGCCCGCGCCTTCTTGGTGAAGGCCCGTGTAGAAGGTCGATGCCGTTCTGCCCCCCAAGAGCGTCTCGGTGATCCTAGAGGCCCTGCCGCGCCAACTGTCGGACGATCATCTTTGTGATCTGCTCGGGGTGCTGCGGCATGATCGACGCAACCTTCCAATTGCCGACATCTTCGTCAGCCACCGGTCCGAGGATCTCGAAGTGATTGTTGAGCGTGAAATACTGCCAGGTCCCTGCCCCCATGCCCTGGAAGAAGGGAATGTCATACAGGTCATCCGGATAATATTCTGGGTCCTTGTGAACCACCTTCCATGGCCGTTTGCGATTGGGACCCTCGATGTCGCCAATCAGCACTCCGACAGGCCCAAACAGACGTCCAGATTGCAGAATTTCTGGATCGAATTCGGGCGTCATACGGCGAGCGCGGAAAAACTCAGCAATAGTCGCGCCATCCTTCGCGTTCATCAATCGCCCAAAGGCATATGTGCCGTCAGGCAGCGGTACGGCGAAGACACTACCTGCCTCGACGCCCTTGAACTTGCGCCCGAACCAATCGCGACCATCGCTTGCTATCCGTCGTCCATCTTGCATGGCGTACCCCCCTATGATCGCGCGGCCTGATCTGTTCGACCGTGTGGGCCTGCTGCACCCGCTGATCCCATGGACCCCGGACCCCGCGCCGGGCCTGAAGGGGCGGCAGGTGCTGATCACGGCGGGCAGCAACGACCCGATCTGCCCCTGGCCGCTGACCGAACGGCTGGCGGATTGGGTCGCGGCGCAGGGCGCGGATCTGACCACCGCCTATCACGACGGCGGCCACGAGGTCCGGCGCGAGGAACTGGCGGCCCTGGCAGAGCTGCTGCGTGGCCCCGCGCCTGCCGCCCTCTGACGGCCGAAGCGACGACAACCTGAGGGCGGGCACATGGCCCGCCCTTTTTGCAGGCGAGCCCGCCCATTGTTGAAGGCCCGCGCAAAAGGGGGTCGGAAGGCAGATGCCGTGCTGCCAATCGGAGTTCACCCCCAACAGTGTTTCGGTGAGGCTAGAGGCCTTGCTGCTCCATGTTCCAGACGATCATGTCCGTGATCTCGTCCGCATATTGCGGCAGCACCGATGCGACTTTCCAACTGCCGACATCCTTGTCGGCAACCGGTCCGAGGATCTCACGATCATCGTTGAGCGTGAAATACCGCCAAGTCCCAGTCCCGGTGCCGCGGAAGAACGGAATGTCATACAGGTCATCGGGATAATATTCCGGGTCCTTGTGGATCACCTTCCATGGCCGTTTGCGGTTAGGGCCTTCGATCTCGCCAATCAAAACCCCGACCGGCCCGAACAGCCGTCCCGCTTGCAAGATCGCCGGGTCGAATTCGGGTGTATCGCGACGCGCGCGGAAAAACTCGGCGATGGTTGCACCATCCTTGGCGTTCATCAATCGCCCAAAGGCATACGTCCCATCCGGCAGCGGCACAGCGAAGACGCTACCCGCCTCCACTCCTTTGAACTTGCGTCCGAACCAATCATAGCCATTGCGCGCGGTTCGTCTTCCGTCTTGCATGGGATCACCCCGTGTTCAGCTGCAGGTCCTGGTGGTCGTGGCGACCCGGTTTCGTTCACTTTCGTAGCCTTGGTTATACGCGTTTGCACGGGCATCGGTGCGGCTCCGATCAAAGGAATCCGACCGGTCGGCCTCCAGACCCGGACCATGTTTTTTGCCTTCAGCTTTATCGTACCAATGGCCCCGTTGCGAGGTGTCCCGGGTTCCTTCGCCACCATTCGCATGCTCGATGTGGTACTGCTCGGCGCCGCGGGCCTGCCCGTAAGTGTCGGTCCGGGTAATGACATATGCCTGCAGGCCACCGTGGTATCTGCCGGTATTCATGTGCTCCTGCATACGGGTATCAAAGCGCGCCGTTTCGGTCTGGCCGACATAGACGGTGCGGATCAGGTTGCCCTTGTCGTCAAACTCTCCCAGACCATAGACGGTATAGCCCTGGCCACCCGCGCCGGTATACCCCGGCTCAACCAACCCAAACGGGTCGATGCCCGACAGCGGGTCAGTCGGGTAGGCGTAGATATTGGTGCCGCCCAGAAGACCCAGCGGGTCCTGGTTCAGATAGATCCCCGCCGCCGGGTCATAGTGGCGGAAGCGGTTGTAATGCAGGCCGGTCTCGGCTTCGTGATACTGGCCCTGAAAGCGCAGGTTCTGCTCGACCCGCTCGATCAGCATCCGGTCGACGCCGCCCCAGGCCTTCAGCGCAACCTGCCAGACCAGCTCTCCGTTTTCGTTCGACAGCTCCTGCGGGGTGCCCAGATGATCCAGCCAATAGATCAGCACCCGCGCCTCCTCCTCGGCCGAATGGCGGCGGAGGAGGGCGGCGGGGCGGAAGCTGCCCGGCTCGTGGACATAGACAATGGCCAGCGGGTCGATGGCGCCGTCATGATTGCCGCGCCCTTCGGCCAGCAGGACGGGACCATCCCACAGGAACCAGATGGTGTCATCACGGACCAGCTCGGCGCTGCTGTCGATGCCGGGGGCGGTCGGGGTGTTGGCGGCCTCGATCGTCTCGCGGTGGGCTTTGCTGACGCGCCGGCCAAGCGCGTCATAGGCGAAGCGGGTCAGGCGGCGGGTGCGGCCACGGGTCTCGTGGACCTCGATCAGGCGGTTGTCGTCATTATAGACATAGCGGAACTGATGCGCCCCGCCCTGCCCGCGCCGCATGGCGATGCGGTTGCCGGCATCGTCGTAGTCGTAATGGCAATCGCCGCGCATCCGCAGCAGGCCATGTTCGACCGAGGCATCGCGCGGATTGTCCACGCCGACCAGCACCGTGCTGGCGGGATCGAAGGCGAACCGCTCCTCGTGATCGGCCGAGGCGGCGCTGCGCAGCCGGTCACGCTCGTCATAGCGGAAGGCGAATTCGCCGCGAGTGGCATCCTCGATCGAGGTGATGTTCGACACGCTGTCATAGTTGTAGCCGCGCGCGAAGACCTGCTCGCGCGTGGTGGTGCGATAAGCCGCCTGACGCCGGATCCGGCCTTGCGGGTCATAATCGGTCTGCCGCGCGATGGTGCCCGCCTGCCGGTGCAGCTCGCGCCCAAGCCGGTCGCGGCGGATGTCCAGAATCTGCCGGTCGCCGTAATGAATGGCATCCAGCGCGTTGTTGCGGTCATGGCCATAGCGGATGAAGCGGCCATCGGGCAGCACGCTGGTCAGCCACATACCGCGTTCGGAATAGCTGTGCAGCAGCTCGGCCCCGTCCTGATGTTCGGACAGCACCCGGCCGACCGGATCATGGGTATAGCGCAGGCTGCGCGCCGCGTTGTCGGCGGCGTTCATCCGGCCGAGCAGGTCATAGCCATAGCGCGCCCAACCGCCATCGCTGCTCGCGGAGGGTCTCGGGGATCGCGCTGTCGCGCCGGCAGGCGTCGATCGCGACGAGCTCCTCGACGAAGAACGGGATGCCGTCGCTGCGCTCGAAGACCGCGTCGACGTCGGTGGCCGCGGGCGCCTCGCCGATCAGCTGGTGCATCTGGCGGCGCACCTCGCCGCGGGTGAGCGGGCCGAGGTCCCACCGCTCGGCGGCGCGGTGGCGCTCGGCCTCGATGAGGAACGGGCGCGCGGGATGCCGGGGGCCGATGTCCTCGCCGCGGTAGGTGAGCACGAACAGCAGCCGGCCCGCGGTGAGCGCGCGCATCGAGAACTGCACGGCGGCGAGGCTCGCCCCGTCGATCCAGTGGAGGTCTTCGATCACGACGACGACGGGACGCTCGCGCGAGGCCGCCTCGAGCAGCAGGGCGATCGCCTCGTGCAGCTGGGCCGCGCCGGCTCCGCCGACGGCGCCGGGTCGGAGCCGCCCTCCGGTGTCAGCTCGGTGAGCGCCGCGAGGGCGGGGGCCGCCGCCTCCCGCGCGAACTCGAGCCCGAGCGCACCGACGACCGCCCGCAGCACGGATCTGATCGGCGCGTGCGGCGCGGAGACCTCTCCGAGATCGACGCACTGCCCGCGCCGACGATCGCGTCGTCGGCCGGGCGGTCGGCGAACGCGTCGACGAGGCGGCTCTTGCCCATGCCCGCCTCGCCGCGCAGGAGAGCGAACACGGGCGATCCCGACCGGGCGCGCTCCAGGGCGTCGTCGAGCCGCGCCACGTCGGCGTCGCGGCCGATGAGGGGGGCGCTCGAGACGGTCATCCCCTCATGCTGGCACGAGCATGCGACACCGGGGCGCGCACCGGGCAACACCACCCCCGTTCTCCTTTCAGGCATGCTCGGTACCATGGCCAGGTGGATCCAGTGTGGGCGGCGATCGCCGAGTTCTGGTGGATCGGCCCGACGATGATCGGCGCCGGCACCCTCGGCTGGATCGGGCTGCGCCGAGGCCGCTCGACGAAGGCCCGTCGCCTCGCCTATGACGCGTCGCGCGATGCGCTGCGCCAGGCGCGGCAGGATGCCGCGGCCGCACGCGTCGGCGTGCGGGTCGCCCGCGCCGAGCTCTCGCAGGTGCAGGCCG
>NZ_JAAGRY010000107.1 GCF_015707995.1 Microbacterium paulum
CGCGGCCGCGCCCCACGCGGCGGCGGCGACCGGCACGAGCCGCGCATCACGGCGGCGCAGCCGGCGCACGCTGTCCACCGGGGTGGACTCGGCGTCCCCCCGCGCGCTCACACCGTGACCAGGTCGCGGATCGAGGCGAGCATCTTCTCACCGATCCCCGGCACCGCCAGCAGGTCGTCGACGCTCGTGAACGCACCGTTGGCCTCGCGCCACTGGATGATCCGCTCGGCGATCGCCGGTCCGATGCGCGGCAGGGTGTCGAGGGCGGCGACGTCGGCGGTGTTGAGGTTGACGCGCCCGTCGGATGCCACGCCGCCGGCCGACCCGGCACCGCCGGCAGCCGCGCCGTCGGCCGGCGGTGCCTCCCCGACCGCGGGCAGCCGCAGTTGCTCGCCGTCGGTCACCCGGCGCGCGAGGTTTACGGCGGTCTCATCTGCCTCGGGCGTCAGCCCGCCGGCGGCGGCGATCACGTCGACGACCCGCGCTCCTTCGTCGAGGCGGTAGAGCCCGGGGTGCTGCACCGCGCCGAACACGTGCACGTAGACCGGCGGCAGCTCGGCTGCCCCGCTCGGGGCGACCACCTGTTCGCCCGCGGCATCGGGCACACCCGCCGAGCGGATGACGCCGATCAGCACCGAGACCGCCGCCACGGCGAGCACCAGCACGATCGCCGCCCCGACGCCCAGCCGCCGACGCGCGGGCCGGTCGATGGTCGCTGCGCTCACCCGCACAGCCTGTCAGGGCGCGCGGGTGCCTCGAGTGCCGTCGAGCCGATCGGTGGAGGGATCTCGCAATCGGCCTTCGGTGGAGGAGGCGATGACGGTCAGCCGCCGCCCTGCCGTTACGCCGTGGTGAAGCTCACGACCTTCGGGGCGCGGACGACGGCGCGGGCGATCTCGCGGCCGGCGAGCGTGCGCACGATCTTCTCGTCGGCGCGCGCGAGCGCTTCGAGCTCGTCGGCCGAGATCCGCGCGGGCACCGTGAGGGTGCCGCGCACCTTGCCGTCGATCTGCACGACCGCGGTGACCGACTCTTCGACGAGCAACGTCGGGTCGGCCTGGCGCCAGGTCGCGAGTCCCACGAAGGGCTCGTAGCCGAGCAGCTCCCACATCTCCTCCGCGGTGTGCGGAGCGAACAGGTCGAGGATCATCGCGATCGCCTCGGCGGCTTCGCGCACGGCCGGGTCGGCGGGGCCGGCAGGGCCGTCGATCGTCTTGCGGGTCGCGTTGACGAGTTCCATGAGGCGTGCGACCACGACGTTGAACTTCGTCTGTTCGACCAGCGCCGGGGCATCCGCCCACAGCCGGTGGGTGACGCGGCGCAGGTTCGCGTCGCCCTCGGCCCAGACGACGTCGGGCGCGCTCGTCACGTCGTGGGCGATGCGCCACGCGCGGGCGAGGAACTTCTGGGCGCCGGTGGTCGAGACGTCTTCCCAGCTGATGTCGTCTTCGACGGGTCCGGCGAAGGCGATCGCGACGCGCACGGCGTCGGCTCCCGGGTCGAGCATGCTCGAGGCGAACTCGACCAGGTTGCCCTTGCTCTTCGACATCTTCGAGCCGTCGAGCAGCACCATGCCCTGGTTGACGAGGCTCGAGAAGGGCTCGGTGAACTCGATCATGCCCATGTCGAAGAGCACCTTGGTGATGAAGCGCGCGTACAGCAGGTGCAAGATGGCGTGCTCGACGCCGCCGATGTAGGCGTCGACCGGCGCCCAGCGGTCGGCCTCGGCGCGCGAGAACGGCTGCGTCTGGTCGCCCGGGTTGAGGAACCGCAAGAAGTACCACGAGCTGTCGACGAAGGTGTCCATCGTGTCGGCGTCGCGGAGGGCCGGCTCACCCGTGGCGGGGTCGACCGTGTGGATCCACTCGCTCGCGCCGCCGAGGGGCGAGGTGCCCTTCGGCGCGAGGTCGAGATCGCGCGCGTCGGGCAGTTCGAGCGGCAGCTGCTCGTCGGGCACCGGCACGACGCGACCGTCGGAGGTGTGAATCATCGGGATCGGCGTGCCCCAGAAGCGCTGACGCGAGATGAGCCAGTCGCGCAGGCGGTACGACTTGGCGCCGCGGCCGGTGCCGGATGCCTCGAGCCGCTCGATCATGCGCGCGATCGCGTTGCGCTTGCTGAGCCCGTCGAGGGGGCCCGAGTTGATCATGCGGCCGTCGTCGGTGAGCGCGATGCCGGTGACGGCGGGGTCGAGCGCGTCGAGCCCGCCTTCGCCCGCACCCGGATCGATCGGCACACCCTCGTCGTCGAGCTCGATCACGGGGATCGCGCCGGTGACGGGCGCCGTCGTGTCGACGACGACCTTGACGGGCAGGTCGAAGGCGCGCGCGAAGTCGAGGTCGCGCTGGTCGTGCGCGGGCACGGCCATGACGGCGCCGTGGCCGTAGTCGGCGAGCACGTAGTCGGCGGCCCAGACCGGCAGGCGCTCCCCGTTGACCGGGTTGATCGCGTAGCGGCCGAGGAAGACGCCCGTCTTCGGACGGTCGGTGCTCTGCCGCTCGATGTCGGTCTGCTTCTGGACCTCGTCGAGGTAGGCCTGGAAACGCAGGCGCACGTCGGCGTCGGCGCCGGCGACGAGTTCGGCGGCGAGGTCGCTGTCGGGGGCGACGACGAAGAACGTGGCCCCGTAGAGCGTGTCGGGGCGGGTCGAGAAGACGGTGACCTTGTCGGCGCGCCCCTCGATCTCGAAGTCGATGTCGGCACCCACCGAGCGACCGATCCAGTTCCGCTGCATGCGGATGACCTTCTGCGGCCAGAACCCCTCGAGCTGGTTCAGGTCATCGAGCAGGCGGTCGGCGTAGTCGGTGATCTTGAAGTACCACTGCGTGAGCTTCTTCTTCACCACGACCGCGCCGCAGCGCTCGCAGCGGCCGTCGACGACCTGCTCGTTGGCGAGCACCGTCTGGTCGTTGGGGCACCAGTTGACCGCGCTCTCCTTGCGGTACGCGAGGCCCCGCTCGAAGAGGCGCTGGAACAGCCACTGGTTCCAGCGGTAGTACTCCGGGTCGGAGGTGTGCAGCACGCGGCTCCAGTCGTACGACGAGCCGAACTCGCGGAAGCTCTTCTTGTGCTGGTCGATGTTGCGGTAGGTCCACTCGCGCGGGTCGCTGCCGGCGCCGCCCTTGATGGCGGCGTTCTCGGCGGGAAGGCCGAACGAGTCCCAGCCGATCGGGTTGAGCACGTTGTAGCCGCGGTGCCGCCAGAACCGGGCGACGACATCGACGTAGGCGTAGTTCTCGGCGTGCCCCATGTGCAGATCGCCCGAGGGGTAGGGGAACATGCCGAGCACGTACTTGCGCGGGCGCGTGTCACCCTCGCCGCCGGCGCGGAACGGGTCGTCGCTCTTCCAGCGGTCCTGCCACTTCTGCTGGATGGTGTGCGGGTCGTAGCCGTCGCCGGGCGCAACGTCGGAAGCCGTCGAGGTGGGGTTGGAAGACACAGGTCACCTATTCGTGAAGTTCGGGTACGCGCGCACGCGTCCTCCCAGGTTACCGGACCCGCCTCACCACCCCGCCGGAAGTGTCGCTCCGATCGCGGCGAGCGGGCCGCGCGCCTTGACGGCCACCTCGGCGACCTCGTCCGCGGGCTCGGAGAGCCACGTGATCCCTCCGCCCGCTCCGACGTAGGCTCCGCTCGAGTGCACGACGATCGAGCGGATCGTCATCGCGAGATCCGCGCGCCCGTCGTGCCCGGCCCACCCGAAGCATCCCGCGTAGACCCCGCGTGGCGCCCCCTCGAGCCCGTGCAGGATCGTCATGGCCGAGAGCTTGGGCGCCCCCGTCATGCTGCCGGCGGGAAACGTCGCGTCGAGCAGTTCGCCGAGGGTCGCTCCCGGCACCAGGCGACCGGCGACCGTGCTGACCAGCTGGTGCACAGCCGGGTACGACTCGATCTCGAGCAGGCCCTCGACGGTGACCGTGCCGGGGCGGCACACGCGCTGCAGGTCGTTGCGCATGAGGTCGACGATCATGACGTTCTCGGCGCGCTCCTTGGGGCTCTCGAGAAGTTCGCGCGCGAGCGCCGCGTCGTGCGCCGGATCGTGGCCCCGGGGCCGCGTGCCCTTGATCGGACGGGTGCGGACGACGCCGTCCGTCACCTGCAAGAACTGCTCGGGACTCGCGCTGAGCAGCGCGTGCGCACCGGCACGCACGTACCCGCCGTGGTGCGCCGGCTGCGCACGCCGCAGACGCAGGTACGCCCCGACCGGGTCGATCGGCGCGTCGGATGCCTCGACCTCGAACCGCGTCGTGAGACACAGCTGATACGCGTCGCCGCGTCGGATCGCCTCGCGGCACCGCGCGATCAGGTCGGCGTACTCGGCCGGCGTGTGCCGTGAGATCGCCCGCGCCGCGGGCGCCGTGGGCGCGCCGGACTCGCCGTTCTCGGAGGCATCCTTCGTCTCGAGCGCTACCTCGGTCTGAGCCTCGGCCTCAGCCGCGGCCGCAGCCGCAGCGCCACGCTCCCCCGCGGCCGCGCGCCAGCGAGATCGGAAGAGCACAC
>NZ_JAAGRY010000108.1 GCF_015707995.1 Microbacterium paulum
GATCTCGGCGGCACGGCGCGCCGCGCGTTCGCGGCGTCGCTCACCGAGCACGCCCGGGAGGGCCACGACCGAGCGGACAGCCTCGGCGACGCGGCCCGCCCACTCTCCGTCGGTGAACCGCGCCAGCCACGATTCGGCCAGGGCCGGCTCGCTGGCGCGTCGGAGCGAGGTCGCGCGTCGCGGGAGCGTCGACTCGAGCTCAGCCGACGCAGGTGCGAGCGCGAGCGGTTCGGGCGCCGCGACGGCGAAGAGGGCCTCTTCGCACGCGACCACCTCAGCCGTGTGCAGCCTCGCGCTCCCGACGAGCCGCCGAGCGTCGTCGAGGGCGTCGGCGAGCTCCTCCCCCAGACGGCGGCCGCCGTAGGGCGACGGTGCACCGCGCATGCCCTCGGCGAGATCGGTCAGCAGGTCGACGGCCTCGTCGGCCCAGGGCTGGTCCCCCGCGGCCGCGAGGACGGGGCGGCCCGTGGCATCCACCCACCACGTGCCGGCCTCGAGGCCCATGCGCCGCGCCTCTTCGGCGGCGCGCAGCACGCTCACCGCGACCGTCACCACCTCACCCGGCCGGTATTCCGCCCGCGCGCCCGCCGCCACGCTCCACGCCGACAAGCGCTCCGGGCAGTGGATCATCACCGCGGCGTGCCCGCCCGGTGTGCGCGAGAGGTCCCACGGCGCGAGGATGTGCCCGTCGAGTGCGCACCGCCACAGTGCCGCGGGCACGAGATCGGCGTCGACGTGCACGGTCTGCGGATCGCCCGCGTGCAGCGTGCCGGGGTAGGGCGCCTCGTCGGCGCGGAGGCGACGGAGCGCGGCGGGCGGGTCGAGGAGGTCGGCGGGGGCGTTCGCGGGCATGACCCGAGTGTCGCGCGGGGGCACCCGACACATGGCGCCCGGTGGCCGGCTTGTGGACAGATCCGCCGATCGGTGCGCTGGGGAGGAGGCGACGCGGAGGCATCGTCGGATGAGAACAAGCGCGGCCCGCAAAGGTAGGCTGTCACCATGTCATCCCGCAGTACCGCGCCCGAGAAGCGCCCCGGATTCTTCGCGCAGCTGCGCTCGCTGTTCACCTTCACGCAGGCCGAGTTCTCGTGGCTCGGCTGGGCCCTCGGCGGCATCGTCGTGCTGGGCATCGCGATCGGCGTGCTCATCGGCTTCCTCGTGCCCCCGGTCGCCGTGTGGAGCGTGATCCTCTGGGGCCTCACCGGCTTGATGTTCGGCATCCTCGGCGCGATGGTGCTCCTCACGCGACTGTCGACGCGTGCGATGTACAAGAAGCTCGACGGTATGCCGGGCGCCTCGGGCCACGTGTTGTCGACCTCGCTCGGGCGCAACTGGGTGGCATCCGACATGCCCGTCGGCGTCAACCCGAAGACGCAAGACGCGGTCTACCGCGTGATCGGGCGGGGCGGCGTCGTCATCGTCGCCGAAGGTTCGCGCGGACGGCTCACCCGGCTCGTCAACGACGAGAAGATGAAGGTGCAGCGCGTCGCCTCGGGCGTTCCGGTGCAGGTGATCTACGTCGGCCACGGCGAGGGCGATGTGCCGATCTCGAAGCTCTCGTCGACGATCAAGTCGCTGCCGAAGAAGGTCGACCGCACCACGATGGCCGCCGTCGTCAAGCGCGTCGACTCGGTGTCGCAGTCGGTGACGTCGCTGCCGATCCCCAAGGGAATCGACCCGATGCGCGCCCGCGCGCCTCGCCCGCGCTGATCCACCCCCGGCTACGCCGGTAGATCGCGCGGTGTGTGACCGCGTTGCTCAGCCGCGCAGCAGCACGGTGCCGGCGGCCTTGTCGTGCAAGCCCCGCTGATCGGCGTCCCAGATGACCGCCGGAATCACGAGGCACAAGAGCACCGTGCGAACGATCGGTCGCCAGAGGCCCACCCAGCCGCCGCCCGCGAGCTGCAGGCGCAGTCCGAGCAGGCGGTGCCCGGGGCTGCCACCGAGGGTCGGTAGGAACAGGATCTGCACGATCGAGAACACCACGGTCGTGGCGAGCGCGTCGTAGGAGAAGAACGCGATGGAGATGACGACGGCGCACGCCCAGTCGATCGCGAGGGCCGCGATCCGCCGCCCGGGTCGGGCGATGCTGCCGGTACCCGTCTCGGGCAGACCCAGACGTTCGCCCGGATAGGAGTTCTCGGCCATGGCATCCGTCACGTCATCGAGCCTACTCGGCGGCTCGTAACATCCTCGAAACACGGGGGATACTGGGGAGCAACCCTCCCCCGCTAGCGTGAGCGCGAGCCCGATCCCGTCAGGCTCGGTTCCGCACCCGATCTTGGAGACTCCATGTTCAAAGATTCATCCGAGGTGCTGAAGTTCATCAAGGACGAGGACGTCAAGTTCCTCGACATCCGTTTCACGGATCTGCCTGGTGTGCAGCAGCACTTCAACATCCCCGCCTCGACCGTCGACGAGGAGTTCTTCACGGTCGGCCAGCTCTTCGACGGCTCGTCGATCCGCGGCTTCGCGAACATCCACGAGTCGGACATGCAGCTGATTCCGGATGTCTCCACCGCCTACCTCGACCCGTTCCGCGAGGCGAAGACGCTCATCATGCTCTTCGACATCTACAACCCGCGCAACGGCGAGATCTACGCCAAGGACCCGCGTCAGGTCGCCAAGAAGGCAGAGAAGTACCTCGCCTCGACCGGCATCGCCGACACCGCTTTCTTCGCCCCCGAGGCCGAGTTCTACATCTTCGACGACGTGCGCTACGAGGTCTCGCAGAACGCCTCGTTCTATGCGGTCGACTCTGAAGAGGGCGCATGGAACACGGGCCGCGTCGAAGAGGGCGGCAACCTCGCCAACAAGACCCCGTACAAGGGTGGCTACTTCCCCGTCTCCCCCGTCGACAAGACGGCGGACCTGCGCGACGACATCTCGCTGAAGCTGATCGAGTCGGGCCTCATCCTCGAGCGCGCGCACCACGAGGTCGGCACCGGTGGTCAGCAGGAGATCAACTACCGCTTCGACACGATGGTTCACTCGGCCGATGACATCCTGAAGTTCAAGTACATCGTCAAGAACGTCGCCGAGCAGTGGGGCAAGGTCGCGACCTTCATGCCGAAGCCGCTCTTCGGCGACAACGGCTCGGGTATGCACACCCACCAGTCGCTGTGGCTCGAGGGCAAGCCGCTCTTCTACGACGAGAAGGGCTACGGCGGCCTGTCCGACACGGCGCGCTGGTACATCGGCGGCCTGCTGGCGCACGCCCCCGCCGTGCTCGCGTTCACGAACCCGACGCTGAACTCGTACAAGCGTCTGGTCAAGGGCTACGAGGCCCCGGTCAACCTGGTCTACTCGGCCGGCAACCGCTCGGCCGCGATCCGCATCCCGATCACCGGCTCGAACCCGAAGGCCAAGCGCATCGAGTTCCGCGCGCCGGATGCCTCGGGCAACCCCTACCTCGCCTTCGCGGCGCAGATGATGGCGGGCCTGGACGGCATCAAGAACCGCATCGAGCCGCACGAGCCGGTCGACAAGGACCTCTACGAGTTGCCGCCCGAGGAGGCCAAGAACATCCCGCAGGTGCCGAACTCGCTGCTCGACTCGCTCGAGGCGCTCCGCGCCGATCACGAGTTCCTGCTCGCGGGCGGCGTGTTCACGCCTGAGCTCATCGAGACGTGGATCGAGTACAAGATCGAGAACGAGATCAAGCCGCTCGCCGCGCGCCCGCACCCGTTCGAATACGAGCTGTACTTCGGGGTCTGATTCCGGGAGGCCCTCAGAGCCACACTTCCGGTCTCTGAGCCCAGCAATTTACTGAGCCCCAGGCGGCAATCGCCGTCTGGGGCTCAGTCTATCTCTGGACGTTTACGGACGGCTACGGGGAGTAAACGGACAGGTCTTCGGACAGCGTGGATGCCCGCTTCTGCGCGCGCGAACAACGCGCTGGCTCGACGGTTCGCTGCTACTGCAGCCCACCGACGGGAGCCCGTGTGAGATCAGGCGCGACGGCGTAGCTGACCGCTGGCACCGCAGCCAATCGTTCCGGTGGCAACGCGCCGAATATCAGCTCCAGCGCGAGCCCGACTTCAGCATTGAGAAGCCCCTGCAAGGTGAGCGGCAGCGAAATCGACGCGAGCGCACTGCGCGATTGAACGTTTCGCGCCGAGGCATCCGTCAGTGCGTTAGCGCGAAGCTCTTCAAGGATCCCGTCGAGCACACCCTGCACTTCAGCCGAGACGCCCAACTCTCCTGAGTGGGGCGCGATGAGGTCGGCGATGAGCAACGGCTCACTGGGGACAACAGCCTGCTTTGCAGCATGGGTGTCGGGGATAGCTCCGCCAAACTCCGCTTGCCGGATCAGGTTCTGGGGTCTGCCCCGAGTCTTGTTGATAGTCGGGGTTTGGGGTGATCAGGCCGCTTCTGCGTCCTTGTAGATCATCTCAAACTCGGCGGGGGTGAGTTTGCCGAGGCCGCGCTG
>NZ_JAAGRY010000109.1 GCF_015707995.1 Microbacterium paulum
CGATCTGCCGCGCTCGCCCTGCTGTTGCGGCGCAGCCTCGATCGGGCCGCGCGCAGCGCACGGGCGGCCGCCGATGCCGCGGCGCAGGCCGAGCACCGGCGATTCCTCGCCCGGCTCGACCACGAGCTGAAGAACCCGATCACGGCGATCCGGGCGGCGGTCGCCGCGACCGGCGACCCGGAGGGCCCGGCCGCCGCCCCCGCCCTGCGCGCCCAGCTGCGCACGATCGACACGCAGACCGATCGCCTGTCGCGTCTCGTGGGCGATCTGCGCAAGCTCGCCGAGCTGCAGACCATCGATCTCGAGCGCGCACGGGTCGACCTCGGTGCGCTGCTCGACGACGTCGTCGAGGCCGTCGCCGCCGCATACGCTCGCACCGTCTCGGTCGCCCTGCCCGCGGCCCCGTGGCCGCTGCCGGCGGTGCCCGGCGACCCCGACCTGCTCTTCGTCGCGCTCTACAACGTCGCGGCGAACGCGGCGAAGTACTCCGAGGCCGAAGACCTCATCGAGGTGCGCGGCAGCGAGCAGGCGGGCTCCGTCGTGCTCGAGATCGCCGATACGGGTCGTGGCATCCCGCCGGCCGACCAGCCCGTGGTGTTCGAAGAGCTCGCGCGCGGCGCCAACGCGCGCGACCGGCCCGGCAGCGGTCTCGGGCTCGCACTCGCCCGCACGATCGTGGCGCGGCACGGCGGCGACATCACGCTCGTCTCGCGCGAGGGTCAGGGCACGCGGGTGCGGGTGTCGTTGCCGGCGCACGAGTCGCACGCCTGACCCGTACGTCGGTTCGGCCGGCGCCGGGGCATCCAATGCCGGGCATCAAAACGTCGAGGCATCCGACGTCGAGGCATCCGACGACGACGCCCGCGCGGCCCTAGACCGCGCGGGCGTCACATCGCTCAGAGAGCGGTTCAGGTCGTGATGGCCTGCTCGAGGATCGCGGCCTGCTCGCGCGCGTGCACCTTGGGCGAGCCGGTCGCCGTCGAGGCGGCCGCCGCACGCGAGATGCGGCGGATGGTGCGCCCGTGCAGGTGCTTGACGACCTCGAGGGCGATGAACGGCCACGCACCCTGGTTCTCGGGCTCGTCCTGCACCCACACCAGCTCGGCGTTCGGGTAGCTGTCGATGACGCGGTTGAGCTCGTCGATGGGGGCGGGATAGAGCTGCTCGAGGCGCACGAGGGCGACCGCGGGGTTCGGCTTCTTGTCGAGCTCCGAGACGAGGTCCCAGTGGATCTTGCCCGAGTGCAGCAACACCCGCGTGACGGATGCCTTGTCGATGCCGCGGTCGTCGTCGAGCACCGGCTCGAAACGGCCCGTGGTGAAGTCTTCGACCTGGCTCGTCGCGCCGCGCAGACGCAGCATGGCCTTCGGGGTGAAGACGATCAGCGGGCGACGCGGGCGCGAGTAGGCCTGGCGGCGCAGCAGGTGGAAGTGCGACGCGGGGGTCGACGGGCGGGCGACGATCATGTTGTCCTGCGCACACATCTGCAGGTAGCGCTCGGTGCGGGCCGACGAGTGGTCGGGGCCCTGGCCCTCGTAGCCGTGCGGCAGGAGCAGCACGACGGAGGACTGCTGACCCCACTTCTGGTCGGCGGCCGAGATGTATTCGTCGACGACCGACTGCGCACCGTTGGCGAAGTCGCCGAACTGCGCCTCCCACAGGGTGAGGGTGTCGGGTCGCTCCACCGAGTAGCCGTACTCGAACGCCATCGCGGCGTACTCGCTGAGCAGCGAGTCGTAGACGTAGAAGCGGCCCTGCGTGTCGGAGAGGTTCGCCAGCGGCAGCCACTCCTGACCGTTCGCACGGTCGTGCACCACCGAGTGGCGCTGCACGAAGGTGCCGCGGCGCGCGTCCTGCCCGGCGAGGCGCACGTTCGTGCCCTCCATGAGCAGCGAACCGAAGGCGAGCAGCTCGCCGAAGCCCCAGTCGATCGAGCCGCTGCGGCTCATCTCGAGGCGCTTCTCAAGCAGCTGCTGGATCTTCGGGTGCACCGTGAAGCTGTCGGGCTTGTTGACGAACGCGTCGCCGATCTGCTGCACGACCTCGACCGAGACCCCGGTGGTCTCGGGCTCGCCGACGGCCTGGTCGACCGCGCCGGTCGTCGGCGCGACGATGCCGGTGGTGCCGGTCTCGGCCGCGTGCGTCTCGGCGAACGCGATCTCGAGACGGTTCTGGAAGTCGGCCTTCGCCTTGTCGTATTCCTCTTCGGTGATGTCACCGCGGCCGACGAGCGACTCGGTGTACAGGCGACGCACCGAGCGCTTCGCCTCGATGAGGTTCGTCATGAGCGGCTGCGTCATCGACGGGTCGTCGCCCTCGTTGTGACCGCGGCGGCGGTAGCAGACGAGGTCGATCACGACGTCGCGCTTGAACTCCTGGCGGTAGGCCACGGCGAGCGCCGCGACGCGCACGACGGCCTCGGGGTCGTCGCCGTTCACGTGCAGGATCGGGGCCTGGATGGTCTTGGCGACGTCGGTGGCGTAGACCGACGTGCGGCCGTCCTGGGGGAGCGTCGTGAAGCCCACCTGGTTGTTGACGACGACGTGCACCGTTCCGCCGGTGCGGTAGCCGCGCAGCTGCGACATCTGCAGCGTCTCGACGACGACGCCCTGGCCCGCGAAGGCCGCGTCGCCGTGCACGAGGATCGGCAGCCACGGGAAGGTGCCGATCGGGGCGCGGTCCTGCTTGGCGCGGACGATGCCCTCGAGCACCCCGTCGACCGTCTCGAGGTGCGACGGGTTGGCGGCGAGGTAGACGGGCAGCTCCTCCCCGGCATCCGAGACGAACGTCCCCTCGGTGCCGAGGTGGTACTTCACGTCGCCCGAGCCCGACTTCGAGCCGATCGCGACCGATCCCTCGAACTCGCGGAAGATCTGGCTGTAGGTCTTGCCGGCGATGTTGGTGAGCACGTTCAGGCGCCCGCGGTGGGCCATGCCGATCGCGGCGCCGTCGAGGCCCGCGCCCGCCGCGCCCTGCAGGATCTCGTCGAGGAGCGGGATGAGCGACTCGCCGCCTTCGAGCGAGAACCGCTTCTGCCCGACGTACTTGGTCTGCAGGAAGGTCTCGAACGCCTCGGCCTGGTTGAGCTTGTCGAGGATGCGCAGCTGCTCGTCGTGGCTCGGCTTCTGGTACTTGACCTCGACGTTGTCCTGGAACCACTTGCGCTGGGCCGGGTCTTGGATGTGCATGTACTCGACGCCGATCGTGCGGCAGTACGAGTCGCGGAGCACCCCGAGGATGTCGCGGAGCTTCATCGTGCGCTTGCCGCCGAACCCGCCGGTGACGAACTCGCGGTCGAGGTCCCAGAAGGTGAGGTCGTGGTTCTCGATCTCGAGGTCGGGGTGGGTGCGCTGCACGTACTCGAGCGGGTCGATGTCGGCCATCAGGTGGCCGCGCACGCGGAACGAGTTGATGAGCTCCTGCACGCGCGCGGTCTTGTCGACGCGCTCGGCGAGGTCGACGTTGATGTCGGAGGCCCAGTGGATCGGCGCGTACGGGATGCGCAGAGCGGCGAAGATGCCCTCGTAGAAGTCGCGCTGGCCGATGAGCAGCTCGTGCACCTTCTTGAGGAACTCGCCCGAGCCGGCGCCCTGGATGACGCGGTGGTCGTAGGTGCTCGTGAGCGTGATCGTCTTGCCGATAGCGAGCTCGTTGAGCGTCTTCTCGCTCGAGCCCTGGAATTCGGCGGGGTACTCGAGCGCACCCGCGCCGACGATGCAGCCCTGTCCCTTCATGAGGCGGGGGACCGAGTGCACCGTGCCGATGCCGCCCGGGTTCGTCAGCGAGATCGTCGTGCCCTGGAAGTCGGCGGCGGTGAGCTTGTTGGCGCGGGCGCGCTTGACGAGGTCCTCGTACGAGGCGAGGTATTCGTTGAACGTCAGCGACTCGGCCTGCTTGATGCTCGGCACCATGAGCGCGCGGGTGCCGTCGGGCTTGGGCAGGTCGATCGCGATGCCGAGGTTGACGTGCGCCGGCGCGACCACCGACGGCTTGCCGTCGATCTCGGCGTACGACACGTTCTGGCTCGGGAAGGCCTTGAGGGCCTGGATCAGCGCCCAGCCGATCAGGTGCGTGAAGCTCACCTTGCCGCCGCGGGTGCGCGACATGTGGTTGTTGATCACGATGCGGTTGTCGATCATGAGCTTGGCCGGCACGGTGCGCACGCTCGTCGCGGTCGGCACGGTCAGCGACTCGTCCATGTTCGCCGCGAGGGTCTTGGGCAGGCCGCGCAGCGGCGTGACGACGTCTTCGCGGGCCTCCGCGGTCGTGCCCGGCTCCGCCTTCGGCGCCTGCGCCGGGACGGGCTGGGGCGCCGCGGGGCGGGTCGTCGTCTTCGCGACCGGCTGCGCGCCGACGACGGGGATGGGCGCGGTCAGCGGAC
>NZ_JAAGRY010000110.1 GCF_015707995.1 Microbacterium paulum
CCGGGCCCGGGAAAAACCTTGGCCTGGAATCGTTCGGCTTCGCTACGCGTCATGTTTCGGAGTTTCGATGGGCTTGAAGGTCACAGGTGGATTTGCAGTGCATCAAATCAGACGCTGCTGTTCAGTCCAGTGGTAGGCACAGCGGCGACCCGTCCACGGGGTGCGGGACTACGGTGCAGGCCAGTCCGAAGACGCGCTCGACGGTCTCGGTCACGATTACCTCCGCGGGGGCCCCGGCTGCCATGACCCGGCCCTCGCCCACTGCGATCACGTGGTGGGCGTACCGGGCCGCCTGGTTGAGGTCGTGCAGCACCATCACGATGGTACGTCCCTGCTCCCGGTTGAGGCGGCGCAACAGCCCCAGCACCTCGGTCTGGTGCGCGATGTCGAGGTAGGTCGTGGGCTCGTCGAGCAGCAGCACCGGCGTCTGCTGCGCCAGAGCCATCGCGATCCAGGCCCGCTGCCGCTGCCCGCCCGAGAGGGAGTCCACCGGGCGGTCGGCCAGGTCCTCCATGCCGGCGTCGCGCATCGCGGCGGCGACGGCGTCGTCGTCCTCGGACCGCAGACGGCCCCCGAAGCCCCGGTGGGGGTGGCGGCCGAAGCGCACCAGCTCGCGCACGGTGAGCCCCTCCGGGGCGATCGGCGACTGCGGCAGGGACGCGAGCCGCCGGGCCAGGTCCCGCCGCGGGAACCCGGCGATCTCGCGGCCGTCCAGCAGCACCGACCCGGCCGCGGACGGGAGCACGCGGGACACGGTCTTGAGCAGCGTCGACTTCCCGCAGCCGTTGGCGCCAATCAGGGCGGTGATCCTGCCGCGGGGGACCACCAGGTCGACGCCGGTCAAGACGGGCTCGCGGTCGTAGCCGACGGTCAGCTCGCACGCCTGGACGACGGGGTCGGTCACGGTCGGCTCAGCGGACATGGGAACCTCTCCACAGGGTGTACAGCACGTAGGGCACGCCGATGATCACGATCACGATCCCGGCGGGGATCTCACTGGGCGGGGCCAGCGCGCGGCCCAGCAGGTCCGCGGCGGCCAGCAGCAAGCTGCCTAGGAGCGCGGCCAGCGGGACCAGGTGGCGCGGCCGGTGCCCGCCCAGCGCGGAGGCGAGGTGCGGGGCCAGCAGGCCGAGGAAGCCGACCGTCCCCACGACCGAGACGGCGGCCGCGGTGAGCAGAGCCGAGAGCACGACGAGGCCGGCCCGCAGGCGCACGGGATTGCGACCGAGCGTCAGCACGGACTCGTCCGAAAGTCGGACCAAGTCCACGACACGTGTAGCCGCGATTACCATCGGCAGCAAGACTGCCAATGCAACCGCCAGGCCCTGCGCTTGCCCGATCGTGCTGCCGTACAGCGACCCGGCGAGCCAGATCATCGACCGGTTCACGTCCCCGGGGCTCGAGACGACCACGTACATCATCGCGGCGCCCATCACCGCGCCGACCGCGATCCCGCTGAGGGCCACGGCGGCCGGCCCCCGCCGGTGGTCGACGACCGCGAATAGCACGCCCACGGCCGCCAGCGCACCGGTGACGGCGGCCACGGGCAGGGTCCACGCCGCCGTAGGGAACAGCATGATGACCAGCACGGCCCCGAGCCCGGCCCCCTTGTTCACGCCGAGGACGTCGGGGGAGCCGAGGGGGTTGCGCAGCGCGGCCTGGAGGAGGACGCCGGCAACGGCCAGCGCCGCCCCTCCGAGCAGGGCGCACAGCACACGCGGCAACCGGTAGCGGCGGACCGTGAAGGCCGCGCCGGCGTCGGGGGACAGTAGCGCGGCCACGGTGTCCCGGATCGGGATCGCCACAGCACCCCAGCTAAGGGAGACAACCACGACGGCGACCAATAGCGCCGCGACGACCATGAGCGCGAGGCGCGCCCGGGGGACGAGGGGCCGGCGCGGGAGGGTTCGACGGCGCATCATCGCCCCCGGACGACCCGGCGGGCCAGGAGGAGGTAGACCGGCGCGCCCACGAGGGCAGTCAGCACACCCACGGGGGTCTCGGCCGGCCAGCGGACCAGGCGCGCCGCGGTGTCCGCACCGACCAGCAGTGCGGCCCCGGTGATCGCGCACAGTGCGAGCTCCCAGCGGGGGCTGCGCCCGACGAGGGCCCGCACGATGTGCGGGACGATCAGCCCGATGAACCCGATGGGTCCGGCCACCGCCACGCAGATCCCGGCCAGCACGGTGACCAGGCCGATCGCACCGGCCGAGGTCAACGCGTAACTCTGCCCGAGCGAGGTGACCACCTCGGGCCCGAGGGACAGGGCCTGGAGGCGACCGGTCGCAGCCAGCACGCCGACCAGGCCGACGACGACGAAGGGCAGGGCCGTCCGGACCTCACCCCACTGGGCCCCCGCGAGGGACCCGTTGAGCCAGAAGACGACGTCGACCGCAGCGTCGTTGAGCACGGTGAAAGCCTGAACCAGCGCGGTCGCCAGGAGGTGGAGCGCCAGCCCCGCCAGAGCGAGCACGACCGGCCCGCGGGTCCCCCCGGCGCTGAGCAGCAACACGACCGCCCCGCCGACCGCGGCCCCCACGAAGGCGGGCACGAGGCCAAGCTCCCACGATGTTGCCACGACGATGGAGGCCACCGTCGCCAAAGCAGCGCAGCCGTTGACGCCGAGGGTCTGCGGCGAGGCCAGCGGATTGCGGGTGACCAGCTGCATGACGGCGCCCGCGACGGCCAGCGCGGCGCCGACCAGCACTCCCAGCACCGCCCGGGGGAGCCGCACAAAAAGCAGGGCCTCCCCCGTGGGGGAGCCGAGGTCGCCCGTCAGCAGGGCCCGCAGGGCGGAGCCGGGCCCGACGTCGCCGGCCCCCACCAGCAGGCTGAACAACACGGCGGCGAGGAGGGCCGCCGTGAGGGCCCCGCCTACGAGCAGAGGCGGGAGCACCCGGGGCGTCGTCCCGAGGCTCACTTGCCGTTCATGGTGTCGACGACCTGCTGGGCCACGGTCTCCGCGACACTCAGGCCGCGGAACCTCGTGTACAGGTTGCGGTCGGCGTCGTGGACCTGGCCGCCGGAGACGGCGGTCATGTTCTCCCACACCGGGTTGCCCGCCCAGGAGTCGGTGATCGGGGTGTCGACGTCGGAGGAGACGAACAGGACGTCGGGATCCACCTGGGCGATACGCTCGAGGCTGGCGTCCTCGTAGGGCTCCTGGTCGTCCTGGGCCGCGACGCGGAGGCCGGCGGCCTCCATGACGCTACCGACGAAGGAGGAGCTGGTGTGGATGCGCAGCAGCTCGTCGCGCGCCGTCACGAGCTGGACGGTCCGGTCCTCGCCCTCGGGGACCTGGGCGGCGATCTCGGCCATGCGCTGCTCGTGGGCGGCCACGGCGTCCTCGCCCGCGGATCGGTCGCCCAGGGCCTCGGCGATGGTCACCGTGTTGTCCTTCATGTCCTGGTAGCTGCCCTCGCGGCTGTCGAGCACGATGGTGGGGGCGATCTCCGAGAGCGCGTCGTAGACGTCCGAGTGGCGCTGCGTGTCCGCGATGATCAGATCCGGCTGGAGGCTCGCGATGACCTCCTGATTGGGCTCCGAGCGCGTGCCGACCGAGGTGTAGTCGATTTCCTCGCCGAGCAGCTGGCTCACACGCTCGGACTTCTCGTCGTCGGCGATACCCACGGGCTCGGTCCCGAGCATGTCCAGGGCGTCCACGAAGGAAAACTCCAGGGCGACGACACGCTGGGGCGTGCCGGTGATCTCGGTGGTGCCGGCGTCGTGGGCGACGCTACGGGTCTCGGAGGAGCCCTCGGTCGCGTCACCGCCGCTCTGGCCGGCGCAGCCGAACAGCAGGAGGGAGCAGGCCAAGGCCAGCAGGGCGACGACACTCTTGGCGCGAGTCACGATGAATCCTTCGATAAGGTTAGGCTAAATGATTGGCAAGGCGTGCCTCAACTATAGAACCAGCCCCCTAAACAAACCGACAACTCAGATCGACGCCACAAGGTGGTCATCTTGATCACACCCAATAA
>NZ_JAAGRY010000111.1 GCF_015707995.1 Microbacterium paulum
CGGCGCGCAGCGCGAACCACGCCGGGCCGCCCGTTAGGCGCAGCGTGCGCGCGAACGAGTCGGAGGTCGCGGTCTCGACGCCTGCGACGGCGCGCGCGGCCATCCAGGCGAACAGCCCTTCGGCGTCGAACGGTTCGCGCACCGGCAGCACGAGCTCGATCGCGGCGGCGGCGGACGCGGCGGCGGCGTGTGCCCGCCCCGCCGCGGGGCGCCGCGAGCGCAGCTCGAGCGGAGTCAGGCCGAACACCTCGCGCACAGTGTCGTTGAACTGCCGCACACTCGCGAACCCCGCCGAGAAGGCGATGTCGGCGGCCGCCAGGTCGGTCTCGACGAGCAGCATGCGCGCCGTGTGGGCGCGCTGCGCGCGGGCGAGCGCGAGGGGGCCCGCACCGAGCTCGGCGGTGAGCAGCCGCGTGAGGTGGCGGGGCGAGTAGCCGAGCCGTGCGGCGAGCCCGGGCACGCCCTCGTGTTCGACGACGCCGTCGGCGATGAGGCGCATCGCGCGGCCGGCGACGTCGCCGCGCAGGTTCCACTCGGGCGATCCGGGCGTGGCTTCGGGCAGGCACCGCTTGCAGGCGCGGTAGCCGGCCTCGTGCGCGGCGGCCGATGTCGGGTAGAACGTGACGTTCGCCGGTTTGGGGGTGCGCGCTGGGCAGCTCGGTCGGCAGTAGATGCCCGTCGAGCGCACCGCCGTGACGAACTGCCCGTCGAAGCGCGCGTCACGGGCATCGATCGCCCGATAACGCTCGTCGAAGGTCAGGGATGCCGCGGACATGACTCCAGCCTGACACGCGCCCGCGCCTACCGCTCGCGGTTTTCGGACACGGCGGTGACACCGGCATCCACCCCGCTTCTCCCCCGCTGCACCGCCCCCGCACCGCCGAATCACCAGCGTTTCGCCGAATCACCCCCGCTTCGGCGTGGAAGCAGGGGTGATTCGCGAAAGCTGTGGTGATTCGCGAGCGCGGGGCGCGCTCAGTGGAAGAAGTGCCGCTCGCCGGTGAAGAACATCGTCACGCCGGCGGCGCGCGCCGCGTCGATGACCTCCTGGTCGCGTACCGACCCGCCCGGCTGCACGATCGTACGGATGCCCGCGTCGATCAGCACCTGCGGCCCGTCGGCGAACGGGAAGAACGCATCGGATGCCGCGACCGACCCCGCGGCGCGCTCGCCCGCCCGCTCGACGGCGAGGCGGCACGAGTCGACGCGGTTGACCTGACCCATGCCGATCCCGACGGTCGCGGATGCCTGGGCCAGCACGATCGCGTTCGACTTGACGGCGCGGCACGCCTTCCACGCGAAGGCGAGGTTGCCCTTCTCGTCGTCGCCGGGCATCTCACCGGTGACGAGCTGCCAGACGTCGACGAGCGATTCGACCTCGGCGGGGAACCGGTCGGCGTCCTGCAGCAGCAGTCCGCCCGAGACGAGGCGCACGTCCATCGGCTCCTGCTGCCAGCTGTCGGGCAGGCGCAGCACGCGCAGGTTCTTCTTCAGCTTGAAGACCTCGAGCGCCTCGGGCTCGAAGTCGGGCGCGACGATCACCTCGGTGAAGATGTCGCGCAGGTTCTCGGCCATCTTGAGGGTCACGGTGCGGTTCGCGGCGATCACGCCGCCGAACGCCGACACCGGGTCGCACTCGTGCGCGCGCAGGTGCGCCGAGGCGATCGGGTCGAGCGCGTTGGGGGCGGCGACCGCGATGCCGCAGGGGTTCGCGTGCTTGATGATCGCGACGGCGGGCTTGACCATGTCGAACGCCGCGCGGAGCGCCGCGTCGGCATCGACATAGTTGTTGTAACTCATCTCCTTGCCCTGCAGCTGCGTCGCCTGGGCGATGCCGTGACCGCCCACACGCGTGTAGATCGCGGCGCGCTGGTGCGAGTTCTCGCCGTAGCGGAGCGTCTCGAGCCGCTCGGCCTTGATCGTCAGGTGCTGCGGCAGGTCGCCCTCGTCGGCGAGGCTCTCCTCGGCGAACCACATCGCGACGTGCCGGTCGTAGGTGGCGGTGTGCACGAACGCGCGGGCGGCGAGGTCGCGGCGCTGCGCGAGGGTCGTGCCGCCGGTCGCGAGCGCGTCGATGATCGCGGGGTACGACTCGGGCGAGACGACGATGGCGACGTTCGCGAAGTTCTTCGCCGACGCGCGCACCATGGCGGGTCCGCCGATATCGATCTGCTCGACGACGGCGTCGCCGGTCGCCCCGGAGGCGACGGTCTCGACGAACGGGTAGAGGTTCACGACGACGAGCTCGAAGGGCAGGATGCCGAGCTCGGCGAGCTGCGTCTCGTGGTCTTCGAGTCGCAGGTCGGCGAGCAGGCCCGCGTGCACGCTCGGGTGCAGCGTTTTGACGCGCCCGCCGAGCGACTCGGGGAACCCGGTGACCTGGGCGACGTCCTTCACCTCGAGCCCGGCGTCGCGCAGGAGCGCCGCCGATCCGCCGGTCGAGACGAGCTCGACGCCCGCGGCGGCGAGCGCCTGCGCGAGCGGCAGCACGTCGGTCTTGTCGCTGACCGAGATCAGCGCGCGCCGGATCGGCACGAGGTCGCGGTCGCGGTAGAGGGCGGGATCGATGGTGGGGCCGGCCATGCGGAACTCCAGTGCTCGGGTGCGCGATGCGTGAGGTGGTCAGGGGATGAGGGGGTCGGATGCCGCGGCGGCGGCTCCGGCGTCGGTGCGGTACGCGGCGAGGTCGATCTCTCCGGTCGCGATGGCGCGGACCGTCTCGATGAGCAGGCGCCGCTCGACCGGTTTGATGCGCTCGTGCAGGGTGTGCTCGGTGTCGCCGGGGAGCACCGGCACGCGCTCCTGGGCGAGGATCGGGCCCGAGTCGACGCCGCTGTCGACGACGATGACGCTCGCGCCGGTCTCTGCGATGCCCGCCCCGAGCGCGTCGCGCACGCCGTGCGCGCCGGGGAACTCGGGCAGGTACGCGGGGTGCGTGTTGATGAGCGCGGGGGCCCAGGCATCCACGAGCTCCGCCGGCAGCAGGCGCATGAGTCCGCTGAGTACGACGAGGTCGGGCGTCCACACGTCGATCTGCCGGCGCAGCTCGTCGCCCCACTCTTCGCGGGTCTCGAACTCGCGGAAGGGCACGAGCACGGTCGGCACGCCGAACGCCTCTGCGTGGGCGAAGCCGTCGGCCTGCCGGTCGGCGCCGACGACGACGATCCGTGCGGGGAATCCGGGCTCCGCTGCGGCTTCGAGCAGGGCACGCAGGTTCGATCCCGTGCCCGAGATGAGGACGGCGACCGTGAGCACGCGGCCAGTCTACCGGCGTGCGGTCGCGGCGCCCGCCGGGTCAGTCGCGAGGTTGCTCGCCCTCGTCGGCGTCGGGTGCGCCGGCGTCTCCGCGAGCGTCGTCCGTGCCGCCGGCGCGCTCGTCGCCGGGCCTCTCGGGACCGCCGAGCGAGGCGAGCGGGTCGAGGTCGGACGGGGCGAACTGCTCGGTGTCGCCGTCGCCGGAGACGTCGGACACCCAGTGCGGCAGCACCGCCGCCGGGCGCGCCGACCGGCCGTTCCTCGCGTCGGCCGCCGTCGCGCGACCCATGGTCGCGCCCGCGTGTCCCGAATACGAGGCGTGGTCTCGCCCGTCGCCCGCCGTGCGCGTCGGGCCGAACAGGGCGATCGCGGCGCCGACGAGCAGCTCCAGTCCCACGGCGAGCGCGACGGGTCCCGGCGCCGGACCGACCTCGGCCAGCCGTCCGGGCCCGATCGAGCCGGAGGCGACGGCCGCGAGCAGCGCCGCTC
>NZ_JAAGRY010000112.1 GCF_015707995.1 Microbacterium paulum
CGCGTGCGGGGCGGCCACAGCATGGGCGGCGCTGCGGCGCGCCGAGCGCGAGGTGCCGCTGCCCCGCTCGATCGTCCTCGTCACCGGCGCGGGGATCGTGGGCCTGTCGGCGACCGCGATCGCCGCCGACCGCGGCGCGACGGTGATCGTCAGCGAGCCCGACAAGAAGAGGCGCCGACTGGCGCGGCTGTTCGGAGCCGCCGCGACGATCGACCCGTGCGACGCCGGCGCCCTCGAGACCGCGCTGCGCGGGCTCGGCGTCGGGGGTGTCGAGGGCGTCGACATCGCCGTCGAGGCATCCGGTGCCCCCGCCGCCGTCGAGACGGCGCTCACCGCGGTCGGCATCGGGGGAGTGGCTGTGCTCGTCGGCAGCCTCTCGCCCGCACCGCCGGTGGCAATGGATGCCGAGGCCATCGTCCGCGGCCTCGTCACCATCGCGGGCGTGCAGCACTGCACGGGCGACGATCTGCGCGACGCCGTCGAGTACCTGCGCGGAGCGTGGGGGAGGCATCCGTTCGAAGATCTCGTCGATCCGGTGCTGCCCCTCGCCGCCGCCGACGAGGCCCTCGCTCTCGCCGCGGCGGGCGGGGCGTTCCGCGTCGGCGTCGACCCGCGCCGGTAGCGCGCCCAGCGCTACCGGCATCCGCCTCAGCGCGTCGCGCGGGCGAGGTTCTCGCGCAGTTCGTCGGCGTTCTGCCGCACGACGTAGGCCGGCTGGTCGCGCTCGACCCGCCAGCTCTCGCCGACCGAGCCGATGTCGACCGTGTCGAAGCCGAACGCGTCGTAGACCTCTGCGGCGAGGGCTGCGGCGTCGGCGTGGTCGCTCGCGATCGCGAGCGCGCGACGGTCGGGAGTGCCCGCGGGCGAGCCGGTCGTGAGGATGTCGGCGGCGGGGATGTGGTTGAACGCCTTCACGACGCGCGACGAGGGCAGGTGCGCCTGCGCCAGCCCCGTCGTCGTCGCACGCTTCTCGTCGAGCGCCGCGATGCGGCCGTCGCGTTCCCAGTAGTAGTTGTTCGTGTCGAGCACGATCTTGCCGGCGAGTGGCTCGACCGGAACGTCGGCGAGGTCCTTCAGCGGCACCGTCACGATCGCCCAGTCGGCCGCCTGCGCGGCATCCACCGCGGTCGCGGCGCGCACGCTGCCAGAGGCGCCTGAGCCGCCGGCATCTGCGGAAAGCCGGCCGACGAGGTCGTCGAGCGTCTCGGGCCCGCGCGAGTTGGCGATCACGACGTCGTAGCCGCGGCGGGCCAGACCTTCTGCGAGCGCGCTGCCGATGTGTCCTGCTCCGATGATTCCCACGGTTGTCATGTGGTCGCAAACGCCGCGCGCGCAGGCGCCATTCCCACCCCTGCGGAGTGTCGGTCATGCGGGGTAACGTGGCGCCCGTGACTCGCGTGATCGCCACCATGTCGCTCTCCCTCGACGGCATCGGCGCCGGCGACAACCAGACCCTCGACCGTCCGATGGGTGACATCCCCGACGGATCGCTGCACATGTGGATGTTCCGCACGCCCGACGAGAACCGCGCCGAGCTGGATGCCATCGTCTCGGCCGGCGCGTACGTCATGGGTCGCCACATGTTCGGCCCCATGCGCGGTGACTGGTCGTCGACGCAGGCGCGGGAATGGAAAGGGTGGTGGGGCGACGAGCCGCCGTATCACGCGCCCGTGTTCGTGCTCACCCACCACCCGCGCGAACCGCTCGAGATGGCGGGCGGAACGACCTTCCACTTCGTCACCGGCGGCATCCACTCGGCGCTCGAGCGCGCCCGAGACGCGGCCGGTGAGCGCAATGTGCACATCGCCGGCGGCGTCTCGACCACCCGCCAGTACCTGCAGGCGGGCCTCGTCGACGAACTCATGCTGCAGATCTCGCCCGTCGTGGTGGGCGAGGGGCTGCGTCTGTTCGAAGACGTTCCCGGCATGCGGCTCGAGCAGCTCTCGGTGCGGGCCGCCTCGCTCGTCACCCACGTGCGCTATCGCGTCGTGCGCGACGCCGACTGAAGGGCCTCGGCGAACCGGGCGGGCCGCGCGCTCAGGAGCAGGTCGACGGGGCCTCGCCTGCCGTCACCCGGTCTGCCCACACGAACAGGTCGTCGATCAGCGGAGACCCCTGCGCGATCACGCCCATGTGGTCGCGGCCGGGATATTCGTGGGTCTCGACCGGTCTTCCCGCGGCGCACACCCGGGCATCCGTCGTCCGCTGAATGTCGATCGACACGACCTCGTCGTCGACGCCCTGACCGAGAAAGAGCGGTGCCGGAACGATCGCGGTCGCGATGTTCTGCGCCAGCCGGTCGTGCACGGGCCCGGCGTCGAGATCGAGGTCGTACAGGTGGTCGCGTCCGCCGAGCCCCAGTGTCACGAGCAGCGTCACGAGCGTGCCGGGGTCGGTCGCGCACCGGCTCGCCGCGGCGTCGGCGAAGACCGACCCGGCGGGGTGGGTCAGCCCGATGAGGGTGAGGTCGGGGTACTCGTCGGCGTAGGGGACGACGACGTAGGACGTGACGGCGTTCACGAGTGCGCTGGCGGGGCCCTCGATGATGAGCTTCGACACGGCGAGCGGGTCGGTCGCCGAGGACAGCGCGGCAACGCCCACCACGTCGAGGTCGGGGGCGTAGTCGGCCGCGATCTGCGCCGCCCAGAGCGTCGCGTGCCCGCCCTGTGAGTGGCCCCACAGCATCACCCGATTCGAGGCGCGCGCGTCGTCGACCTGGCGCAGCGCACGCAGCCCGTCGAGAGTCGCCTGTCCTTCGCCGGCGCCGATGAGGTAGGGGTAGCGTCCCGCGGTGCCCATGCCGGGGTAGTCGGTCGCAACGATCGCCCAACCCCGATCGATCATGCGCGAGATGCCCGGAATCGCATGCTCCGACAGTGCGTTCGCGCGAAGGCTCGGCGCGCACGAGCGGGCGACACCCGTGGTGCCGTGCTGCCACGCCAGCAGGGTGCGGCCCCCCCCACTCGGCGCCGCGGCGGTGGGCAGCGCGACCACGGCGCTCGCGACCGCGGCTGAGCCGTCGGCGCGCGTCGTGGAGTAGAGGATGCGCAGGCCCGTGGCGCCGGCCGGCGCCTCACCGTCGCACGCGGCGACCCGCAGCAGCTCTCCGGGCTGGGTCGGCACCGGGCTCGTCCAGGTGTAGAAGTCGTCGATCGGGGCGACCCGCGCGAACACCCAGGAAGAGCCGAGGGATGCCGCGACGGCCACCGCTGCCGCGAGTACAGCCCCCGTGACGCGCCCGGCGCGACGCAGCGCCGGGCGGCGCGCGCGATGCTGTGGTTCACGACGCCGGGGCGCGGGTCGCAGCGCGCGCCACACCAGTCGCAGGCCGGTGACCGCGACCGCGGCCGCGACGACCCACGCGAGCAGCAGCAGACCGACGTCGGGCCAGAGCCACACGAGCACGGCCGCGGCGATGTTCGCGGCGGCGAGCACTCCGTCGGTGATCCGATCGGTCACCGCACCGGCGCGCGAGGCCTTGGGAGTCGTGGCGCGGTCAGGGCGGAGCGCCCGCACGAGCAGGCGCACGCCGTTCAGGGCGAGCGCCGCGGCGAGCAGCACCGGGTAGGCGCGCACGACCTCGGGGGTGAAGACGACGAGCGCGACGGCAGCGGCAGCGAGGCCCGCCGCGGCCAGCCACGGC
>NZ_JAAGRY010000113.1 GCF_015707995.1 Microbacterium paulum
CTGCGCTACCGCCGCCGGCCTCCCTCAGCGGGGCGCTGCGCGGCCCCGTGAGCGCGCCGGCCCGCTCCCCCGCACGATCAGGCCGGGCGGTCGCTCGCGGCCCTCTGCGGGGCGCTCGCGGCCCCCGCAGACAGTCTGGGCATGAGCACCGATCCGCACGCCCCGCGCACCCGCCGCACCCTCTGGACTCTGCCCCGCCACGCGCGCCGCGCGCGGCGCCGCCGGCACCTGCTCCGCGCCGCGAGGATCCTCGAGCTCGCACTCCGCCTCGCGCTGCAGATCCTCCAGCTCTGGCCGCACTAGAGCGCCGCGGCGCGGCGATCGCCTCGAGCTCGCCGCGCCGGCGCCGTCAGCTGCTCGACGCACACGGCGGCGCCGGCGCTCAGATGAGGCCGGCCGCCCACAGCCGCCCCGCGCGGGCGGCATCCTCGATCCGGGGGAACCGGTACACGGTCACGTCGCCCTCGACGTAGACCGCAAGCGCGAACGCGTCGCCGTCGGCCGCCGGATCCCGGTAGGCGATCGCGCCCGCGAAACCCGGCCGCACCCACTCGTTCCCCGGCACCGGCTCGAACCGCTGCGCCCCCTGGGCGGCGAGCGCGACAGCGAAGAACTCCCCCACGCTCTCGTACGCACCCGACAGCACCGGAGGCACCTCGACCTGCGCCGTCAGCGCGACGTGGGTCCGGAAATTGCGCGGCGTCATTGTCACGCCCCCATCCTCTCGCCCGCGTCGAGGCGCGCGGCGCCCTGCTCGCGCATCAGCGCCTCGAACCGCTCCTCCGACAGCCGCGGCAGCCGCCGCGGCCCCGGCAGCCGCGGCGCCCGCCAGGACGGGTCATGCCGACGTGCCATGAACTCCGCCACGCTCTCCCGCTGCGCGGCCGCCGGCTTCGGCTCCACCTCGTACAGGTACATCACCCGCTCGACCTTGCGGCCCACAGCCCGCTCCGCGGCCACAGGGAACCCGAACCCGACCCGCACCCCCACCGGATCACCCAACCCCCACCCGCCGCCGCGCTCGACCGCGCAGACCACGCCCTCACCATCCGGCGTCAGCACATGCCGCCCCACCCACGCGCCTCGCACACCCAGACCCACCCGCACGCTCACGCCGCCACCCCCGCCGCCGCATCCAGCCGCGCCAGCGCCTGCCGCGCGTGCTCGATATCCGCCTCGCTGTAGAACCCGCCCGCCGTGCCCCGCGCGATCCGACCCTCCAACTGCGCCCGCCGCACCCCCACCCGGAACGCCTCACGCTCCGCCCGCACCCCCGGCAACGCCTCAAACCGCTCCCGCCGATCCTGCACCGCGATCAGACCCAACAACGCCCCCGCGCCGATCCCCCGACCCCGAACCCCATACCGACCCGAACCAACCATCCCCACCACTCCCCTAACTCGCATCCCTGACAGTTACAAACTACCAGCCCCCACCGACACGCACCCACGAAACCTGCTTACAAACAGCAAGCACAATTCACCCGAAACCTGCTTACAACTTGCAAGCACAATTCGTCACGCTCAAGAACAACCCTCACCACCACGCACGTCCCCTCAATGTCGGAACCCCCTACTAGTTTGTAACTGTCAGGGAAACACACCAACAAAAGGAGCAACCACCATGGACGTGATCAAGGCCACCAGCGCCGCAGACTTCCTGGGCCTCGTGCCCGCTCTCATCGGCTACACCCCCACCCGCTCGATCGTCGCGATCCCCTTCGCTGGCAGCCGAACCGTCGGCGCCGCTCGGTTCGACCTGAACCCGACGCTCGGTTCGGGCTCACTTGCCAGTTCGATCGTCGGCGTCATCTGCCGAGTACCGACCGCTGACCGCATGGCGGTGGTGATCTACACCGACGACGACAGCGAGGCCTCGCGTGGCCTCGTGAACGCCCTGCTGGCCCGCGCGGACGAGTGCGGCTTGTCCGTCACGGATGCCCTCTACGTCGCCCGTGACGGCTGGGGCAGCTATCTCTCAGATGACCACCCGCGACCGCTCGCGGAGATCAACACCGCGCTCGCCGTCGGCCACCCGGTTGCGGCCTCACAGCACGTCGGCACCGAGATCCCCGCCGCTGACGACACCCGCCTCTGCGAGGTGAACACCGCCTTCGAGGGCTTCGGCCTGGGCGACGTCGCTGAAACGGACTGGATCACCCTCGGCGAGGTCGCCGTGACCACTCCCGCCGAGGAGATCGACCCCTTCGAGGCCGCCTGCCTCATCTTCGCGCTCAGCCGACCCGCTCTCCGCGACGTCGCTCTCGTCCAGTGGGCCAGCGACCAGGCAGGCGGCGAGCGCGCCGCCGAGGCACAGGCCGGATGGGAACGCGGCGAGGAGTACCCCGCCAACCTCGCCGCGATCATGTGGGGCGACGCACCCCGGCCCGACGCGGCCCGCCTCAGCGCGGCTCTGACGACCGTCCGCCACCTCACCGCCCTGACACCTCAGCCGGTGCGTGCGGGCCTCCTGGCCTCAGCCGCATGGCTCTCCTGGGCACTCGGACGCTCCACCCACGCCGCCGACTATGCGCGCCAGGCGCTCGCCATCGACCCCAGCCACGGCCTCGCCGAGATCGTGGCGAGCTTCATCCAGGCGTCGCATTTGCCCTCCTGGGCTTTCGAGAACTGACCGGCGAGAGGAGACACGATCATGGGCAGCACATCAACTCACAAGGAGGCGGGCGTCCCCGTCCGCACCTTCTTCGAGCACTACTTCACCGGCGCCACGATCATCGCCAGCGGCACCCGCCGTGACCCCGACTACGTGGCCGGCACCGTCGACTGGCCGTACGAGTTCTACGCCGCCGTGCGCTACGACGAAGGGCACCCGCACGCGGGCGAGGTGTTCGCGTTCGTGGTGCTCTACGCCATCGCGCCGTCGAGCTACTACAACTTCACGTACAAGGACCTCGACGAGACCGTGGGACCGGTCGCGTCCCACGCGCCGCGCGCCGTGCTGGAGGCTCTCACCCCGACGACGCATGAGCACGCCCAAGCGTGGCGCGCGCGCTGCTGGGCGAACCTCGAGCTCGCGGAGTCGAAGCCTCGTGTGCGCCGCGGCGAGCGCATCCGCTTCGCCGAGCCGTTCACGTTCGCCGGCGGCCTGCAGACCACACCCGACACGGAGTTCGAGGTGATCGAGCGTGACGTTCTGCGCGTGGTCGACCACGGCATCCGCGTGCGCATCCCCCGGTGGCGAGCCCGCCGTTACGAGAAGGCGGGGCGGTGATCATGGCCACCTCTCGCATCGTGAAGGTGCTCCGCGCGAACACCGGCGCACGAGACCTGCGCACCGTGTTCGAGGACTTCTGCGCCATGGCGGCCGCGGCGATCCGCAACCGGGTCGACCGCAACGGATACCAGGCACGGGAAGAAGACTACGAACGCACCCGAACGCACTACACCCCCGCACAGATGGACCGCTTCGCCGAAGCACTCGCCCTCGTCGCGCTCGAGCTCGATGCGCAGCCGCGCGACGTGCTCGGCGAGACCTACATGCAGCTGGGCATCGCCAACCGCGCCCAAGGGCAATTCTTCACCCCCTACAGCGTCGCGCAGCTGATCGCCAGCATGCAGATCAACGACGCACCCACGCAGCTGCTCAC
>NZ_JAAGRY010000114.1 GCF_015707995.1 Microbacterium paulum
GCCCGCCGCGTCGCCCGCGGCTTCCGCAACTACGACAACTACCGACTCCGCATGCTCCTCATCGCCGGCGGCCTCGACCCCACCACCCCCACCTAAAGTCCGAAGAGCCTCTTTGACCGGCTCGCCGCAATGAATCTCATCAACGTTCACCCCGACGAGGACACCGCACGCGAACACATCACCACCCACGCGAAGGACGGTGAAGCGATCACCGTTGCCACCAACGATGAGGCCGCTGAGGTGAACGAGCGCATTCGTACCGGGCGGGTCGAACGTGGTGACGTTGATGACACCGTGACGGCGACCGGCAGCGACGGGCTGGGCATCGGAGCCGGTGACCTCATCCAGACCCGCAAGAACGACAGCGATGTGGGAGTGGCGAACCGGCAGCAGTGGATCGTCCAAAACGTCGAGAACGACGGCACCGTCTATGTCCGCGAGGTCGGCAGCGGTCGCAAGAACCCCCGCACCGTCACCCTGCCTGCCGAGTATGTGGGTGAGCACACGCACCTGTCCTACGCCGCCACCGCATATGGCGTCCAAGGCGCAACCGTGAACACCTCGCACACGTTCCTGACTGAGGCGACAAGCGCGGCAGGCGTCTACGTCGGCATGACCCGAGGCCGCGAGCACAACCGGCTGCACATCATTGCCGACGACATGACGGACGCGAGAGCGCAGTTCATCACAGCGATGGAACGAGACCCAGCCGACCGCGGCCTTGATCACGCCACCACCCAAGCAGCGCAGTCTGTGCGGGCCATCGTCAAGAACGGGCCTATCCAGCGCGTCACGGAAGAACTGGCCAGACTCGACAGGGAGGCTGAGCGTGCGGAGCGGCAGGCGGAGCGATGGGAGCAGACCGGTAACCGGATCGACGCCCAACGCGCCAGACACCGTGACGAGAGCGACGAAGGTACCGCCGTTCTTCGCCAGGCCGAAGAGGAAGCAGCACGGGTGCGTGCCGAGGTCGCCGCGCCCCTCGTCGAGCAAGCTGAACGCGACGGCGCGGCGTACCTCGCCACCGCCGAAGCAGAAAGAGCAGTGAACACCCGCCTCGCGACTGTCGGGCGGTTCGGGCGTCGCAAGGCCCGCGCTGAGCACCGCGCCGCCAGCGAACAAGCAGCAACTATTCGAACGCACCTTCGCGATGTATGGGAGGCTGAGCCGCCACGAACTCCCAGCGCACTACCCGGATGGTCTGCTCAGGTCGCGCAACGGCGAGCAGCGGGCGATCCCCGGGTGCGCGACGCCGACCAAGCAGTCGAAGCCGCGCGCACCGAGCGAGCCACCACCGGCGAGCGACACCGCACCGAACGCCTGGCACTCTTGGCAAGCGAATACGGTCCTGAGAACGCGCGTGCCCACCAGTACGGGATGCGCGCCCTCAACCCCAGCCGTAACGCCCGCGAAGCCCGCACCCGCGCAGCACTACTTCGCTCGCATAGCGAAGAGCTGCGCGATCTCTCGGCGAACGACGCCGCCAAACTCATCGAAACCAAGCAGGCAGAACAAGAGCTTGTCCAACAGCAAGCGGAACAGCGGCGACGGCAACTCTCATCTCCAGAGCCGCCCTCCCACCACAGGCCAAACCCGCGAATCGAACGTGGGATTTAAGGATTTTATAAGTAGGCCCGATGTATCCAGTGCGTAGAACTCCTGAGATTCCTAATCGTCTGCGCTGCTGAGCATCTTCACGTCGCTGTAAAGCTCGCGCAGCGAGTGATCCGACATGTCGAGGATGGGCTCGTACATAAACGAATTGATGTGGATGTTCTCGGGGGTGATCAAAAGGACTCGTCGGAGCGAATCGAGCGTCGGTTCGCTTCCGAGACCCCGCTGATTGAAGGCGTTGAAGAGATGCCACGTTTGGTTCGAAGTGATCGTTTCATCGAAACCGTCGGCATCGAGCGCGGACGCCATAAACTCCTCGGCACGGAGACGGATCGCCAACGACAGCACGATTTTATTCGCGAAGTTGACTCCTTCGTCAGCAGTCAACGCTATCTCGGCCTGTGCATAAATCATCTCAAGGACAGGCTCATCTCCACCCACCCAAGGGCCGCCGGAGAGACCGGGAAAAACCTCACCAAAGATGCGGTCCAGCTCTGCCTGCGTAATGGTGCGCGTGCCCTCCTTCAGATGAATCAGCGAAGTGAGGGTGAGATAGTCGGCGTCTTTAGTGCCGCGACTGTACTCAATGAGGTTGCGAGTAAAGGGTATGGAGGCGACCCTCCGCATGCCGTCTGTGAAGATCTTCTTCTTGAAGTCCTTAGTGAAGGGGTTGGTGATGGTACTTCCGGCCATCGGCGTGAGCGTTACTCGCTCGACGCTCTTCTCTGCCATAAAGCACCCACCGTAAGTGACGACGCTCCTGCCAAAGATGGTGCGCAGAAAATCGAAGTTGTGGGTGAGGATAATAAGCCGAAACTTGTCGTGCTCACTCATGTCCTTCAGGTACTGGATGATCGCGTACTTGTTCTTGTAATCGAAGGAGTCCGCGATGTCGTCAATCACGAAAAGCGTGGTTCCTTCTGCTTCCTTTCGGGCTTCGACCTCGAAGAGCACATTGAGGGCTCTTCGGACTTTAGGTGGGGGTGGTGGGGTCGAGGCCGCCGGCGATGAGGAGCATGCGGAGTCGGTAGTTGTCGTAGTTGCGGAAGCCGCGGGCGACGCGGCGGGCGA
>NZ_JAAGRY010000115.1 GCF_015707995.1 Microbacterium paulum
GCGCTCGAGCGGGGTACGGCTGCGGCGCGCCGCCGCCGCCGACGTGCGCCGCACCGGAATCGGGGTCGGCATGGTCGCGATCGCGGTGATCGCGGCCCTCGCCGTGCCCGCGGCAGCCGCCTCGGCGCCGCGCGACGTACTGCGCGAGAGCACCGGCCCCCGGCTCGAGATCTCGCGGGCGGTCAGCCCGCTCGCGGCGTACCGCGCGATGTTCACCGACGCCGCGCACGACCAGCTGCTCTTCAGCGTGACGGGCGCGCACGTGCCCGAACGCGTTCGCCTGGCGGTGCTCGACAGTTACGACGGTGCCGTCTTCCGCACCGCGGCCGGAGCCGGCGCGTCGAGCTTCGTGCGCCTCGCGTCGACCCGAGGCGCGGGCGACGGAGAGCGCGTCGACGCCGACATCGTGGTCGGCACGCTCGACGGGATCTGGATGCCTTCGGCCGGCGCGCTCACCGCGGTGAGCTTCGAGGGCGGCCGCGCCGCCGCGCTCGCCGACGGCTTCTACGTCGACGACGACCTCGCCGCGGCCGTGCAAACCGCGGGCTGGCAGCCGGGCGACGCCTACCGGCTCGAGGCGACCGTCGCCCCGACCGAATCGCTCGCGCAGGCCGGAGCCCCGGGTGGCACAGGGGGCGGCACGGGCGACGGCTCGGCCGAGAGTGCCCCGGCGCCCGCGAGTCTGCGCACCTGGATGCAGGAGCACGTCACCGGCACGGGCGGGTCGGCTCTCGCGGGGCTCGTCGCGCTGCTGCGCGAACGCGGCTATCTCAGTCACGCGCTGACCGACACGCAGACGGCGTGGATGACGGATGCCGGCGTCGACACCTTCGTCCCGAGCGCCGCGGGGCACTCCCTCGCCCGCATCGACCAGCTGTTCACGGCGCTGCTCGACCGCGAGCAAGACCCGCGCGCCCAGGCATCCGGCAATTTCGTCGCCGCGATCGGCGACGACGAGCAGTTCTCGGTCGCGGTCGCCCTGCTCGCGCGTGAGCTCGGGTTTCCCGCCCGTATCGTCGTCGGCGCCCGCACAGCATCGACCGACCCCGAGCTCACGGTGTGTCCGAGCGGGTCGTGCGGCGCCGCCGACCTGTCGGCCTGGGTCGAGGTGCGCAGCGACCGCGGCGAGTGGATCCCGGTCGACGTGACCCCGCAGCACCTGCAGGCGCCGAGCCGCGAGGTCACGGCGCAGCCCGACCCGACGATCGGCACCGAGGTGCGCCCCGACACCGTCGACGAGGCCCCGCCGCCGAAGCCCGCGCAAGAAGACGCCGCCGCCGGAGCGGAGCGGCCCGCGACGCTCGACCTGTCGTGGCTGTGGACGGCGCTGCGGACGACCGGCATCGTGCTGGCCGTCGCGGCACTCGTCGCGGGGCCCTTCCTGCTCGTCATCGCCGCCAAGGCGCTGCGCCGCCGCTCGAGGCGGACCGCCGGCGACCCGCGCGAGCGCATCGCCGGGGGCTGGGACGAATACCTCGACGCCGCCGCCGATGCGGGCCGACGCGCGCCGGGATCGGCGACCCGCGTCGAGATCGCGCAGACCTTGGATGCCCCGGTCGCGGCCCGTCTCGCCGCGGGCGCCGACGCCGCCGTCTTCTCGGCAGAGCCCGCGACCGACGACGAGGCGACGGAGTTCTGGCGCATCGTCGACCAGGAGCGCGGCGGCTTCGCGCGCACCCGGTGGCAGCGCGTGCGCGCGGCCGTATCGTTGAGATCGTTCGTCCCCGGGGGCCTGCGCAGGCGCCCGCCCGTCACCGAGAGCCCGTCCGACATCGAGAGGGGGAGCCGCGCGCAGGCCGATGCCGCGCGGCGCACCGCATGAACACACCCGACGCATCCCTCGCCGCCCTGCTCGGGCTGCTCAGCTTCGTGCTCTCGGTCGCCCTGTACGTCTGGACGGCGCTCGCCGTCTCGGCGATGTTCCGCAAGATGGGCGAAGAGCCCTGGAAGGCGTGGGTGCCGTTCCTCAACACGGCGACCCTGCTGAAGTGGGGCGGCTTCAGCCCGTGGCTCGTGCTGCTCTCGTTAATCCCGGTCGCGCAGATCGTCGTGTACGTGCTCGTCGTGGTCTCGGTGCACCGGATCAACCCCGGATTCGGGTACGGAACCGGCATGACCGTGCTGGCGGCGCTCCTGTTCGTCGTGTGGGCGAGCATCCTCGGCTTCGGCCCGGCGCGCTGGCTCGGCGCGCGGGCGGCGGGCAGGCGGGTATCCGTCGCGCCGGACCCGGCGCCCTCGGCGACGC
>NZ_JAAGRY010000116.1 GCF_015707995.1 Microbacterium paulum
TCTGGCCGGCCCGTCGCCGAGGCCCTGCGCGCGGCGGTCATCGCCGACGCGCTGCACGGCCGCCGGCGCACGGGCGGCGACCGGTCCGCCGGGTTCAGCCCCCGCACTACGCTGAAAGTGCGGCTCGACGTGCCCGAGCTCGACCTCTGAGCGCCCGGCGTCGAGCAGCCACGCTCAATCCACACACCCACCCATACGCCGAGGAATCTCCATGCGCATCGTCTTCGCCGGCACACCGGCGCCCGCCGTCCCGTCGCTCCAGGCGCTGGCCGCCTCGGCGCACGAGATCGTCGGCGTCGTCACCCGCACCGACGCCCCGCTCGGCCGTAAGCGCGTGCTGACACCATCTGCGGTCGCGCAAGCGGCCGACGACCTCGGCCTCCCGGTCATCAAGACCGACCGCCTCGACGCCGAGGCCACCGCCGCCATCACCGCCCTCGACCCCGATCTCGGCGTGATCGTCGCTTACGGGGGACTCGTGCGCGAACCCCTCCTGTCTGCGCCGCCGCACGGCTGGATCAACCTGCACTTCTCGGTGCTGCCGCGCTGGCGCGGCGCGGCGCCCGTGCAGCACGCGCTCATCGCGGGTGACCGCACGACGGGGGCGGCGGTCTTCCAGCTCGTGCCTGCGCTCGACGCGGGCGATGTCTACGCGCAGCTGCGCTACGACGTGCCGCGCGGACAGACCGCCGGCGAGGTGCTCGACGTCCTCGCGAGCCTCGGTGCGGGCCTCGTGACAGAGGTCGTCGACGACATCGCGACCGGCACGGCGCACGCGACGGCGCAGCAGGGCGAGCCGACCCTCGCACCCAAGCTGACCCTCGCCGACGGGGCACTCGACCTCGAGGCATCCGCCGATGTCGTGCTCGACCGCTACCGCGGCACGACCCCCGAGCCCGGTGCGCACCTCGTCGTCGACGACCAGCGACTGAAAGTCCTCGACGCGTTCCGCGGCCCCGACGTGACCGCCGACGGCGAGCGGCTCGCCCCCGGCGCGTTCGCCCTGTCGGGCCGTGACGTGCTCGTCGGCGCGGCCGACGGCACGGTGCTGCTGAAGACCGTGCAGCCCGCGGGCAAGGGCGCCATGGCCGCCGCAGACTGGTGGCGGGGGCTGCGTGGCATCCCGCGCGCCGCGCTGCTCTCTGAACCCGCCTCGTCGCTCCCCGAAGCGGGTGCGCGATGACCGAGCGGCGCGATCAGGAACGGCCGCAGGCGGGCCGCACGCCCCGCTGGGTCGCCTACGACACCCTCCGCGCCGTGCACACCTCCGACGCCTACGCCAACCTGCTGCTGCCGCGCGCGATCGTGCGCGCCGGGCTCTCCGGGCCCGACGCGGGCCTCGCGACCGAGCTGACTTACGGCACGCTGCGGCGCGAGGGAACGTACGACGCGATCATCGCGGATGCTTCGTCGCGCCCGGCCTCGGCGATCGATCCGGCCGTGCTCGACGCGCTGCGCCTCGGCACCCACCAGCTTCTCGCGATGCGGATTCCGACGCACGCCGCCGTCAACGAGACCGTGCGCCAGGTGCGGCAGGCGGCGGGGAAGTCCGCAGCGGGTTTCGCGAACGCGGTGCTGCGGCGGGTGTCGGAGCGCACCCGCGAGGAGTGGCTCGACCGCCTGGACGCCGCCGCGCGCTCCGACGATGAGCGGCTGGCGCTGCGTTACGCGCACCCGGTCTGGGTGATCCGCGCGTTCCGCCGCGCCCTCGCCGCCGAGGGTCGCGCGGCCGAGCTCGAGACCCTCCTCGAGGCCGACAACGCCTCGCCCATCGTCACGTTCGCCGCGCTGCCGGGTCTGGCCGAGATCCCGCCGGATGCCGCGGCGACCACCTCCTCGCCGATCGGCTTCCACTCCGCCGGGGGCGACCCGGGCGCGCTCGTCACGGCGTCGGGCGGTCGTGTTCGAGTGCAGGACGAAGGATCGCAACTCGCGGCGCTCGCCCTCACCCGCGCAGTCCCGGTGCGTGCGGGGGAGCGGTGGCTCGATCTGTGCGCGGCGCCGGGCGGCAAGACGGCGGTGCTCGCCGCCGAGGCCCTCGCCCACGGCGCGCTGCTCGAGGCGAACGAGCTCTCGCCCACCCGCGCCGGGCTGGTGCGCGACTCGGTCGCCGGTGTGCCGCTCGCCGTCCCCGTCTCAGAAGAAGACGGCCGCGTGCGCGCCGGGCGCGGGCGCTACGACCGCATCCTCGTCGACGCGCCGTGCACCGGGCTCG
>NZ_JAAGRY010000117.1 GCF_015707995.1 Microbacterium paulum
CGAACGGAAAGGAAGCTTGGTCGCTACCGATCCTCGGGGCCTCGACCCGCCCCACCCCGTCACCACGCGGCCCCGCACATCACCCACCCCCACCTAAAGTCCGAAGAGCCGATAATGAGTCCCGCGCGCGAAGTGGCCCGCGGTGCTCTGCGGAGCTCCGACTAATGCCGCCGGTCCCCGTGGCCGAGACAGTCTGGTGCGCCGGGCAGTTCCGGTTCGACGGCCTCACCGAGCGCACGTCGTCACCGCGGCGCGCTCGCCTCAGACACACAGCGGTGGGGACGTCGGCAGTCTCGAAGCTGTGTGCCAAGCTCATATCCGTGGACTCGAAGGCCACAGCAATCGTCGAGCGTTGGAGTTGAGTTGCCGACATTTACCGGAGCGCAGGTGTCCGTCACGGCTCAGACGTTGACGTGCGCGCTGACGTTGACCCAGATTCGGGACGCGCTCAGCGCACGACCTCCTCAGACGGACGGCCGCATCGCGGGCTGGCGCAGCAGTGAAGACGCATCCTCGAACCTCAACGCGCAGAACGGCGTTCCCCCCACGGCGGCTCCACAGATCCTCCCCGCCGAGGGCTTCGCTCCGGAACGGCTCGCAGCACGCTACTACTTCTGGGAGCAGCGGAAGCTCAACGACGGGGTGAGTCAAGGTTGGTTTCTCGACGCCGTCGACGTCCTCATCAGCGTGCACGACAACCGCTACCTCGTACTGTGGTCCTCGCACAACGCAAACCTCATCGACCCGGCGAAGGGAGATGCAGCGCGTTCGCTGACGTCGCTGATGATCACTGAAGACGAGGTGCGTCCGGAACTCAGCGATGACTCACCCCTGCGCATCATTCACGACGACATCTACCTGTGGCTCACGAGCAAGGCGGATCGGAGAGAGCCGCTGTCCGGGGGCGTCGTCGTGAATACCGTCCAGTCTCTGACCACCGGCGAGAACACCAGTGGCCGCAGAGTGACCACGCGCAGGAGCGGTCACCTCGCCGGCGCCGTGGACCTCTCCCGGATCTCGTTCCTTACTGCCGTGGCGACCGAATCGACGCTCGGCCCCGCCGTCGTTACTCTTGGTGCGCCTAACGACGATGGCACCTTCGATCAGCTCACCGCACGCATTTGGCGCGAGTCGCAGTTCAAGATTCTCACTACCCCGAGCCACATCCGAGCCGGCGTCTACGACAACACGCAGAAGAGGTTGCATCTCGTGCACGCGTTCGCGTACCGATACATCCCTCTCATCATCAGCGAACGGCTCAGTGACGACGACTGGACTGATGCCCGCCGCGGCCGTCTGGTGATCGAGGAGCAGATCGAACTCGCGCGCGCGTTCCGCGATCTCGCGCAGGCTAACCCCCTCTGGCCCGCCTACGCGGCGGAGAACGGCGATGAGGTCTTTTCGACCCCCGCCGCAACTGAGGCGCCTGGCTAAGTCTCGCGCGCGGCCGCCGTGTCAGGCGATCAGCAACGCATCCCGTCGCGAGTCAACCTGACGTGGTCTCCTGGACTGTTCCCAGAGCTGTCTTGGACTGCACCAGCCTATGCGGACCATTTCGGATTGAAGCTTTCGTGCACCCTGAGCGGGTCGGCCGGCACGCCGTCTGTCGCTACTTCAGTCTTGGGAGTACCAAAATCAAGAGCTCTCTTTCAGAGGTGGCTATCCAAGTGGTGGCACGAGTACGCCCCGGTAGTGGATAGCTCCCTTGTGTCTTCGCCCTTGTTCTTGCCCACGTACTCGCTTCCGTCGGCATTGTGATCGTTGACCCACGTCAGAGTATTCCCCTTCAGCTGGTAGGTCTTGAATACCGCGCCCGCGTGGTGCGCGTGGTCTCGGGTCCACCACAGGTCCGTCTCGACGTCTCGGACATACACGACGTCATCAAGGTGCATACACTCGGCTGCGAGCTTGTCAAGTTGTGTGTGTAAGTGGGCCTTGCCTCGGGGTGTTAGAGGTAGCGGTTGATGCGCTCGGGGTAGACGATCGAGAGTTGCTCGAGGGCTTTCATCCAGTT
>NZ_JAAGRY010000118.1 GCF_015707995.1 Microbacterium paulum
CGAACGGAAAGGAAGCTTGGTCGCTACCGATCCTCGGGGCCTCGACCCGCCCCACCCCGTCACCACGCGGCCCCGCACATCACCCACCCCCACCTAAAGTCCGAAGAGCCACATTGAGGATGTAGAACGCCTTGCGCTCCCCAGTGCTGAGGACGCGGAGCAGGTGCTCGCGATCCATGTGTGAGGCTCCGCCGCCATCTTTGAACTCGAAGTCCAGAGTGAGGAAACTCTCCTGGGCAAGCATCACCTTCTCGCGGTTCCGTGGCACAAGTGTGAACGGCACTGAAAAGCGGGTGTTGAAGAGGTCAATGACCTCCTCCCAACGGGTCCTCTCAGCCGCCGCCTGCTTCTCGATTGCCCGGCGACGTGCCTCAGAGTCCTTGAAGCTCGCAACCGCGCGGGTATAAAGCTCCTCGCACTCCTTAATGTAAGAAGTCCATAGCTCTTGCTTAAAACGCGTGATGTTCGCAAAGTGAGTCAGAAGCTCGGGGTGATCCGAGATGAAAGCGAGGAAGTCCCGGTTCGCCTGGTGTCCGGTGATCGCCTTCTCTATAGCCGAGAGTTGGGTCCGTAATTCGGGGTCCTCCGCGATGCGCTCTTTCTCCTCTAAGATCAGAGTCTCCAGTTCATTGCGACTAGAAACTTGCCTAGGAGTCGACTCGCCCGCCAGCAGGAGCGAGTGCTTGGCGTCGAAGAACCCTTGTGCCGCCAGACTCTTGCTGACCGTCTCTGCGTTGTAATAGCTAAACTTTGCGCGGCTGAAAAAGGTGGACTGATCTAGGAGTTCGTTCAGCCGGGTCACATACTCGGCAAGAACGCTCTGGAACTTCGGATCGTTAAGGATCTTTTCGGTGTTGACGTTGAAAAGCCGGTCGTACGGCACATCGGGGAAGGGTGCTTCGTCTAGACGTTCGACTTCGTAGCTGACCCGCGTCAGTGCGTCGAAGAAGTTATCATCCTGCTGCGTGAATACCTGGGAGACGAGCCCCGGAATGTCTGCTTTCGTGCCCGATACCTTCTTTAGTGCTTTAGTCAGCTCATCCTGAAGCGCCATCAAGCCGCGGTGAATTTCACTGTACTGTTCCCGAAGCTCAGCGTTTACGAGCAAAGTCGAGGTGAACTCGGTAGGAGCGTATTGCTCGTCGTAGGCGAGAAACACCGCGACGTTCGCGGGTCTGGGCCAGCACCGTGCTCGTCGCTGATCCGGCGCACAGTCTCGCGCGCGGGGAAAACGTGGTCCTTCGTCGGCTCCTCGCGGGTGTAATCAGACAACGTTTTGGCGAAGGATGACTTCATCGTGCCGTTCGGCGCATAGATCGCGACGGCGTTGTGCTGCTCAAAGGAAACTTCAGCGTCAAGAGATCGCACGCCATGGCAGTTGCGAAGCTCAAACGTCAGTGTTCTCATGGGTCAAACTTACCCAACTACGCCGATGTACGACGTCTTCGGTCGTGTATTGCTCTTCCGCGGCTCGCGATCACGAGCAAACTGCGTCAGGGCTATCCTGGAAGTGCGCGCACGCGCATGATCACAGGTGAGTGCGTTTGGGGTACCTCGGCTAGGTCGTGCCCTCCTGCCGGTGGGACTCGAGCCACGCGAGCGTGGTCGCGGTGCCCGACGAGGTGCCGTCGCCTCCGCCGATCGCGCCGAGCGTGCCCAGGCCGCTCGCGCCTGAGGTGCCCGAGCCGCTCGTGCCCGTTCCGGTTCCTCCGGTCGAGGGGGCGGCCTGCCCGGCCGCGGGCCCCTGCCCGCTCGTGCCGCCGGGGGCGCCCTGAGC
>NZ_JAAGRY010000119.1 GCF_015707995.1 Microbacterium paulum
GGCAGCAGCTCCCGCGCCCGCAGCCGCGCCGGCCGAGGCTCCCGCGGCCACGGCATCCGACGACGACGTCACGACCTACGTGACCCCGCTCGTGCGCCGCCTCGCGCAGCAGCAGGGCGTCGACCTCGCCACGGTGACCGGAACCGGCGTCGGCGGGCGCATCCGCAAGGAAGACGTGCTCAAGGCCGCCGAGTCGGCGTCGCCCGCCGCCGCCCCTGCCGCAGCTCCCGCCCCCGCAGCCCCCGCGCTCGAGGTGTCGCCCCTGCGCGGCACGACGCAGCCGATGTCGCGCCTGCGCAAGGTGCTCGCCGAGCGTGCGGTCGCCTCGATGCAGCAGACGGCGCAGCTGACCACGGTCGTGAAGGTCGACGTCACGAAGGTCGCGGCCTATCGCGGCGCCGTGCAGTCCGAGTTCGTCGCCAAGACCGGCGGCAAGCTGTCGTTCCTGCCGTTCTTCGTGCTCGCCGCCGCCGAAGCGCTGCAGGCCTACCCCGTCATCAACGCGACGGTCAACGGCACCGACATCGTCTACCCGGCCACCGAGAACATCTCGATCGCCGTCGACACCGAGCGCGGGCTGCTGACGCCGGTGCTGCGCGATGCGGCCGGCAAGTCGCTCGCCGAGATCTCGTCGGAGATCGCCGACCTCGCCGCGCGCACGCGCGACAACAAGCTGAAGCCCGACGAGCTGGCCGGCGGCACGTTCACCGTGACCAACACCGGTTCGCGCGGCGCGCTGTTCGACACCCCGGTGGTCTTCCTGCCGCAGTCGGCGATCCTCGGCACGGGCGCTGTGGTGAAAGAGCCCGGCGTCATCAAGGTCGACGGGGTGGATGCCATCAGCGTGCGCTCGTACGTCTACCTCGCCCTGTCGTACGATCACCGCATCGTCGACGGCGCCGACGCCGCCCGCTTCCTCGGTGCGCTGAAGAGCCGCCTCGAGACGGCGGACTTCGGCCCGCAGCTGGGGATCTGACGCCGCTCGGTTCCGATCATGGCTGATCCGCGACGTCGTACACGTCGCGGATCAGCCATTTTCCGTCGACGCTGACGAGCACGAGGATCTGCGCGGCGGGTCCGTCGGCTCGATTCCCGGTGCCTTCCGCCGGTTCGACCCGGAAGACGGCCACCCCGCCGTATTCGTCGACGAGGGTGATCTGCGCGTCGGGGGCCGTGGCGACAAGGCCCGCGGGCGGTGCGGCCGCGGAATCTTCGCGCAGCGCCGCACAGGCGACGCCTGCGTCGGTCGTTCCGCCCGCGCACGCCGACAGCGCCCGCACGATCTGACGCGCCGCGGCCTCGAGGTCTCCGTCAGCGCTCGGTGCGGCCTGTGCGTCCGGTGCTGCGGCACCATCGCTCGGCGCCGTCGTGGCCTCCGACACCGCCTCCGCCAGTGCGGCGTCGGTGTCTGGGGTCGCGGCACCATCGGCACTCACAGTCGCGGCGGGTGTCGGCGCCACCGCCTCCGCCGCCCGCGAATCGGGCTCCGGCCAGAGCAGGCCACCGAGCAGCACGGCGCCGCCCAGGGCCGCAGCGATCAGGAGCGGCGCTCGACGCCGGCCGCGGACCTCCGGCTCCTGCC
>NZ_JAAGRY010000120.1 GCF_015707995.1 Microbacterium paulum
CGCGGCGTCGCCGTGCGCCGCCGCCGCGGCGGACGGCGGGCGTCGGCGGATGCTGCGGCTGCGGGCTCCGACTCCGGCTCCGACTCCGGCGAGAGCGAGAGCGACGGCGACGGGGCCGACACGGCCCCTCCGGCGACCGTGCCCCTGAAGCGCACCAACCGCTGGGTCGCGCTCGTGACGAGGCATCCGATCATCACGACCATCGCCGTCGTCGTCACGCTCGGCGTGGTCGCGATCCCCGCCGCGAGCCTGCAGCTGGCCCTCCCCAATGCCGGCATGCAACCGACCTCGAGCGAGGCGCGGCAGACCTACGACCTCACCGCCGAGCACTTCGGCGCCGGCGCGAACGGGCCGCTCATCCTCACCGGCACGATCGTCACCTCGACGGATCCGCTCGGGCTCATGGCCGACCTGAAGGCCGAGGTCGAGCAGATCCCCGGCGTCAAGGAGGTCGCCCTCGCGACCCCCAACGAGACCGCAGACACCGGGCTCGTGCAGATCGTGCCCGAGACCGGCCCCGACGACCCGGCGACGGCCGACCTCGTGCGCGAGCTCCGCTCCCACCACGACGAATGGCTGGAGAAGTACGGCGTCGACCTCAAGGTGACCGGGTTCACCGCGATCGCGATCGACATCTCCGACCGGCTCGGCGCGGCGCTCCTGCCCTTCGGGCTGTTCGTGATCGGTCTCTCGTTCATCCTGCTGATGATCGTGTTCCGCTCGATCTGGGTGCCGATGAAGGCGACGGTCGGCTACCTGCTGTCGATCCTCGCCGCGTTCGGCGTCGTCGCCGCCGTGTTCGAGTGGGGCTGGCTCGCCGACGCTCTGCACGTGACGCGGACGGGCCCCGTCATCTCGTTCATGCCGATCATCCTCATGGGCGTGCTGTTCGGCCTCGCGATGGACTACGAGGTGTTTCTCGTCTCGCGCATGCGGGAGGACTTCGTGCACGCGCGGCGCGCGGCCAGGGCCTCCGGCGAACCCTACGACGAGAGCGCTCTCGCGATCGCCGCGGTGCGCAGCGGCTTCACCGCCTCGGCGCGCGTGGTCACGGCCGCCGCGGTCATCATGTTCGCGGTGTTCGCGGCGTTCGTGCCCGAGGGCGACACCGCGATCAAACCGATCGCGCTCGGCCTCGCCGTCGGCATCGCCGTCGACGCGTTCCTCGTGCGCATGACCCTCGTGCCCGCGGTGATGGCCCTCCTCGGCGACAAGGCGTGGTGGATGCCTCGCTGGCTCGACCGCGCCCTGCCGCACTTCGACATCGAGGGTGAAGCGGTCGAGCGCGAGCTCGCCCTGGCCGAGTGGCCCGAACCCGACTGCACCGCCCCGCTCGTCGGCGAGGGCGTCGGAGTGCGAGTCGACGGCGGCCGCGGCGTCGGCGAGGTGGAGCTGTTCTCGGGCGCCGACATGCGCGTCGAGGCCGGCGAGACCCTGATCGTCACGGCGGCCGACCCGCGCGCCTCGCGCGCGTTCGTGCTCATGGTGGGCGGGCGCATCGACCCGTCCGAGGGGCGGCTGCGCGTCGCCGGGCACCTCCTGCCCGGCCGGGCCGCGTGGGTGCGCGCGCA
>NZ_JAAGRY010000121.1 GCF_015707995.1 Microbacterium paulum
GAACGCCGCGACGACGGCGCGGTGGCGCTCGACCGGGACGGCGACGGCGCGGCGGGAACCCACCTGCGCTCGCGCCGACGCACCGAGCTGCCGGCACGCCGCGGGCGTGCGGTCGACGACCGTCGCGATCTCGGCGTAGGGCATCGCGAAGGCGTCGTGGAGGACCAGAACGACCCGCTCCGCGGGTGTCAGCGTCTCGAGCAGCAGCAGAAGCGCCGTCGACACGCTCTCGGTGCGTGCAGCGACCTCGACCGGGTCGGAGTGATCGCCGACGGGCCAGCGACCCCCGGGTACCGGTTCGGCAGCCATTCGCCGACGTAGCGCTCCCTCCGGACTCGCGCCGACCCGAGCACGTCGAGGCAGATCCGCGCCGTCGCGCGCATCAACCAGGCGCCAGGCGAACGGATCCCGTCACGCTCGACCGGATCGAGTCTGATCCAGCGCACATAGGCCTCCTGCACGGCATCCTCCGCGTCCGCCGTCGTGCCGAGCATCCGGTACGCGGCAGACAGCAGCACACGGCGATCCGCCGGGTCGATCTCGGCGACGCGCGCCTCCTGTGGCACCGGCATCCCGCGCTCCCCTCGTCTCACCTCACATTCTGTCGCGCTGCGTCGTCAGTGAGATGACCGCACGCACAGCACGATCGGAAAGGATGCACGCATGAGGATCGCCATCGCTGGAGGAACCGGCACCGTCGGACGGCTCGTCACACGGGAGGCCGAGCGACGTGGGCACGACGCCGTTGTGCTCGCGCGCTCCGTCGGGGTGGATCTCGTCACCGGGGAGGGGCTCGCCGGCGCGCTCGACGGCGCCGACGCGGTGATCGATACGACGAGCATCGGCACGCTGCGCGCGAAGGATGCCACGGTGTTCTTCCGCGCGGCTTCCGGCGCACTCCTCGCCGCCGCCGCGCAGGCCGGTGTCGGGCACGCCCTCCTGCTGTCGATCGTCGGCATCGACCGCATCCCGCACGGGTACTATGCCGGCAAGCTCGCGCAGGAGGAGGAGTACGCCCGGTCGCGCGTGCCCGTGTCGCTCGTCCGCGCGACGCAGTTCCACGAGTTCGCCGGTCAGGTGGCGGCGCAGGCGCGGTTCGGTCCCGTCCAGCTCGCCCCGCGGGCGCGCGTGCAGCCGATCGCGGCGGATGACGTGGCGACGCACCTCGTCTCCCTCGCGGAGGGCGAGCCGCAGGGGCGGAGCCGCGACATCGCCGGGCCGCGGGAGGAACGGCTCTCGGAGATGGTGCGAGAGTGGGAGCGCCACGCCGGCCGCCGCGGACCGGTCTGGGCCATCGACCTCCCGTCCGCCCAGATGCGCGGGATGCGGCGCGGACTCGCGCTCCCCGGCCCGGACGCGCTCGTGCTCGGCCCGCGCTTCAGCGACTGGCTCCGTCGCCAGTAGCCGCCCGGCGCGGACGGTCTGCCGGCGACGGCGGTGCCCGGCGCAGGCGATCTGCCGGGGGGAAGGCGGATGCCGGTGGATTCAGCCTGCGCTGGGCAGGTCGCCTGCGCTCGG
>NZ_JAAGRY010000122.1 GCF_015707995.1 Microbacterium paulum
GGCTCTTCGGACTTTAGGTGGGGGTGGGTGATGTGCGGGGCCGCGTGGTGACGGGGTGGGGCGGGTCGAGGCCCCGAGGATCGGTAGCGACCAAGCTTCCTTTCCGTTCGGAGACCTCGACCCGTGCCCGATGCTACGGGGTGCGCCGCTGCGTGCCCGTCTTCTGCTGTCTACTGTGATCGCTGCGATGTGCTCGTCGGCCTCGGCGGGCTGCACGTGGTGGCTGTCGAGCGCTGCCGCGACGGCGTGCTCCTGATCGACGTCGAGTCCCCGCCGGGGCCGGTCGGGTGCCCGGGGTGCGGGCAGGTCGCCGAGTCGCGGGGCCGGAAGGCGCTCGTGCTGGTCGATGCGCCGATGAGCGCGGCTGCGGTGCGGGTCCGGTGGCGCAAGCGCAGGTTCCGGTGCGCTGATGAGGCGTGCCCGAGGGAGTCGTTCACCGAGCAGAACGCTCTGGTCGCCGCGCCTCGCGCCAAGGTCACGGCCCGAGCGGTGATCTGGGCGGTGGGGCAGATGCGGAGGGAGAACGCGTCGGTGCAGGGCGTCGCCCGCCAGCTCGGGGTGTCGTGGCGCACGGTCTGGCGACACGTCAGGCCGGTGCTCGAGACGCGCGCCGCGGACGAGTCCCGCTTCGACGGGGTCACCACGCTCGGCGTCGACGAGCACCTCTGGCACCACGTGTCCACCAGACCCGTCGCCGATGGCGGGCGGGGTCCGAAGGAACTGACCGGGATGGTCGACCTGTCGCGCGATGCGTCCGGGCGGGTGAGGGCCCGCCTGCTGGACCTCGTGCCCGGGCGCAGCGCGAAGGCCTACGCCGACTGGCTGCAAGAGCGCGGGCAGGAGTTCCGCGACGGGGTGCAGGTCGCGACGCTGGACCCGTTCGCCGGCTACAAGAAGGCCCTCGACGACGAGCTCGACGATACCGTCGCGGTGCTCGACGCGTTCCACGTCGTCAAGCTCGGCACCACCGCGGTCGATGAGGTCCGCCGCCGCGTCCAGCAAGACACCCTCGGGCACCGCGGACGCAGAGGTGATGCGCTCTACGGGATCCGCAACATCCTCCGCGCCGGGCAGGAACGACTCACCGACCGGCAGAAGGCCCGGCTCGATGCCGCGTTCACGCAGCGCGAGGAGCACGTCGAGGTCGACGTCGCCTGGCAGGCCGCGCAGCAACTCCGCGACGCCTACCGGCATGCCGACCTCGCCACCGGGCGCAAGATCGCCGAGCACGTGCTCGAATCGCTCCCGACCTGCCCGATCCCCGAGATCGCCCGACTCGGCCGCACCCTGCGTCAGTGGCGGGCCGCGTTCCTGTCCTACTGGGATACCGACCGGTCATCCAACGGCGGCACCGAGGCCGTGAACGGCCTCATCGAACTCGCCCGCCGCGTCGCCCGCGGCTTCCGCAACTACGACAACTACCGACTCCGCATGCTCCTCATCGCCGGCGGCCTCGACCCCACCACCCCCACCTAAAGTCCGAAGAGCC
>NZ_JAAGRY010000123.1 GCF_015707995.1 Microbacterium paulum
GGTCTGGCCGGGCGCTACGGGAGCCTCCGCCCCGGCGCCGCCGCGGACGCGGTGCTGCTCGACGCCGCCCTGCAGGTGGCCGGGGTCTGGGTCGACGGCGCGCGGGTCTGAGGCGAGGCCCGCGCGCTGACCGGCGACGGGATGTGAGCACCGCGGCGCGCGCCTGGTCGACGGCCCGGACCGACCGGTACGGGTGCGAGCGGGGCGGCGGCCCCCACCGCTCGCCCCGCTCTCGTCCCCCGGCGGTCCCCTTCTGCTGCCGTGCCCGTGTTGCCGGGCCGGCGCGGCCCTCCGTGCGCGACCCTCCCCAGGGGCGCGCACGGAGAACCGTCTGCCCATGAGATGCCGCAGCGCGGATTCCATGACGCGGTTTTCGGGATTTCTTTTCGGGCGGCGCCGGGGCGCCGCCCGGCCCGGTCGTTTTCTGGGCGCGACCTGGGAGAATGAGGAGAGCGCGTCATGATCGCGCCCGTCGGGCGTCTCATGATCGATCCCCGCTCTCGAACCGGGACCCGCATGGACGACCCCGATCAGTCGCACGCCGACACCGACGGCCTCGCCGACGCGTGCAGCGCACGCGCTCGGGCGATCGTGCCGCGTTCGGCGAGCTGTGGCGACGGCACTATCGCTCGGGCATCGTCGTGGCGAACTCGATCACCACGCAGTTCGACGCCGACGACCTCGTGCAAGAGGCGTACGCGCGCATCTTCCAGGCGATCGCGCGCGGCGGCGGGCCGACCGGATCGTTCCGCGCGTATCTGTTCACCAGCATCCGTCACACCGCCGCCGGCTGGGGCCGTCGGCAGCGCGAGACGCCGATCGACGAGGTCGACTCGCTCCCCGATCCGGATGCCGAGGCGCACGCCACCGACGACGCGCTCGATCGCAGCCTGACCGCCCAGGCGTATCGCGCGCTGCCGACCCGCTGGCAGGAGGTGCTCTGGTACACCGAGATCGAGCAGATGAAGCCGGCCGAGGTCGCGCCGCTGCTCGGCATGAAGGCGGCGGCCGTCGCGCAGCTCGCCTTCCGCGCGCGCGAGGGATTGCGTGAGGCCTGGATCCAGGCGCACTTGCGCTCGGCGCCCGAGGGTTCGGAGTGCCGGTTCACGATCGAACGGCTCGGCGCCTATGCGCGCGGCAACCTGGGGCGGCGCGACACCGGCAAGGTCGACACGCACCTCGCCGAGTGCGCGCGCTGCGCGATCGTCGCCGCCGAGGCCAAAGAGGTCTCGCACCGCCTCGCGCTCGTGCTGCTGCCGCTGACCATCGGTGCGGGCGGCGCGACCGCCTATCTCGCGACGGTGCAGGGCGGCGCGGCCCCGATCGTCGCACTCGCGGCCGGCGCCTCGGGCACCATGCCCGGCGCGGTCTCGATGGCCGGTGCCGGCTCGAGCGGTGGCGCGACCGTGCTGGGCGCGGTCGGCGGTTCGGGCGGGGCGACCGGTGGTGCGGTCGGTGGCGCTACGGGTGGCGCCGGTGTCGGC
>NZ_JAAGRY010000124.1 GCF_015707995.1 Microbacterium paulum
GAGCTTGTCAAGTTGTGTGTGTAAGTGGGCCTTGCCTCGGGGTGTTAGAGGTAGCGGTTGATGCGCTCGGGGTAGACGATCGAGAGTTGCTCGAGGGCTTTCATCCAGTTCGTCACGACTTGGCCTTCGACCAGGCGTCCTTCGGCTTTGCGCTTCGAGCCGCGGGGTAGGCCGCGCTCGCTGGCCCGGTCGCGGGCTCTCTTGTCTTCGATGTTGCAGATCGCGAGCCAGAGCAGCTTCACGGCGGCTTGGTCGTTGGGGAAGTGGCCGCGGTTTTTGATGATCTTCCGGAGCTGGAAGTTCAGCGACTCGATCGCGTTCGTGGTGTAGATCACCCGCCGCAGCTCCGGCGGGAACGCGAGGAACGGCGTGAACCTCTCCCACGCGTCCTCGAACACCTGCGCCGACCGGGGGTTCGCGTGCCCCAACGGTGACGCTTTGAACGCGTCCAGCGCCGCCAGCGCGGCGTCCGCGGTCGGGGCCTGGTAGATCGGCTTCAACGCGGCGGCGACGGCCTTGCGCTGCCCGTAGGCGACGAACCGCATCGCGTTACGGATCAGGTGGACCACGCAGGTTTGGACCATCGATTCGGGCCAGGTCGCCTCGATCGCGTCGGGGAACCCAGTCAGCCCGTCGACGCAGACGATGAGCACGTCACGCACGCCACGGTTGGCGAGTTCAGCACACACCGACGCCCAGAACTTCGCGCCCTCGACTGGTTGCACCCAGATCCCGAGGACGTGCTTGACGCCGTCCATATCGACGCCGACGGCGATGTGCGCGGCCTTGTTGCGGACGTGCCCGCCGTCACGGACCTTGATCACCAGGGCGTCCATGTAGATCACCGGGTAGAACGCTTCCAACGGCCGGTTCTGCCATTGCAGGACCTCGTCGGCGATCTCCTCGGTGATGTTGGAGATCGTCTCGTGGCTGAGGTCGACGCCGAGCGTGGAGACGAGGTGATGCTCGATGTCGCGGACGGTCATCCCGCCGGCGTAGAGGGAGATGATCATCTCGTCCAGCTGCGACAACCGTCGGCTGCCGGTCGGCACCAGCCGGGGCGTGAACGTGCCGTTCCGGTCCCGCGGGATCCGCAGCTCGACCTCCCCGGCCGTGGTGCCCACCGTCTTCGGGAACGACCCGTTCCGTGAGTTATCGTGCAACGCCGCTTCCGGGTCGCCCTTCTCATAACCGACGTGCTCAGTCAGCTCAGCCTGCAACCCGCGCTCGAGACCGGTCTTGATCAGCTGCCGGATGAACCCGCCATCACCGTCGAGCTGAACCTCGCCCGCATCGATCTTCGCGAACAGATCATCCAGCATGCCCGACTCGATCAGACGCTGAGCGCCCTCCGCCTGAGCCTTACGTCGCTCTTCACGCGACGCCCTATCGATAGCCAACAGTGTGTTTCCTTTCGTAAGGAGACCCGGCCCCTTACACACACCATTTGACACGCTC
>NZ_JAAGRY010000125.1 GCF_015707995.1 Microbacterium paulum
GGCCGGGGCGCTCGGCGCGCCCACGGTGCTGACGGCCGACCTCGGCGGCGCCGACCAGGCGCTGACGGTGCCGATCACCGACGCCCTCTCCGCCGCGCACGACCTCGTCCGCCCCGACGCCGTGCTCGTGTCGAACTCCATCGAGGGCCGTGACGCGGCGGGCCGCTTCGCGGCCCGCCGCTCGCTCGCGATCGCGGTCGACGCCGTCGGCGTCGCGCGCGACGCCGACGGCGTGCTCGCACAGCACTCGGTCTACGGCGGGGCGTTCACCGCCACGTCGGCGCCCACGTTCGGGGCGCTCGTCGTGACCGTCCGCCAGGGTGCGGTCGACGCGCGGGCCGAGGCCGTGGCATCCCCCGTCGTCGACGCGCTCGCGGTCTCGCCCTCGGGCGCTCCGGCCGCGCAGATCACATCGTTCACGGCCGAGGTCGCGACCTCGTCGCGCCCCGAGCTGCGCGGAGCGGCGAAGGTCGTCTCGGGTGGGCGCGGACTCGGATCGAAGGAGAAGTTCGAGCTCGTCGAGCAGCTCGCCGACGCGCTCGGCGCCGCGGTCGGCGCGTCGCGCGCGGCGGTGGATGCCGGGTACGTGCCCTACTCGGCGCAGGTCGGGCAGACTGGGGTCTCGGTCGCGCCGCAGCTATATGTCGCGCTCGGCATCTCGGGCGCGATCCAGCACAAGGCCGGTATGCAGACCGCGAAGACGATCGTCGCGATCAATAAAGACGGCGACGCCCCCATCTTCGAGATCGCCGACTACGGCATCGTGGGGGACGTGTTCCAGGTCGTGCCGCAGCTGATCGCGGCCCTCGACGCCAAGAAGGGCTGAGCGCCCATGGCGACGTTCTCGTCGGGCCTGCGCCGCGGCCTGCCCCGCGTCGCAGGCGGTGACCCGTGGCCTCCCGCCGACGCGGCCCCCGCGGGCGACGCGGCCTCGGCCGAGTCTGCTCCGGCTGTGGATGCTGCGGCGGTCGAGCCCGCTCCGGGCGCCACTTCGCTGCCCGGGCGCCAGCAAACGGTGGCGCCCGTGCAGGAACGTGGCGCCGCGGTGGATGCCACAGCCCCCGCGCCCCCGGTGCCCGCCGCCTCTCCCGCCGTCGAGCTGCGCCGTGGGCTCCCTCGAACGCCCGGCGGTGAACCGTGGCCGGTCGGATCCGTCGTCGCCGCCGCGGTCGGCGCCCCGGCATCCACTCAGCCGCCCCGCCCCGCCAGCGAGGCCGTGCCCGCTGTTCAGACGCGTCAGAATGTGGATGCCGAGGCCAGACACCCGCAGAACGCCGCCGCCGAATCGCCCGGCGCCGACCTGCGGCGGGGCCTTCCGCGCGTGGCGGGGGGAGACCCGTGGCCACCTGAGGGCACGGCTGTCGCGGCGGCGAGTGCGCCCCCGGCGACGAGTGCGCCCTCGGTCGAGGTGACCGCCCCCGCGGCGGCTGTGGCGAAGAGCGCCGCG
>NZ_JAAGRY010000126.1 GCF_015707995.1 Microbacterium paulum
GGCCCTTCACAGATGAGCATGGGTAGCGGTGTGCGCGTGGGCGTCTCGAGGGGTGTGTTGTGAGGTTTGGGTAGAGGTCGAGGCCTCCAGGATGGGTAGCGACCTAGCAACCCGATCCATGAAGGCCTCGACGTGTCTCATGCTATCTGCGCGCCCGCGTGCGCGCTCTTCGACCTGCCCGACGTCCATGTCAGGGCCGTGGAACGCGGACCACGCTCGTTCACCGTGGTGGTGGAGACTTCTCCGACGCTGGTGGGGTGCCCGTCCTGCGGGGTGCTCGCCACCGGCCACGGCCGCCGGGAGGTCGTGCTCCACGATCTGCCCTGCGCTGGGGTGCCCGTGCGGGTGGTGTGGCGCAAGCGGATCTTCAGGTGCCGGGAGGACGCCTGCGAGGTCGTGACGTTCAGCGAGGTCCACGAGCTGGCCGCGCCGCGGGGCAAGCTCACCACCCGCGCGATCGCCTGGGCCGTGGCCCAGCTGCGCTCCCACGACATCGCGGTCTCGGCCCTGGCGGACATGCTCGGAGTCGCCTGGAACACCGTCTGGGATGCCATCGCCCCGGTCATCGAAGGCCAGTTGGCCGCGGAGGATCGGCTGGCCGGGGTGGACGCTCTCGGTGTCGACGAGCACGTGTGGCGCCACGTGGGTCCACCCGGCACCGGGCTGGTCACCGGGATCGTGGACCACTCCCGCGGCGAGGACGGCCGGCCCCGGGCGCGACTGCTGGACCTGGTCAAGGGGCGCACGGGGGCGGCCTACGGCGACTGGCTCACCGAGCAGGGTCCGGCGTTCACGAGCGGGATCCGCACGGCGACGCTGGACCCGTTCCACGGCTACGCCAACGCCATCCGCGACGAACTCCCTGAGGCGATCACCGTCCTGGACGCCTTCCACGTGGTGAAACTCGGTGGGCAGGTCGTGGACGAGGTGCGTCGTCGGGTGCAGCAGGACACCCTGGGCCACCGGGGCCGGGCCGGGGACCCGCTCTACGGGATCCGCCGCACCTTGCAGATCGGCGCCGAGCACCTCACCGCCAAACAGATCACCCGGCTCAACACCAAGCTCGAGGCCGGGGACCCGCACCACGAGGTGACCCTGGCCTGGCACTGCTATCAGAAGCTGCGTGCGATCTACCACGCCCGCCCCGAGACCGGCCGCCGGCTGGTCGCCGAGATCCTTGCCGCCTTCCCGTCCTGCCCGATCCCGGAGATCGCCCGGCTCGGGCGGACCCTGCGCCGGTGGAAGGCCGCGATCCTGGCCTACTTCGACACCGCCGGGGCCTCCAACGGGCCCACCGAGGCCGTGAACGGGGTGATCGAGACGATGCGCCGGGTCGCCCGCGGCTTCCGGAACTTCGACAACTACCGCCTACGCGCCCTGCTCGCCGCCGGCGGACACCGGCCGTGGCGCAAGACCCCTACCCATGCTCATCTGTGAAGGGCC
>NZ_JAAGRY010000127.1 GCF_015707995.1 Microbacterium paulum
TGAATCACGTCATGAGCACTGAATTGAAGACAACAACTGAGCAATCCGAGACCGTCGATCTGCGAACCGGGGAGGTCCTTCCTGCGCCGCCGAATATCACCGCGGTCGCGGAGCAACTCGTGGCCGCCGCTCGTGGTCAAGGGATCGAACTGACTGGCCCGAACGGGCTGCTGACGGGACTGACCCGGCAGGTCCTGCAGTCCGCGTTGGAAGCGCAGCTGACCGAGCACCTCGGCTACGACCCGGGCGATCGGGTCGGGAAGCAGACGCCGAACAGCCGGAACGGATCCACGCCGAAGACGGTGCGCACCGAGATCGGCGATCTCACGATCCAGGTCCCGAGGGACCGGGCGGGCACGTTCGCGCCGGTGGTGGTGCCCAAGCATCAGCGCCGGATCGCGGGGTTCGACGAGGCGGTGATCTCGCTGTATGCGAAGGGCATGACCACCGGCGATATCGCCAAGCACCTCTCCGATCTCTACGGATCAGACGTCTCTCGTGATCTGGTGTCGACGGTGACCGACAAGGTGCTCGGCGACATGCAGGAATGGCAAGCCCGTCCGCTGGACGTCGTCTATCCCGTGGTTCTGATCGACGCGCTCGTGATCAAGGTCCGCGACGGGCAGGTCGCCAACCGGCCTGTCTACGTCGCTGTCGGCATCGATCTCGAGGGTCACCGTGACGTTCTCGGGTTGTGGATGGGACCGACCGGCGGGGAGGGCGCGAAGCAGTGGATGAACATGCTCACGGAGCTGCGCAACCGTGGTGTCGCCGATGTCTGCATCGTCTGCTGCGACGGACTCAAAGGCCTCCCCGATGCGATCACCGCGATCTGGCCCCTCGCAACGGTGCAGCAGTGTGTCGTGCATCTCGTGCGGAACTCACTTCGATACGCGTCGAAGAAGTACTGGTCCAAGACCACCGGGCAGCTCCGCGAGGTCTATACCGCTCCGACCGTCGCAGCGGCCGAGGCGAGATTCGCGGAGTTCGCCGAGCAATGGCGGAGCCTGTATCCGGCGATGATCCAGATGTGGGAGAGCGCGTGGGGCGAGTTCGTGCCGTTCCTGAAGTTCCCGCCCGAGATCAGACGCCTCATCTATACGACCAATGGGATCGAGTCGCTCAATGCCAGGTTCCGGCAGGCAACGAGACGCCGCGGGCACTTCCCCAACGAGCAGGCGGCGATGAAGGTGCTCTACCTGACGGTGCTCGAGCGGCGCCCGAATCGCACGAACCCGACCGGGCAGATCGCCGGCTGGAAAGCTATCCTGAATACCCTGTCCATCACCTACGGCGACCGCCTAGGAATCAACTAAGCCGAAGCCCCATACACAAAGGAACGGACAGACCCGC
>NZ_JAAGRY010000128.1 GCF_015707995.1 Microbacterium paulum
GGCACCCACCGCTCCGCCCGTGCGCAGGTCGAGCGAGACGTCGGCAATGCGCGCCGCGCCCGTGCCGACGACCCGCAGGCCCGGCCGGGCGCTCGAGAGCTGCTGCGCCGTGAGGGTGTCGACGGCGGAACGCGCGAGGTCGGCGGCGATGCGCACGAGCCCGCCCGCGCCGAGGAGCGCCCGTCGAGGTCCATCGACGAGCCGCCGTGGCCGCTCTCCCGATGGAGCACTTCGGCGCCGTCGACCCACACCCAGGCCCGCACGATGAGCTCGGCGGTGGTGTCGTCACGGGGGATGGGGCCGCTCAGCTCGTACCCGTCGTCGATGTTTCCGGTGGCGACGCGGGCGATGCGCACCGTGAACTGGTCGACGCAGCCGAGGGCCTCGGTCCACAGCAGCACGCCGCGCTCGAACACCTGCCAGCGGTACTCGATGCCGTCGCGGGTGGTCGTCTGCGCCTCGCCGGTGGGAAGGCCGTAATGCGAGACGCCGCCGGCGGCGGTCCACGCCGCGAGGAAGTCGCCGGTGAGGATGCGGGCGCCGCCCTCGGGCGTCCAGAAGATGATGCCGCGCTCGAACGTCGACATGCGGGCGGTCGGGTAGCCGTCGATCGGGAGTTCGTCGCTCGTCGGAAAGCCGAGGGCGCGGTCGGTGCCGTCGACGTTGAAGTAGCGGCCGAGGATCGCGCCGTGCACTTCGTGCGCCCCGGTGCGGGCCGACCAGTAGATGCGCCCGCCGCCGAAGTCGGCGTACGCGCCGCCGACGATGTCGATCTGGCTTCCCTGCGGGGCGCCGAGAAAGCCCCGCGTGCCACCGAGCAGCAGCCAGTGCGCGAAGATCTCGTCGAAGAGCTCGACCGCGGCATTGGCCGTGACGATCACGATGCCGTGCTGGAAGAGCTGGGCGCGCGGACCGCTCACGATGTAGCCGATGTTCCCGACGGCGACCGCGAGGTCGGCGCCGAGGCGCTCGCTGTCGGAGACGAGGCGGGCGAGCGCTCCCCCGGCACCGTCGGGAGTCGTGTCGAGGTCGGCGAGGGACAGCGCTTCGGCGCGGGTGTCGGGCCGCAGGGTCGTGACCGCGGCGGCGAGGGCGTCGTTGCGCAAGAAGACGTTCGGCCGGGTGAGGGATGCCTCGACGGCGCCGACCTCGCCGCGCCGCAGCGATTCGGCGAGACCCGCGATGCTCGGGACGTCTTGGTGGGGGGGGTGAGATCGCGCACCTGGCGAACCCCGAGGTCGCTGGAGAGGTGGCCGCGGAGCGCGGGAGAGAGGGGGGGGGCGGCGGGCGCGGCCGGGCCGGCGGGCGTGGCGGGGCCGGCC
>NZ_JAAGRY010000129.1 GCF_015707995.1 Microbacterium paulum
CGCCCGCGACGCCGCCCGAGAAGGCGAGGGTCGCCGCGACCGCGAGCGCACCGAGCGCCACCGCCGAGCCGGCCATCACCGCCCTCCCGACAGCGCGCACGAGCGTGCGCGCAGGGGCGGCACGGGCAGGGGAAGGCGAGTCGGCGCACTCGCCGACACGCATACGAGGTCGCCGTCGTCCGAGACACCGTCGACCGCTCCCCCGGCGACGGCGGCGACGATCCCTGCCACCCGGTCGGCGGGCTCTCCGCGCGCCGCGAGCCGCGCCGCCTGCGCGACCCCCTGTTCGAGGCGCACCTGACGGCCGGCCGCGGCGAGGCATCCGGCCGTCAGGGCGATCACGAGCACGATGGCCGGCACGACGACGGCGAACTCGGCCGTGGCCGACCCGCGATCGTCGCCGCGCATCTCAGGCCACCGTGAGTGCGCGGCGGACGAGGTCGGTGAGGATGCCTCGCACCTCATCGGACCGCATGATGACGACCAAGAGCCCGGCGAAGGCCACGGCCGCCATCGTCGCGACTGCGTATTCGGCGGTCGCGGCGCCGGCCTCGTCGTCGAACAGGGCCGCAGCCCGTCGGCGAGTGAGCGGTGGCAGCGGCGGGAGGTCGAGCTTCTGAGGGTGCCGAGGGCGGGCGAGGGTGAGGGATGCGGACATGTGGAGACTCCTTCTCTATAGGGATGGGTGGGCACGTTCGGGTGACGGGGCCGATCAGGGCGCCGCCAGCAGCGGGGTCGAGCCGGCCATGACCGACAGGAGCATCGGCCCGACGCCCAGCAGCAAGAAAGCGGGGAGGGTGCACAGTCCCATCGGCAGCAGCAACCGTGCGCCGAGGCGTGCGGCGCGCAGCCGCCCGTCGGTGCGGGCACGCCGGCGGGCATCGGTCGCCGCGGCGCGGAGCAGATCGACCGCGGGGGCCCCAGCGCGCTGCGAGAGGGCGAGGATCTCTTCGGTCTCGGTCTCGGGCTCACCGCCGCCTGCCTCGGAGACGACCGCGAGCGCGCGCTCGATCGACGCACCGCTCGACAAGGCGATCGCGACCGTGTCGCCCTGCAGGCCCGGCGGGGCCGCGGCAGGCTGCGCCCGGGCGACGAGGCGCGCGCTCCAGCGCCGCGCGACGAGCATGAGCAGCACTCCGGCGACGAGGCACGCGATGCCCGCCGGCTGCGTGAACGTGCCGAGCACGTCGAACCCGAGCGCCACACCGAGCCCGATCGCGACGAGGGGCAGCCAGGCCACCAGCCGCGCGGTGGCGGCGGGGTCGGCGAGCGCGACGGCGACGTCGTCGCGGGTCTCCTGCGCGTCGCGCAGCG
>NZ_JAAGRY010000130.1 GCF_015707995.1 Microbacterium paulum
GGGTCTGCCCCGAGTCTTGTTGATAGTCGGGGTTTGGGGTGATCAGGCCGCTTCTGCGTCCTTGTAGATCATCTCAAACTCGGCGGGGGTGAGTTTGCCGAGGCCGCGCTGTCGGCGTCGGCGGTTGTACTTCGTTTCGATCCAGGTGACCATCGCGAGGCGGAGATCGGCGCGGGTGTCCCAGCGTCTCGTGTTGAGTGCGTTCTTCTGGAGGAGACTGAAGAAGCTCTCCATACTCGCGTTGTCCCCGGCGCCGTAGGATCTGCCCATGGAGCCGACGAGCCCGTTGTTGCGGAGCAGGTTCTGGGTGCGTTTCGCGCGGAACTGGCCGCCTCTGTCGGAGTGGCAGATCGTGCCGTCAGGTGAGCGCAACGCGATCGCGTTGCGCATCGCCGCGCGGGCGAGAGATGACTTCATGCGGGTGTCGATGGAGTAACCGACGATCTTGTTCGACCAGACGTCTTTGATCGCGCAGATGTAGAGCTTGCCTTCTCTGGTCGGGTGTTCCGAGATGTCCCAGAGCCAGACCTTGTTCGGCCCGTCGGCTGCGAACTCGTGCCGGATGACGCCGTGCTCGTCGACGACCGCGAGGAGGTCATCATGCGGCGCAGGTCCCGTGCTGCCGGGTTTGCTGCGCTTGCGGTGGTGCGACGCGTGGATGCCCGCGATCCGGCAGAGTCGGTGCACCCGGTTCTCGCTCGCGGAGATCCCGTGCTCGGACTCGAGCTCATCGGTGAGGAACCCGTAGCCGAGCGTGACGTCGTCGGCATGGAGGTCGTAGAGCACATCGATCAGGTGCGCGTCGTCCCAGTCCCGCTGGGAGACCGGGTCTTTGAGCCACTGGTAGTACCCCTGCCTGGACAGGCCGAGGACCCGCAACGCCACCGCGACCGGCACCCTCACGGGAGCACCGGCCGCAGCCATCTCGTGGACGAGCGGGAAGACTATTTCCCCGGCAGGTTCGCCTGCGACAGATACGCCGCGGCCCGCCGCAGCACCTCGTTCTCCTGCTCCAACAGCCGGATCCGCTTATTCGCCTCACGCAGCTGCTTGCGCTCGTCGTCGGTCAGGCCGGCACGCTTGCCGTCCTCGACGTCGGCCTGCTTCATCCAGTTGCTCAACGAGCCTTCGGAGATACCGAAGTCCTTCGCGATCTGCGCCAGCGGCGCCTGACCCTTCCGGGCCACGGCCACGACATCATCGCGGAACTCTCGGGGATAGGGCTTTGCCACAAGAACATCCTTCCAGCGAGGACGAATCCTCACAGTTCAGATGTCAACCAAACTCGGGGCAGACCC
>NZ_JAAGRY010000131.1 GCF_015707995.1 Microbacterium paulum
GGGCACGGCTTCGGCCGCGACGCCGACGGCGGGCACGGCCACGGCGGCGAGCGCGCCTACGAGCGCGGTTTCGACGCCGGCTTCGCCCGCGGGCGCGAGGCGCACAGCGCCTGAGCACCCGCAGCTCTCACACGAATGGTTGCCATCCCGTCCGGGAGGCGACCATTCGTGTTCGGCGTGGAGGCCTCTACGTCGGGCGGGAGCAGGCGCCGGTCAGGCGCCGCGCGCCCCGGCATCCGTCGCACCGACGTCGGTGCGGTGGAAGTTCTGGAACGAGCGGGACGCGGTGGGCCCGCGCTGTCCGTGGTAGCGGTTGAGGTACGGCCCGGTGCCGTAGGGGTTCTCGGCCGCCGACGACAGGCGGAAGAAGCACAGCTGCCCGATCTTCATGCCCGGCCAGAGCTTGATCGGCAGGGTCGCGACGTTCGAGAGTTCGAGCGTGACGTGCCCCGAGAATCCGGGGTCGATGAACCCCGCCGTCGAGTGGGTGAGAAGTCCCAGCCGGCCGAGCGACGACTTGCCCTCGAGGCGCGCGGCGATGTCGTCGGGCAGGGTCACCTGTTCGAACGTCGACCCGAGCACGAACTCGCCCGGGTGCAGGATGAACGGCTCGTCGGGGCGCACCTCGATCAGGTGCGTGAGGTCGGGCTGGTCTTCGGCGGGGTCGATGAACGGGTACTTGTGGTTGTCGAACAGCCGGAAGTAGCGGTCGAGGCGCACGTCGACGCTCGACGGCTGCACCATCGCCGGGTCCCACGGGTCGAGTCCGACCCGGCCGGCGGAGATCTCGGTGCGGATGTCACGGTCGCTGAGCAGCACGCGGCCAGCCTAGTGGCCGCGTGCCGCTGTGCGCAGAGCCGGACGGCCCGAGTGACGCACGACCGCACCGTAGGGCCAACCTCGTACCGCGGCCCGCCCGCGGGTCAGTGGGTGACCGCGTCGACCCGGTCGGACGAGAGCAGGTCGCCCAGCACGCTGAGCCGTTCGACGCGGGCCGCGCCGAGGGGTGAGGCCGGGTCGTCGGGGGCGATCCGCACGATCTCGCCCGGCTGCGCCGCGGCGACCGGATAGGCCACCCGCCCGCTCGTCAGCACGAACTCGGTCGCCGGCATCGCGACGGCGTGCTGCAGACGGATGCCGGGGAGACCCGCCAGCCACCGCACCGACGCGGGCGCCCCGTCGCCGATGCCGAGGCGCACCTCCCAGCCGGCCGCGCCGACGC
>NZ_JAAGRY010000132.1 GCF_015707995.1 Microbacterium paulum
CCTGGCCCGCGTCGTCGAGCCGACCAGCAAGGCGGACACGCTGCGGGTGTGGGACGAGCTCGGTGTCCCGGGTGCGCCGTCGCTGTCGACCGTGTGGCGGACCCTCGCCCGCAGCGTTGAGCAGGACTGGCGGTCGAAGATCGCCGCCGCAGCCTACGCGCATGCGACCCGATCTGGCCCGCTCACCGTCGTGCTCTACGACGTCACCACCCTCTACTTCGAGGCGGAGCGTGAAGACAAGCTCCGCAAGGTCGGGATGAGCAAAGAGCGCCGCGTCGACCCGCAGATCCTCGTCGGCCTCCTCGTGGACCAGGGCGGGTTCCCCCTCGAAGTCCACGAGTTCGCGGGCAACAGGGGCGAGACCCTCACCCTGCTGCCCGTCCTCGACCAGTTCCGCGAACGTCACTCCGCGACCGAGGTCGTGGTCGTCGCGGACGCCGGCATGCTGTCCGCAGCGAACCTGAACCGGCTGGAGGACGCCGGGTTCGGTTTCATCGTCGGCTCCCGCACCTCCTCCGCGCCATACGATCTCGCCGAGCACTACGCGACCGTCGGGAACATCGTCACCGATGGGGAGACGGTCGAGACCACCCGAACCATGGGTGCGGGTGTGAACGCGCGGGAGCGGCGAGTGGTGTGGCAGTACTCCCACAAGCGGAAGATCCGCGACAACATCACGTTGAACAAGCAGATCGAACGCGCCGAGCAGATCGCTGACGGCACCCGCCCGGCGAAGAAGGACCGGTTCGTCACCCTCGGCACCAAGCCCGGCGTGAACTGGGCAAGAGTCGAGAAGGCCCGCGAATACATCGGCCTCAAGGGGTACGTCACCAACCTCAGCACCGCGACGGCTTCCGCTGCAGAGATCGTGGCGGCCTACCATGACCTGTTCCAGGTCGAGGCGACGTTCCGGATGGCGAAGACCGACCTGCGGGCGAGGCCGATGTTCGCGTCGACCGCGGACTCGATCCACGCGCACCTCACCGTCGTGTTCTGCGCTCTCGCGATCAGCCGGCACCTCTACAAGACCACCGGCGTGACGGTCCGCCGTATCGTCCGCGCGCTGCGCCCGCTGCGTGACGTCACGATCACCATCGACGGACACGAACTCACCGCGACCACCCCGCCAACGGGGGAAGCCGCCGACATCATCGCCGCACTCCGGCCGGGCGTGGGGCACTAATCTGACACGATCCAGGTC
>NZ_JAAGRY010000133.1 GCF_015707995.1 Microbacterium paulum
CGACCTGCGCACGCACCTCGCGCACGGGGGTGCGCTGGCGGCCTCGGTCGTCGACGACCTCAGCCGCTCGCTCGACGAGGCGCTCCGCGACCTCACCCGCGCCCTGCGCGGCTGAGATCGCGCTCGCGCGGGGCGCGGGGCGCGGCGGAGCTCGCACCCGCGCAGACCTGCCGCCGCGGCGGCTCCGGCGCTAGCATCCGAAGTACCGTGAGCAGCTCTCTGCGCGATACCGTCGCCGCCGCGGACGCCGACCGGTTCGTCGGCCGCGGCGAGCGGTTGCGCGCGTTCGACGAGCTGCTCGCCGCCGACACCGCCCACCGCGTGCTGTTCGTGCACGGTGCGGGCGGGGTCGGCAAGTCGGCACTCCTGCGCACAATGCAGCGTCGGTGCGCGCACCGGGGACTGCGCGCGGTCGCCATCGACGGCCGATCGCCCGTCGAAACCGTCTTCGCGGCGATCGCGGCGGCCGCGCAAGCGCCCGTCGTCGTCTTCATCGACGAAGCGGATGCCTTGGGCGCGGCCCTTCCCGCGGTCCGCGACCGTCTGCTCGACGACCTCGTGTCGACGTCGCGCGTCGTGCTGGCCGGCCGCCACCGCCCCGATCCGTCGTGGCGCGAGAACGGACTCGACGTGATACTCCGCGAGGCGGCCGTGCCTCCGCTGGCCGAAGACGACGCCGATCGGCTGCTCGCGCTGCGCGGGGTTGCGCCCGATCGCCGGCCCGAGATCCTGCGCTTCGCGCAGGGGTCGCCGCTGGCGCTGACCGTCGCCTCGGCCCCCGCGGCGACGGGACCCGGCGCGGGCGCGGGGAGCGCGGCGAGCGCCCCCGCCGCGCTCGGATCGGGCGAGCTCGAAGAACGCCTGACGGCCTGGCTCACCGGGCGAGAACGTCTCGACACCGATGCGGAGCTGATCGAGGTGGCGGCGATCGCGCCGCTCGTCGACGCCCGGCTGCTCGCCGCCGCCCTGCCGGGCCGGCCCACGCGAGAGGCGATCGCGACGCTGGCGGGCCTCGCCGTCACCGAGCGGGTGGGGGGCCG
>NZ_JAAGRY010000134.1 GCF_015707995.1 Microbacterium paulum
ATCGACCATGACAGCGCTCACGCCGCAGCTGGTGCGCCTGGCCCAGTTGCCTGCCAGCGCAGAGCACCAGTACGCGATGTTCTCAATCGTCGTGGACTTGTTCGCCGCTACGGGTGAGTCCAATAGCGTGGTGTCAATTCCCGCGGGGTTCTCGTCGTCGTAGACGGTGAAGGGCCATCGTGGGATGACCAGTTGTTTCCGCCAAGAAGCAAGAAGAGTGATCCCACGATGACCCACAACCAGTCTGCCCTGACGACCCTGATCGGCGAAGTCCTCGCCGACCCCGACCTGGCCCACTCGGACGTGTTCCGGCGAATGCTGCAGGCCGGCCTGCAAGACCTGATCAACGCGGAAGCGACCGTGAAGATCGGCGCGGCCCGTTACGAGCGCACCCCGGAGCGGACCACCCGCCGTAACGGCACCCGGCCGAAGACCCTCGCGACCCCGGCCGGGGAGGTGGACCTTCAGATCCCGAAGCTGCGGGAGGGGTCGTTCTTCCCCTCGCTGCTGAGCCCGCGCCGCCGGGTCGACAAGGCGCTCTACGCGGTGATCTGTCAGGCCTGGATCGACGGCGTCTCGACCCGCAAGGTCGATCAGCTGGTGCGGGCGCTCGGCAACGACACCGGCATCAGCCGGTCGACGGTGTCGCGGATCTGCGGTGAGATCGACGAGGCGGTGCAGGAGTTCCTTTCCCGCCGGATCGATCACACTTGGTTCCCGTACCTGTTCCTCGACGCGACCTACCTCGACGTCCGCCACCGCGGCCGGGTCGCCTCGCAGGCCCTCGTCGTCGCCACCGGCGTGAGCGGCGAGGGCAGGCGGGAGATCCTCGGGATGGCGCTCGGTGACGCGGAGACCACCGACTTCTGGACCGAGTTCCTCCGCAGCCTCCGCGACCGCGGCCTGAAGGTCGCCACCGACGCCGACCCGCTCGGGGTTGCCCTGGTCACGTCCGACGCGCACGCCGGCAT
>NZ_JAAGRY010000135.1 GCF_015707995.1 Microbacterium paulum
GGGCGGGCCAGGGTGGGGGCGCGGGGCCGGGCGCGAGGCCGGGCGGGGGCGCGGGGCCGGGCGCGAGGGCCTCAGGAAGGGAAGGCGCTTCGCAGTGGCGCGGTGAGCCACGGCCCGGTCGCGTCGCCGTCGGTGTAGGCGACGGACAGCGAGCCGAGGTAGAGCTCGACGAGATTGGTCGGGATCATCACGGTCGCGCGTCCGTCTGCGGCGAGAGTGGCATCTCCGCGCCGTTCGCCGTCGATCCGGAGCGCGACGTCGGTGCCCGGCTGCCCCGAGAGGACGACCGTCAGCGTCCGCTCGAAACCTTCGCCCGCGGAGGTCGTCGAGACGATCTCGGGGGTGCCTTCGGGCAGCGACGGGGCGGGAGTCTCAGTCGGCGTCGGCGTCGGCGTCGGTGTGGGGGTCGGGGTAGGAGTGGGTGTCGGTGTCGGGGTCGGCGTCGGGGTGGGCGTGGGCGTCGGGGTAGCCGTAGCCGTCGGCGTAGGCGTAGGCGTCGGCGTGACCGTCGGGGTGGGGCTGGCGGATGGCGTCGGTGTCGGCGTCGCGCTCGGTGCGGTCTCCGAGGGCGCGACGGGTGCGGCCGCTGGCGGCGTCGCGGGCGTGGGGGTGGGATCCGCGTCAGGTGCGGGCACAGGCACCGACGGCGTCGGTGTGGGAAGCGCGCTCGGCGACGGCCCGGGATTGGCCGTGGCCGCACCTCCCGCCGCAGAACCGGCAGACCCGCTGCCGCCCGAGCCGGCGCCGCCGCCGTTCGACGAGGCATCCGCAGACACGATCGCGGGGGCCGAGACCATCGACGGCACGACGAACGCGGCGGCGACCGCGGCACCGCCCACGAGCACGCCGGCGACGATCCCGGCGATCGCTCCCGCGCCGAGCGCTCCTCCGCCGAGCGCGCCGCCGGCC
>NZ_JAAGRY010000136.1 GCF_015707995.1 Microbacterium paulum
CGGTCCGTGGCCGCGCCCGCCGCCTTCTCCGCGCTCGCCGCGCTCGCTCCGCCCTCCTCGCGGGCCCGGGCCGCGGCCGCGCAGACGCGAGAGCGCGCCGGCGATGGCATCCAGGTCTTCGGCGGAGGTGTCGTCTGCGGCCGGATCGCTCATACGACCAATTTACATGCCCATTGACATGTGTTCGAAGTGCATGTCATACTGCATGTACATGCACAGTGACATGTATCGAGCGGCGATTCTGACGCCGCTCCCTCCAGACATCGAAAGGACTTCTCATGAACACCGAGAACACCTCCCCACAGAACACCACCCGCCCGTTCGGCTACTGGCTGCGCGCCGCTGATCACCTGCTCGCCCGCGAGCTCGAGACGGCGTTCCAGGCCGAGGGCATCACCCGACGCGAGGGTCGGCTGCTGCGCCTGCTGGCCGGCGACGTCGTCTCTCCCGAACTCAGCGAGCGGCTGCAGCGCCATGGCGGCAAGAAGCTCCGCGGCCTCGTCGAGCGCGGCTGGGTCGCCGAGACCGACGGCACCTGGACCCTGACCGACGAGGGGCGCGCCGTCGCGGCGCGACTCGACGCCTCGGTCGACGGGGTGCGCGCCCGCGTCTCGTCCGCCGTCTCCGACGAAGACCTCGCGACCACGCTCGCGAGCCTCGAGGCCATCGCGCGCGAACTCGGCTGGAACCCCGACGAGCGGATGCCTCGCGGCGCCGGCCGTCACGGCTTCGGCCCGGGTCGCCGCGGCTTCGGCCCCGGTCACGGCTTCGGCCCGGGCTTCGGCCCCGGTCACGGCTTCGGTCCCGGCGCGCACGCGTTCGGCCCGCGGCACGGGC
>NZ_JAAGRY010000137.1 GCF_015707995.1 Microbacterium paulum
CTCGCCGAACGCGCGGCGACGCTCGGGCAGCGGCTCGACGCCGCCGTCGCGTGGGAAGACCTGCCCGAGGCGGCCGCGCCCGGATCGCTCGCCGCGGTCGTGGGCGTCTCGGGCGGCGAACCGGTGACCCTCGACCTCGTCGCCGACGGGCCGCACGCCGTCGTGATCGGGGTGACCGGGTCGGGCAAGAGCGAACTGCTCACGACCTGGATTCTCGGCATGTGCCGGTCGCGCTCGCCGCGCGAGGTGTCGTTCCTGCTCGTCGACTTCAAGGGCGGCCGCACCTTCGACGCACTCGCCGCGCTGCCGCACGTCACCGGGGTGCTGACCGATCTCGACGAGGAACGGGCGCTGCGGGCGGTCGAGAGCCTGCGGGCCGAGATACGGCACCGCGAGCGGGTGCTCGAAGCCGCGGGGGCACGCGATGTCGCCGAGGCGGGCGACGCCCTCGCGCGCCTCGTGATCGTCGTCGACGAGTACGCCGCCCTCGTCTCGGTGCACCCCGGGCTGCACGACCTGTTCGCCGACATCGCCGCCCGCGGGCGGGCGCTCGGCATGCACCTCGTGCTCGCGTCGCAACGGGCCGCGGGCGCCTTTCGCGACGGCGTGCTCGCCAATGCGCCGCTCCGCATCGCTCTGCGGGTGACCGACGCCGCCGACTCGCGGGCGATCCTCGGGCAAGACGACGCGGCGCGACTGCCGGGTACCCCGGCCACGCGGGGGACGGCGCTCATCCGCTGCGCGGCCGATGCGGGTCCCCGCACCGT
>NZ_JAAGRY010000138.1 GCF_015707995.1 Microbacterium paulum
CGCGAGGCCGCCGATGCGCTCGCCGATCTCGACCGCGAGGTCGAGGAGCGCCACGACGTCGAGCGCCGCCGGGCGTGGCGGCGCACCCCCGACGTCGCCGGCTACGCCGACGACCCCGACGAGATCTGGCGCGTCGTGCCGGGGCGCGACGAGGTGATCGTCGTGGGGCGCGGCGTGGGGCGCAGCGCGCTGCGCGTGGACGGTGATGCGCAGGCGACGGATGCCCGTGACGTGCGCCGCAGGGCGCGGACGCTCGACGACATGCCCGTGCACGTGCCGTTGATGGCGGGGATCGCCGTCTGCGGGCCGCCGGTGCTCGCTGAGGCGGTCGTGCGGGCGCTCGTGGTGCAGCTGTGCCTGGCGCAGTCGCCCGGGCAACTTCGGCTCGTGGGCGACACGGCCGGGATCGGCGCGGGCGTGGACGGTGGCGGCGCCCCCGCACTGCCGCATGCCGAAGCGACGCGCGGCGCCGTCGTGTTCGCCGGTTCGGGGGAGCGGCCGGTGCCCGCCGACGCCGACATTCCGATCGTCCGGGTGGCCGAGGGAGCCCCGCCCCCGCCGCGGTGCGCGGCCGTGCTCACCCTCGACGCGACAGACGGCGCGCGACTCGACCACGACGGCACGTCGCGTCGCGTGCGGATCGAGGCGATCTCGCACGCGCAGGCGGGGCGCGTCGCGGCGGCGCTCGCCGAACGCGCAGC
>NZ_JAAGRY010000139.1 GCF_015707995.1 Microbacterium paulum
CCGCGACCGCGGTGATATTCGGCGGCGCAGGAAGGACCTCCCCGGTTCGCAGATCGACGGTCTCGGATTGCTCAGTTGTTGTCTTCAATTCAGTGCTCATGACGTGATTCATCTTCCCGTCCGACCGAAGCCGAACCGATCACGCCGAACCCCTCACACACAAACTTTCCGACAGACCCCGTGTCGATCGCGGTCATCATCCTCGTGGTGATGGCGATCGCCTTCCTCGCCGGCACGCTGCGTGCAGCACGCGCCGCGAAAGCCGACCCTGTCGAATCGCTGCGATACGAGTAGACGGCGCCTCGGGCTGTGGAGGATGGGGAGCGCCGGAGCGCGATCGCCGCGAGGCTCGCCGGCGGGAGGGTCGCGAGACGCGCGACACGCCCGGGATGCCGCTCGGATTTGCCCGCTCGCGCGGTACGGCGTAAGTTTATTGATGTTCGCCCCAAAGGGAGAGCGAGCGGGCCGGAAGGCCCCGCCCCCTCATGCAGCGGACAAACTCCAACCCAAACGGAACTCCTCGGAGTTTCAGGACTTCAGAGTCCAGGTCGGAGGATCTCTCCTCCGAGATCGTCGAATTTGACGGCTCACGGATGGAGGTGTAAGGTAGAGAAGTTGCCCTTCTGGGATGCCGTGAGGTGTTGTGGGGGGAGCGTCCGATCCTTGAGAACTCAACAGCGTGCACTTGTCAAATGCCAAATAACCTCGAT
>NZ_JAAGRY010000140.1 GCF_015707995.1 Microbacterium paulum
GGCGGCGGTCGTGACGACGTCGCGCAGGGCGGCGGCACGGATGCCGCGGCACTGCCCGCGGCGCTTCAGGCGGTCGTCCGGGCGCTCGAGGCCCCGACCGCGTGAGCGGCTTCCGTCGCGGCGTACGACTCGGCGTCGACGTCGGCAAGGCGCGGGTCGGGGTCGCGCGGTGCGACCCCGACGGGATGCTGGCCGTTCCCGTAGAGACGGTGCCGCGGAACGAGGCATCCGTCGCCCGCATCACGGCCCTCGCGAACGAGTACGACGCGTTCGAGGTGCTCGTCGGGCTGCCGGTGAGTCTCTCCGGGGGCGACACCGCCTCGACGGCCGACGCGCGCGCCTTCGCGGGCGAGCTCGCGACCGCGACCGGGCGGCCGGTTCGCCTGGTCGACGAGCGGTTGAGCACCGTCTCGGCGCACGCGGCGCTACGCGAAAGCGGGCGTTCTCAGCGATCGTCTCGTAGGATTGTCGACCAAGTCGCCGCGGTCGTTCTGCTTCAGCAGGCCATCGACGTCGAAAAGGGCACCGGTACCCCGGCCGGTGTGCTCATGTCAGACCCTCAGGAGCCCGCCTGATGCCCGAAACCCCGCCGAACGACGATCCGTTCGCGGAGCTCTTCAGCCGCCTGCCCACCGCACCGGCGCGGGATGCGGCGGCCTCGCGCACCGCGACGCCGGGCGCTGCCGCGACGCCCGCC
>NZ_JAAGRY010000141.1 GCF_015707995.1 Microbacterium paulum
CGACTTCTGGACCGAGTTCCTCCGCAGCCTCCGCGACCGCGGCCTGAAGGTCGCCACCGACGCCGACCCGCTCGGGGTTGCCCTGGTCACGTCCGACGCGCACGCCGGCATCAAGGCCGCGGTGAAAGCGATCCTGCCCGGCTCGGGGTGGCAACGATGCCGAGTGCATTTCGCGCGCAACGTGACCCAGAAGCTCGGCTCAGCACGCTCCAAGCCGGTCAACGCGATGATCTCCACGATCTTCGCGCAGACCACCCCCGAAGCGGTGATCGCGCAGTATCACCAGGTCACCGACAGTCTGCGCGGCTCGTTCCCCGAGATCACCGCCATGCTCGAGGCCGCCGAGCCGGACCTCACCGGGTTCGCCCCGCTGCCCCGGGAGCACTGGCAGAAGGTCTGGTCCAACAACCCCATCGAGCGCCTCAACCGCGAGATCAAACGCCGCGCCGACGTCGTCCAGATCTTCCCCGACCGCGACTCCGTGACCCGCCTGATCGGCGCGGTCCTCCAGGAACAACACGAGGAATGGTCCTACGGCGAACGCCGCTACTTCTCCGACATCTCGATGCGCAAACTCGTCCACACCCTGCACGAACACACAGAACCCGCCCGCCCCGAGCTCTACCTCACCGCCTGACCACCACCCACCCACAGGGAACAACGGAATGACACCACGCCACGGGACTTGACC
>NZ_JAAGRY010000142.1 GCF_015707995.1 Microbacterium paulum
CCCTCCGCCTGAGCCTTACGTCGCTCTTCACGCGACGCCCTATCGATAGCCAACAGTGTGTTTCCTTTCGTAAGGAGACCCGGCCCCTTACACACACCATTTGACACGCTCGCTTCCCCGGTGACTGACCTTCGCGGCGGCAACTCCAAGTGAACGCGATGTCACGCCGAAGACGATCGTTTCCGGCCCAGCTGTCTCAGGCCAAAGGCGCTTGGGGCGGTGGCGGGGTCACGATACGCTCGCGCTCGTGAAGGATGATGATGTTCCCACCCGCATCTCGGTCGATCGAGAGCAGGCGCGTTCGTGGGTGGAGGTGGCTCAGTCTGCGCGGATCATGCGAGATCTGCTGACCGAGACGCCGCCGGCCGTCGATGGGTCGCCATTCAGCATTATCGATGAGGAGTTGCCGCAGTCGTGCGAAAGGTGGTGCCGCTCTTACCTGTCTTCGGCGCTCGAACACCTTGGCATGTGGGCAGACTTCGTCGCGCCGCCGACGTTCCACCCCGACACTGTCGTGCATCGGTCAAGTCCCGTGGCGTGGTGTCATTCCGTTGTTCCCTGTGGGTGGGTGGTGGTCAGGCGGTGAGGTAGAGCTCGGGGCGGGCGGGTTCTGTGTGTTCGTGCAGGGTGTG
>NZ_JAAGRY010000143.1 GCF_015707995.1 Microbacterium paulum
CGGGCCAGGACCAGCTTCTTGAATGTGTCGTTGCCGACCGCGTCGAACCCGAGACGGGCGTAGGCGTCCTCGAGGACATCCCACAACAACCTGGACCTCGACCCGGTCACCGTCGGCGCGGTCGTGGCCGGCGGCGTCGCGCCCAGCCCGTCCAGATCGAACGGGACATGCCCGGCCAGCTCCGCGATCCGCTCCCGCGCGATCGCGACCAGCACCGCGAGCTGCTCATCGTCGTGCGCGGAGCCGAGGTGCTCCACGATCGTCCGCACACCACGGGTCTTCGACGCGATCTGCACCGCCGTCGCACCCGACGCGGTGCGCACCTTCCGCACGAACCACCCCACCGAGCGAGTCTAGATCGACGCCGTTAGTGCCCCGCACGAGGCACCAACACCCCCGGAAAATCAAGCCTCAACGATCCTCAACCCGCGAAATCACCCGACGGTGACACGATCCAGG
>NZ_JAAGRY010000144.1 GCF_015707995.1 Microbacterium paulum
CGGGCGAGGGTCCGCCACACGGTCGACAGCGACGGCGCACCCGGGACACCGAGCTCGTCCCACACCCGCAGCGTGTCCGCCTTGCTGGTCGGCTCGACGACGCGGGCCAGGGAGCGTGTCAAATGGTGTGTGTAAGGGGCCGGGTCTCCTTACGAAAGGAAACACACTGTTGGCTATCGATAGGGCGTCGCGTGAAGAGCGACGTAAGGCTCAGGCGGAG
>NZ_JAAGRY010000145.1 GCF_015707995.1 Microbacterium paulum
AGGGCGCGGATCTGACCACCGCCTATCACGACGGCGGCCACGAGGTCCGGCGCGAGGAACTGGCGGCCCTGGCAGAGCTGCTGCGTGGCCCCGCGCCTGCCGCCCTCTGACCTGGATCGTGTCAGATTAGTGCCCCACGCCCGGCCGGAGTGCGGCGATGATGTCGGCGGCTTCCCCCGTTGGCGGGGTGGTCGCGGTGAGTTCGTGTCCGTCGATGGT
>NZ_JAAGRY010000146.1 GCF_015707995.1 Microbacterium paulum
GGTGACCGGGTCGAGGTCCAGGTTGTTGTGGGATGTCCTCGAGGACGCCTACGCCCGTCTCGGGTTCGACGCGGTCGGCAACGACACATTCAAGAAGCTGGTCCTGGCCCGAGCTTGTCAAGTTGTGTGTGTAAGTGGGCCTTGCCTCGGGGTGTTAGAGGTAGCGGTTGATGCGCTCGGGGTAGACGATCGAGAGTTGCTCGAGGGCTTTCATCCAG
>NZ_JAAGRY010000147.1 GCF_015707995.1 Microbacterium paulum
GGTGACCGGGTCGAGGTCCAGGTTGTTGTGGGATGTCCTCGAGGACGCCTACGCCCGTCTCGGGTTCGACGCGGTCGGCAACGACACATTCAAGAAGCTGGTCCTGGCCCGCGTCGTCGAGCCGACCAGCAAGGCGGACACGCTGCGGGTGTGGGACGAGCTCGGTGTCCCGGGTGCGCCGTCGCTGTCGACCGTGTGGCGGACCCTCGCCCG